>NZ_JBSFVA010000006.1:0-333876 GCF_053592075.1 Nonomuraea sp. NPDC002799
TGCAGTAGTTGGGGTTTGGTCGCGAAGCCGACCTGCTCGGGGACTTGCGCGGCAGCGCACCGCTCCGGTGAGGCGATCCAGGAGTCCCGGGGCAGGTAGAGCTCCCGGTCCAGCACGGCCCGGCCGCGACTGGAGGCGTAGCCGAGGAACACCCCGATCTGGCAGTTGGTGACCTTGCCGAGGGTTCCGGTGTATTGCCGTTGCACTCCGGCCGAGCAGCCGCCCTGTTTGGCGAAACCGGTGTCGTCCCCGACCAGTACCCCGTCGGCCTCGCTCAGGTGCTCCATCAGGTAACCGCGGATATCGTCGCGCACGCCGTCGACGTCCCATTTGGCGGCGTTGAACAGTCGCTGCATCCCATCCGGAGTGGTCTCACCGGCGTACTCGGCTAGTGACCATCCGTTCTTTCGCTCCAGCCCGGACAGCATTCCCTCAACGCAGGCCCGGGCCCGCCGCCGTACTTCCGGGCGTTTGAAACGACCGGCCACCAGCGCGAACGCACGATCCAGGCATGCTTGCAGACGAGCAGCGTCGAGATGTTCTACCCTGGCCAACGCGGCCACCGCATGATCTTCAGTTCCATCACACCTGAATGATCACAGCGGTGGCCGTTCCTCTTTCACCCAGGATCTACCCCGACAGACCCAGGTGGTCCTGGGTCGTCCCAGGCATGCCCAGGCACACCTACTTCAGGGAAGTGCGGCTGGAGTATTAGATCACGTGGTGGTCGTCTCTAAGCGACCCCGACCTCCAAGATCGCCAAGTGTCACGGGAAGTATTAGCCCCCACCCAACGAGGTACGACGATGGGCATAGACCTGCGGAGTGTTCCTGTTCTGCTGGACTCGGAGCCAGTCCAGGCGATCCGCCGCGATGCGGCGGTGTGGGAGACCGCTTCGTGGCAACCGCCCTTCCACTCCGACATCGACGACATCGGTGAGCCCTTGTCCGAGATCAACCAGGCGATGCTGGCGGACCGTCCAAGCGCCCTCGACACGCTCGAGGAACCCTGGCGCTCGGGTGCGCGTGATTATGAGCAAGCCGAGTATGCGCTCGACCCGGCGGCCTACCGCCAGTTGGACGACTACGAAGAGCGGGAGCGCTCACTGCCGTATCGGATCATCCACGGTGACCGGCACTTCGCCGACCACGCAGTCTCCGGACAGGGCATGCTGTGGCGCTGCTCTGCCCGAGCGTTCCTCATCGAGGCCGCCGACGCGATCGAGGCTCTGGATGAGGCGGCCATCCGCCGCGAGTTCTCGATCAAAGAGATGGCACGTGGCGTTTACAAGACGAGATCGGACGATGACGAGGACGAAACATTCGCGCGCGCCATGGACAACCTACGATGGCTCGCGCGTTACTACCGCGACGTCGCCGCCCACGACTACGACCTGATCGTGATCAGGTACTGACCCAGCTCACGGCCTCGTGGCGGGCTAGAACCCCCTCGCCGCCCCACACCGCCTTCTCCCGGGCCGCCCGTACAACCTCAGCGACCTGATCGACGGGTTGCCGGAGGACACCGCCACGGGCAGCATGCCCCTGTTCCCAGGCAAGCCCGGCATGGCGGAGAAGGCCACCGCCTCAACGCTGAGGAGCAAGCTGTACAAGCTCGGCAGATCCGAGATGCTCGACTGGATGCCCACCAGGAACACCCCGTACCTGGACGTGGACGAGCTTCTCGCCGGAAAGCGCCTGAGCGTTTTCGATGTGAGCGAGACCAACGACACTGCCCGCAACATCGCCATCTCATTCCTGTTGCAGGCGCTGTTCGACCGGGTGATCGCGGTGGCCCGCGATGAACCCATCGGCAAGGACGGCAGGAAGCAACCGCCGGTGCTGGTGGTGATTGAAGAGGTCCACACGTTCGTATCCCGGGCCAGCGCGGGCAGGATGCGTGTCGTGCTCGACCAGCTGCAGGTCATCAGCCGCCGCGGCCGCAAGCGCTGGATGGGGCAGGTGCTGACGCACGTATTTGGCACGATCAACGGCTGTATCTGTCCGGTGCCCGGGCGGTCGTAGAGGGTGTCTGAAAAGGGTCAGGGCGAGCGGCCGCTGTGGCGATGTAGCAGGATCATGCTCATCGCCAGGTAGATGACGTTCTCGGAGGTCGCTGTCAGGTACTCGTAATCCTTGGCCAGGCGGCGATACTTGCCGAGCCAGGCGAAGGTGCGCTCGACCACCCAACGGCGTGGCACGAGAGCAAACCGCGGTACCTGGCGCGGCGGGGTTCCTTCCTTGGCCCAGGTGGAGCGGAATCCGCCATCGCGCCGTGCGACGATCTGCACGGTCACGCCGAACTGGTCCAGGATCCAGCCGATGAAGTCCTGTCCGCGATAGCCCTGATCGGCCCAGACATGCTTCAGCCGGCGCAGGAGCTCGCGAGCTCGGGACAGCAGCACGACCGCGCCGTCACGATCGTTGACGCTGGCCGGGCTGACGCAGGCGGTGAGCACGGTGCCGAGCGTGTCGACCAGCAGGTGCCGTTTGACCCCGGGGACCTTCTTGCCGCCGTCGTAGCCGTGCAGGCCGCCTCGGTCGGTGGCCCGGACGCTCTGGCTGTCGATGATGCCGGCGCTGGGGGTGGGGTCACGGCCTCCAGCGATGCGATCGTGTTCGCGTAAGCGGACCAGGATGTGTTCCCAGCGGCCCTCGATTCGCCAGGTGCGCCAGTAGTGGTAGACCGTCTGCCACGGCGGCAGATCGTGGGGCAGCAGCCGCCACGCACAGCCTGCCCGCACCCAGTACGCCAGCGCATTCACGATCTCCCGACGCTCATGAACGGCAGGCCGGCCACCCGGTTTGGGCGCGGGAATCAGCGGAGCGAGCAGTTCCCACTCAGCATCGGACAGATCGGTGGGGTACGGACGCCGAGGGACCATCGCACGCCTCCAGGCTCACCCCCGACACCCTGCCAAGCATGACTCGCCCGACCCTTTTCAGACACCCTCTACACCGGTTGAATTCGTAGAGTCGGTCATGGTTTTGTCGGGGTGTCGAGGGTGAGGCCGGTCTGGGCCAGGCAACCGGTGAGCAGGTGGGGCCTGTACTGGATCGTCTTCAGCCTGCGTTTGACGAGCCGGACGAGTCCGGTCAGGTCGGCGACGACGAAGTTGGCCAAGGACCGCCGGAGCAGGGACCAGACGCCCTCGACAGGGTTGAGCTCGGGAGCGTAGGTGGGTAACTGGACGATGCGCAGCCAGTCGGCGTTCTCGGCGGCGAAGTCGGCGAGTTGGCCGGCCAGGTGCACGTTGAGGTTGTCCCAGCACCAGACCACTGGTGCTCCCAACTGCTGGTGAGTAGCCACGATCAGGTCCCGGTAGTCGATCCAGGAGAACGTCTTGGGCTCGCCCTTGCGCCGCCGGTAGACGTGCAGGCGGTAGAACAGGTGGGGCCGTTCGCCGTCTCGGTAGGCCACGACGCCGGCCATGTTGACCCGGCCACTGCCTTTGTCGCGCACCGTGACCACCGGCCGGGCACCGACCGGTGCCCAGGTACGTCCTTTCGGCGGCCTCAGCCCTTGCCCTGCCTCGTCTTCGAAGCAAACGTAGGCGCCCAGGTCCGCCGCGGTGCTTTTACCGCCGGCCACACCTCGTCCTTCCAGACCGCGATGGCCTCCTCGTCCCGCTCGATCTCCCGCCGGGCCGGGACCTGCACCGACCAGCCGTGGCGGTGCAGCAGCTTGCCCACGCCCTCGATGGTGTAGCCGATGTGGAACAGCCGCCCGATCAGCGTCTTGACCCGGCCCAGTGTCCAGCACTGGTCTTCGGCGTAGCCCCAGGCCAGCGGACCCCGCCGAAGCTCGGCATCCAGCCGCGCCCACTGCCGGGCCGACAACTTCTCCCTCGACACCGGACCCTTCGAGCGCAACGCCTGCTCTCCGCCCTCAAGCCAGGCCTTACGCCAGCGGGTCACCGACCGCTCGTGCACCCGTAACCGCGCCGCGACCGTCCTGGTCGACTCTCCAGCCTCGAACCACTGGGCCGCCTGCAGCCGTACACGCTCCCGCCGCTCCTGCTCCGCGGGCGTGTACCCACCCCTTTGCCCATACCGCACACTCCGGTCGTACCGCACCGACCGCTATCCGTCACGACCCAGAGACTCTACGAATTCAACCGGTGGTAGTGGGTTTCCAGAGGCCTGGATGACCTACATCGGGGTCTGACCAGGGGAAACACGTTAAAGATCATCCTGCTTATGTCCCCTGATCATGGTCTTACCGCTGCATGCGGGCACCGTCGGCTGCCTATCAAGGTCGGTAAAGCAAAGGACCTGCGGCTGAGAAACCGCAGGTCAGGGGCTGAAATGCCTATGTAGCCGAAGTGGCCCCGGCAGGATTCGAACCTGCGGCACCCGCTTTAGGAGAGCTCGAGTCGAACGGCGTCCGTTTCTCTATGAACGGGCCATATGTGATTGTTGCTCGGCCTGCATTGGCTCCTCAGCAAGGACCTCTCCATTGTCCATCGCTGGGCGGGTGTTTGTACTGGTGGAAGCGATACTCCCAGCGGGAGTCTTGCAAGGCGGTCCCGCTCTTCTGATGCGGGTCCTGCACCGTTTTAGTCGTGTCGCTCTGGGCGTCTCAAAGTCGAGGTTGCGCCGGTGCACGAGACGTTCGCTGGCGACGGTGAGGATTCCGCCAAGGTCAAGGCGCCGGGCGCACATACCAGCACACCGGTGAAGGCCGTCAGCATCGCGGTGGCACTGTTGCTGCTGGCCCTCTGCGTGGCGGTCGAGTAGCGAAGACGATGGCTGATTTGAACGGCGTCGCGTTCGGACGTGTCGACACCATGCGGTAGAGAGCGTCTATTCCGAGCCAGGCAAGGGCCTCAAGAGGTACAGTTGGTATCGTATCTGCGCCATGCAGGCATGGTGACATTCAAACTATGGGTCTGTGAAAGATATGGCTGATCAGAAAGAAATTGTACGGCTACTCTCGGAGATTGGCTACCGATCCCTCAATAGGCTGGACCCCGCTGGCGAAGACACTGCCAAGGCCGATGCCTTGAAGGCTTTTCTCCGTGCCAGCCCACGGCAATTTGAGATCGCGCTCCTGCATGCATGGTCCGAAAATGTGCTCACCCAGCAATGGATGCCTGATGTAGTGCGTCATGTGCTGTCGCTCGATCGGCTGCTTGGTCAGCTAGCCGCAGATAGCTTGCCTACGGTGTTTGGTATTGCTCAAGGATTGATAGACGCTGAGTACACGAGGCGCGACCTAGGACTTGCAAGCTGGAAGTCATCAAGCATAGAGGATTCTGACCTCAGCATAAAATCTACCCTAGCGCCACAGGCCTCTCAGATCGCAGTGCTATGGCATACCTTGGCGATGATAGCTTCCTTGTCGCATGGCTATACAGTCGAGCGAAACGAACGGCTCTGTGCGCTCGAGCGAGAGGTGGCGGCACATCCGGAAAGTTGGGCTCGTTCTATTCCCTGGATTTTGACTGTAGGCCCCTCTCTTAGTGACCTCGATGTCGCGCTAACGTTGTGGCTTAGGGAACGCTATTCGAGAATTGATGACGATCTTAGAGACATCGAGGCATTGTCGTTTGGTCGGATAAGTTTAAGGGCGCGAGGGATCCAGACGCTAGTAACTGGGCGCGAACCAGTCATAAGCCAAGACTGGCTGCTAAACGCTGCGGCGAAGCTGCTAGACGAGCGCCGGAACTTGTTTCCCCGCCCTCTTGAGGCGCCGTCGTCCACTTGGCTAGGGGATGCAAATGTTGAAAGTCTGATCCGCGGGGCGGCGGATCGGGCCGTCCAAGAGTTCGCAGATATTGTTGCAGCAGATGGCGCTGCTGAAGAGGAATATCTCACACCGAGCCTGCTGGCGCTACTATCCGACAATATAGATGCGGTGAAAGCCGCGCTTGTTCTGGCTGGGGTGGTAGGTTCCAGCCCGAAGGTCGAGGTCGAACGGCGGATAGTGCCAAAGAGCGAGGAGAAGGAGATTGGTGCCGATATCGGTGTGGTCGTCTCAATACAAGTACCCGCACACGCGACAATCACCTATGGTGACCTGGTTCAGATAAAGAAGTCGAAGCTGTTGCGTAAACCTGGCCCAGGTTCAGACTCCTGGGCCATCGCTATTGGTCAGCTCGAAGAGCTGCTGCGCTGCAGTGCGACCGCCGTGTATTGGCTAATTGCACAAAGTGGGGTCGTATATGTCGTCCCTGCGAAGATGATACTAGCCTTGCGTCATGGCCGAGGCAAGCCAAACGCGGGATCCTTCACCGTTCGATACAGCGATATTCGGCATGTTGCCATCAAGCTTGGGCACTACTTTTGTGACGTACTTCTTGGTATGTGGGTTGCTAGCTCCAACCCGGAAACGCTTGCCATTGCAGACGGAAGCAACGCACGTACAAGCCCTCGTCACCTGTTCAGGGTCTCGGTACGGATTGGTGACTGAGGTTTGCGATGATCGCAGATGTTGTTTCCAGCCCTGCGGCTGAGTAAAATATCGCAGTTCGCTCGGCGTAGCAGGCGTCTTGGGTGCCATGAAAAGGAACCCTGAGGGTCATCCCTTCCTACCGACGTCGCCGAAGTTGCTGTACAACGGGTACAACTGCCAGGCAGAGCAGCGCAGCCCCTCCGAAAGCGGCACCTGCCGAGAGGATGATATCGGTGGCCGGGCTGCCGTCGAGAGCTTTGAGGAAGCCAACGCACGTCGCGACGAGGGTGGAAAATAGCACCATGACCAGCAGCCAGGGAATCCAGGTACTGTTCGCTGGCTCAGAGACAGCTGTTGGTGGGGTCGTTGAAGCGAGCGGTTGTTGGGGGGTGTTCACAGGGATGCCTTCTTCTCGAATCGGTCGCGAGATTGGATGTTGGGGGCGGGCTCGGACGGGTTCAGGAGCACGCTAGCTAGTGCGATACGGGTTTGCCGCAGAGAGGCGGCCACGGTCTTATGTGCGCGATCCAGCTCGTCCACGTCGTTCAGCATGTTCACGATTTCCTGCTGCTCGGTGGGTTCGGGCAGCGGGATTCGTAGAGACCCGAGGGACTCGGTCCGGAGCGACGGGGCTGCGGTGGCCGCGGCTCGGTCTTGCATCCAGGCGACGGACTCGTCCAGACACAGGTAATGGAATAGGTATTCCGGAAGGATCCGGCACTCTAGCTCCTTGAGTATCCGGAGTCGGATGACATTTGGACTCATCAGCCAGCCGACCTGGTGCTTCCGCACCAGTGCCGGTGGGACGATCGCACCCGAGCGGACACATACGATGTCCTTCTCTCGAAGCTTGAAGTTCTCCAGCCGATGAGCTGTCTCCTCCGATACGAGCTCGTCCTTCTCGTCGCTGATATGTCGGTCCCTCAGGTGCCGAGGGAACACGACTGGCACCGATCCGCCTGCGCTGCGGTGGGCCTTGCCCAGCTTGGAATAGGAGGGTCCGGCCTGAATTTCGCACAACGAGTCGAGGGCGAACACGGAAGCCGGCCGGGTCCTTCGAGGCGACGATTCAAGGATTCTGACGGACGGCAGCCAAGTGGCGGCGTCCTGGGTATGCCGGAGGTGTTGCTCGGCATGGTCCAGGCTTCCCCAGGCAGCCTTGAGCTCGTGTTCACGGTCGTTGTCCTTGCCCCGTTGGCGCTCGACATAGTCAAGCGGGTTGAGCGAGTAGTCGCTTCGCCGCAGTTCGTCCCTGTTTACAAGGGCGCCGGGCACCTGCTGCTCCGCAGCCATGGCTCCGAGGGGGGGGACGGCCTCGCCTGGATTCCTGTGAGCACGGTAGGCGGAGAAAATACTCTCGGCGTCTACGGCATTGAGGACCTGGCGTGAGCCGCTCTTTTCCCCCATGTGCCGCGCGTCGAGGAATAGCGTTTCGTCGCAAGGAGTGTCGGGGTGGCGCAGAAACCAGACGGAGACAGGTACTGCGGTGCCGGTGAACAGTTGGGCTGGCAGGGCGATGACACAGTCGACGACTCCGGATTCCACTAGGTTGCGGCGGACGGTTCGCTCGGCCTTGTGGCCCGAGTTCCCCGCCTTGTTGGGCATGATGATGCCGGCCAGACCTCCTTCGCGTAGCGATGCGAGACAGTGTTGGACCCAGGCGAAGTTGTCGTTGTCGAGGGGCGGAGCCCCGTACGTCCACTGCCCATTGCTGCGCTCTCCGCGGCCGGGGTCGCTCATGTTGAAGGGTGGGTTGGTGAGCACGATGTCGAAGGGCCCTGGCGGAGCATGCCCAGGGCTGTTGTCCCAAGGGGCGTTGCGTTTGAGGTCGAGAGTCGGCGAGACACCGTGGAGAAGAAGATTCATGGTTGCCAGTCGCCAGGTGTCGGCACGCCGGGTCTCACCGTAGGTCCGCACCGCGTCCTCCCGTGGCAGGCCCTCTTCGTCCAAGGCGCAGGCGGCGCTCGCCTCGATGAGGAACCCGCCGTCGCGGGCGTACGGGTCATAGACGGACTCTGGCTTTCCAGGACCGAACTCGGAGCACGCCAGCCGCGTCATCACTCGGACTACTGCACGAGGCGTGAAGAACTCACCGCTGCCCAATGTGGCTTGGCGTTCGTACTCGTCTAGGAATAGCCCGAACACGTCCTCGTCGAGGCGGCTCATGGCGTCCACGACATAGCGAAGATCACGGGCGGTTCGTGGTTCGAGGCGCTGTAGCGCTTCCTGCATGCTCGCGTGCCCTCTGAGGCTAGGTATGTCCTCGTCGGTTTCGCGGCCGATGTCTCGGAGCAGTTGGGCAGCCTCGTCGAGGCTAGTGAGAGTGCGAGCCCGGGCAGCAAGAATCTCGAACCGGTCGGTAGCAGTGCCGCGGAGATAGTGGAGACAGGCCAGTAGGTTCAGATAGTCGAGTACGCTGGCCGCGCCACGGATCCGATCTACGAAGGTACCCAGCAACTCGTTCACGATCTGCTGGTTCTCGGGACGGGGTTCGTCGACTGCGCCGGTTGGGATGCGGTAGGGCGAGCTGGCACTGCGACGGCGTTTCGCCGTCGCAGCCGGGGGCTTCCCTGCTTCTTTCTTCTTTCGGGCTCGGTTCCCGTAAGTGATACCGGCAGGCTCATCGGCCGCGAGCCACTCGAGCGGGACAACCCTCCGGTCCAACCAGCGCAAGACTTCCGACCGTCGGAAGTACTCTTGCCCGCCCGAACGCCGAGGCGAGGGATAATCGGCCTCCTGCTTCTCCCAGATAGTGATGATCAACCTGCTGACAGCCGCTAGCTCGGCGATCTGCGCTCGTGTGAGCAGTTTGTCCTCATCCATCGGCGGATACGACATGAGTGATGGCCTCCTCTCCGCCTTAAGAACGTGCTCTGTGCAGGATGAGCCTAGGAGTGCATGGCCCAGCGTCCAACTGCGCACTGGCAGTGCGCAGAATCTAGCAAGGATCGAGGATTGTCGGGGCTCGATTCCAGTCCGTATGCGAGGCCAAGCCCAGCGGCACCACCGTTCCCGCGTCGCACGGCCATGCCTCGCCGGTCTGCGGATGCCGCGGTACCAGGGCGATGTCAGTGATGCCGGTGGATAGGCCGGGCCCGGCCAAGGCGAGGTGTCGTTCCGGTGGCCCCGGTGGGAGCAGGCCGTCGATCGCCCGACGGAACGCCTTCGCGACGTGTCCGTCAAGGGCGGATACCCGCTTACCGTCCGAGGCCACCAGCAGGTGCCCCAGTGCCACTTCGACTGCGGCCTCCCAGGGGGCGCTCCAGCAATCACGCGGGTCGGCGGGTGGCGTGCTCGGCAGTTCCTCCCAGTCCATTACCTGCTGGACGGGGCTGGCGACCGCGACGGGGTGTACGGCGTCCGGTTCGAGCCACACCACTTGCCAGGATCCGCAGTCGTCGACGCGGGTCGCCACCGGGCGGCAGCATGTCGCGCAGGCGAGGTTGGGGCCGTATTGGCCGTCCCAGCCGCAACAGCAGCCGCCCAGCCGCTCGGGGATGAAGATGGTTCCGCGGACGTCGCCCGGCGCGATGCCGATCCTGTTCGGGGGTCCCGTGATGCGGTACATCTACAATCGGACGCGGCGTTCTTCAGGCTCGGGTTCCCATGGTCGCCAGGGTCGGCCGTTTCCGGGGTCTACGGAGTATGTTCCTGGCTCCAGCAGATTGGGGAGCAGGCCATGGCCGTACTTCTGGCCCGAGTGGTCAGGGAGCGCCACCCGCGCCACCTTCGCGGTCATCACGGCGCCGCATGCTGTACAGGCGAAAACGACCAAGCAGCCTCCTTCGTCGGATCGATGCGATCATGGTGACGCAAATCCCGCCTCGCGCGGAAGCGCGGGTTGTACACGGGCGGGCGCGGTAGGGGATGGGGAGACCGTGCGAGCTTTCGTGGACGGGCAGTGTGTCCAGGGTGGGGAACTGGCCGGGATGGTGGCGGTAGTGCGGCGATGAACGTGCACCTCCGGTGGGGGTTTGCGCACGTATTTGGCACGATCCCTCGTGGCGGTCGTCCAATATTTGGTGCGGCCATAGTGGTTGCCGGAGGCCGGGATGGCGGGAATCTAGGGCCTGAGCTGGGGAAACGCCATCAAGATCATCCCGTGTATGTCCCCTGATCATGGTCTTTCGGCTGCATGCTGGCGCCGTCGGCTGCCTACCAAGGGCGCAAAACAAAAGACCTGCGGCTGTGAAACCGCAGGTCAGGGGCCTGAAATGCCGATCTAGGTGAGTGCCCCCGGCAGGATTCGAACCTGCGGCACCCGCTTTAGGAGAGCGGTGCTCTATCCCCTGAGCTACGGAGGCGGACCCCGTAAGCCTAGCGAAAGTTGGGCACTGCGTGGGACGCGGGGCCTCGATGACTTTGGCGGGGTTGGTTATGGGTGCTCTGAGCTGCGGTAAAGCCATGACAAGTGATCAGATTCGCACGTATCGCGCATGGATAGCGTCTGCCTGTGACCAGGAGGCGATACACGCAAGCCCGTCGGCGCCCCTTTGTGCTGTTCGGGGCGTTGCTGGCGCCGGCGATTCTTGCCGGGGGACTGCTGGCGGGGGAGGTGCGGGGGTTTGAGGAGTTTGTGGGTGGTCGGGGGGTGATCAGTGGCGGGGGGCATGAGCTGGTGGCGTTCGAGCCGGTGTTGGTGCCTGAGCCTGCTCATCCGGATCGTGTGTATGAGGGGGTTGTGCCGGCGCCTGTGCAAGTGGTGCGCAGTCACAGTCCGCGAGCTGCGGAGGCGGGTGGGGGTGGCGAGCCGGAGCCGGTTGTGACAGAGGAGCCGTTTACGCCGCCGTCGCCTGTGCCGCCTCAGGCCGGTTGTCCGGGGGAGTGGGAGGACACCTGGTTGTGGGAGCTGTGCGGGGAGCGCGACTTGGATGAGGTTGAGGAGAGCGGGGAGAGGAGTTGGGCGCTGAAGATCTGAGGCAACTCGAAGGTGCTGAGTTGTCCAGGGTTCGCTTGAAGGTAGTGGCTCAAGGAGAGCTGCTCAAGGTGTTGGGCTGTCTACCAAGGCGCTGGGCTGTCCAAATTCGCGTAGGTCTCGGGATGTTTGGGTCGGTCTACGCCAGGGTGTGGGTTGTCTGGGTTTGCAGCGGGGTGTGTGGGGTTGCGTGAGGGTGGTGGGATCTGAGGTCGCTTGAGGGGTAGGCGGGGGCTCCAGGTCGTGGGGTCGGGGCGAGATGTGGCTGGTTGCGGGGGGTGGCTGTGCAAAGTGGGCTTTATAGCTCATAACGGCTCTCTAGTGTTCGGGTCCGGACACTCGGGGGGCTGTAGTAACGTGCGTGCCTGACCCGGGTAACGAGTTTGCATACGGAGGAGTCGAACGTGCCAGCCCCTCGATCAGCGGGTCTGATCGCGGTCTTCATGGCGATGGCTTCTCTTTTGGTGCCTCTCTCGCCGGTGCGGGCTCAGGTGGGGGCGCAGGTGCGGCGGGATCCGTCCACCCTGTCCGAGCTGCGGAAAGAGGCTGAGCGGTCGGCCAAGGAGCTTGAGGACGCCACCAAGGCCCTGGAGAAGCGGCGAGCCGGCATCGCCTCTTCCGAGAAGGAGCTCAAGACCAAGCTGACGGCCCTGCAGGAGATGGAGCAGCGGCTCTCGGTGATGCGGCAGCCGGTTTCGCAGATGGCCGAGCTGTTGTACGAGGAGCCGATCGCGGCCGCCGACAACCTCGTGCCGTTCATGACGCAGGACGCGGACGCGGGGACGCTGCGGGCGCTCAGCGATGCGAGTCAGATCGTGGCCGTACGGCAGCAGGCCGTCGAGCAGACCTCTGCCCTCTATGCGCAGACGCAGCGGCTGGCCGGTGAGGCGCAGGAGCTCCGAGCCGGAAACCTGCTCTCCGAGGCGCAACTCGCCGTCGAGGTGGACACGTTGCGGCAGCGGTCGGACAAGATCGTGAAGTCGCTGACCGCGGCCCTGGTGAAGCTGGGCATCAAGATCGACAAGGTCGGGCGTGCCGCGCTGGGGTGCAACCCGCTGCGGGCGGCGACGGCCAACGAATATCCCAACGGGTTGATCCCGAAGGGCATGCTCTGTCCGTTGCAGCAGAAGGGCTTCAGTCTGCGGGCCGACGCCACCATCGCGTTCGTGAGTCTGAACGAGTCCTATCGAAAGCGGTTCGGGAAGGCGATGTGCGTCACTGACGCCTATCGCAACCTTGCTGAGCAGCAGTCGGTCTATTACCGGCGGCCGGGGTTCGCGGCGGTGCCGGGGCGGAGCAACCACGGGCTCGGGCTCGCTGTGGACCTGTGCGGTGGGGTCGACCGGTCGGGGTCGGCGGAGTTCGTGTGGATGGAGAAGAACTCCAAGAGGTATGGGTGGTTCCATCCCTCCTGGGCCTACAGCGGTCCGTTCGAGCCGTGGCATTGGGAGTACGATCCCAAGATCGACTCGCTGCTCTAGGAACTACGCCGCCGCGGTCAGCGCGGCGCTGCAGAAGGCGCAGCGGGAGGCGGCCTTCGGGATCTCCGAGAGGCACTCCGGGCAGTCGCGGGTCGTCGACTCGATCTTGGCGGCGGTGCGTTCCTTGAGGTGCGTGTACGGCTTCACCACCAGGAAGTAGACCGCTCCGGCGACCATCAGGAACGAGATGGCCGCGTTGATGAGGTTGCCGTACATGAAGGTGGACCGGCCGACGGTGGCCTTGAGCGACGAGAAGTCGGGGAGGCCGCCGAACGCCGAGATCAGCGGGGTGAGCAGATCGGCCACGAAGGACTGCACGATCGTGTTGAACGCCGCCCCGATGACGACCGCGACGGCCAGGTCGATCACGTTTCCCTGCATGAGGAACTTCTTGAATCCGTTCATGGCAAGGAATCGTAGCCGAATGATTACTCTCAGTTAGGTTTGATGGTGATGGACAGGCGGCCGTTGGTTTGGGCGGCGGCGAGTTCGGCGGCTTGGGATGGTGTTGTCGCGAGGACGAGTAAGGCTCCGTGGTCGCTGGCTGCGGCTTTCGCCGTCGCCGCGGGGGTGGTGATGACCGTGATGTTCTCGGCGATGAGGCGGGCGGCGAAGGCGGTGTCGCTCACGGTGGCCAGGACGCTGATGGTGGAACCCGGGGAGAGCAGGCTCGCAGCCGCCGGGTCGGCTATGCGCACGGGAGTGGCCACCAAGCCCGGTGGTAAGGGGTAGGTGCGGAGGAGGCGGACGTCCGTCAGGGGCTCTCCTTTGCGCATGGGGGCGGCCAGCACCTGGCCGGTGGCGGTGGTGCGGACCGCTCCGGCTGGTGGGGAGGCGAAGGCGGCGGGGTGGAGGTCACCCGGCCGGATGGGGCCGGGGGACAGGTCGCGCGCGGCGACCAGGACCGTGGCGGCGGGCGCGGCGGGGCGGGTGGCCAGGAAGCTGCACAGGACGGCCATGGCGGCCAGCGCCACCGCGATGAGGCGACGGTGCCGGCCGTAGCGGCTCAACCAGGACTTGATCACGGGAGTTCGATGGGGAATCCGTCGAGGGCTGAACCGCAGGAGCAGGTGGGCTTGTCCGGGAGGGCCTGGACGGTGTCGGACACCAGCGTGCGCATGCGGGCGACGTTTTGGGCGAAGAACTCCAGGACCTCCTCGTGCGTGACGCCCTGGCCGGCCTCCACTCCGGCGTCGTGGTCGGTCACCAGGGAGAGCGAGGTGTAGCAGAGGGCCAGCTCGCGGGCCAGGATGGCCTCGGGGAAGCCGGTCATGCCGACGATCGACCAGCCGTTGCCCGCGAACCACTGTGACTCCGCCCGGGTCGAGAAGCGCGGGCCCTCGATCACCACCAGGGTGCCGCCGTCGACGGTCTGCCAGCCGCCGTCGCGAGCCGTCTTCACCGCCACGGCCCGGCCCGACGGGCAGTAGGGGTCGGCGAACGACACATGGATCGCTCGCTCGGAGTCGTAGTAGGTCTGGGGGCGGCCTGAGGTGCGGTCGATCAACTGGTCGGGGACGACCAGGGCACCGGGGCCGTACTCGGCTCTCAGCGAACCTACGGCGCTGGGCGCGAGCACCTGGCGGACGCCGAGCTTGCGCAGGGCCCAGAGGTTGGCACGATAGGGGATGCGGTGCGGCGGGAAGCGATGATCTCGCCCGTGCCTGGGGATGAACGCGACGGAACGCGAGCCGATGTGCCCGACCGTGACGACGTCGCTCGGCGGCCCGTAGGGGGTGTCGAGCTCGACTTCCTCCGCATCGTCGAGCAGGGAGTAGAAGCCTGAACCGCCGATGACGCCGATGTCTGCGCTAGTGACCATGGCGCAGAGGGTAGTCGGATCGGGGGAGGGCTTGGGGGGGCCGAATGCGGTTCTGTGGATAACTTTCTTGCGCTGCGTAGGCACACCAGTACGAAGAGTAGGATCGCCGCATGCGGCAACAGGGCCTTGGTCTCATCATCATCGCGCTCATGCTCGGCATGCTGCTGGCCGCGCTCGATCAGACCATCGTCTCCACGGCCCTGCCGACCATCGTGAGCGATCTGGGCGGCCTGGAGCAACTGGCATGGGTCGTGACGGGCTACATGCTCGCCTCGACCGTGTCGACGCCGCTCTGGGGCAAACTGGGGGATCAGTACGGGCGTAAGCGCCTGTTCATCGCCGCCATCGTCATCTTCCTGGTCGGATCGGCGCTCTGCGGCCTGAGCGGGAACATGGGCGAGCTGATCGCCTTCCGCGCCGTTCAGGGGCTGGGCGGCGGCGGCCTGATGGTGCTGGCCCAGGCCATCGTCGGCGATGTGGTCTCGGTGCGGGAGAGAGGAAGATACCAGGGCTTCTTCGGTGCGGTCTTCGCGGTGTCGAGCATCGTCGGGCCGCTGCTCGGCGGGCTGTTCGTCGATCACCTGTCGTGGCACTGGGTGTTCTACGTCAACCTGCCGCTGGGGGCGGTCGCGCTCTTCGTGGTCGTGGCGGTGCTGCCCAGTGACGACACGCGCACCAAGCACCGGATCGATTATGCGGGGGTCGTGCTGCTGGGCGGTGCGACCTCCTGCCTGGTGCTGATCACGACGTGGGGCGGCACCATGTACGCGTGGACGGATCCGGTCATCCTGGCGCTGGCCGTGGCGGCGCTGGTGCTGGTGGCGGCCTGGGTCGTCGTCGAGCGGCGGGCGGCCGAGCCGGTGCTGCCGCTCGGACTGTTCAGGCACCGGGCGTTCACGATGTCGTCCGTCGTGGGGTTCGTGGTGGGGTTCGGCATGTTCGGGGCGCTGACCTACTTGCCGCTCTTTTTGCAGGTCGTGCATGGGGTGAGCCCGACCGCGTCAGGGGTGTATCTGCTGCCGATGATGGCGGGCATGCTGACGATGTCGGTCGTCAGCGGGCAGATCATTTCCAGGACCGGCAAGTATCGGTTTCTGCCCATTGCGGGGACGGCCTTCGCGGCGGTCGGGATGTTCCTGCTCTCTACGTTGACGGAGCAGAGCAGCCTGTTCGCGATGAGCGTATATCTGCTGGTGCTCGGCGTCGGGCTCGGGATGACCATGCAGGTGCTGGTGATCGTGGTGCAGAACGCCGTCGACTTCAAGGATCTTGGGGTGGCGACGTCCGGGGCCACGTTCTTCCGGTCCATCGGAGGGTCGTTCGGGGTGGCCACGCTCGGATCGGTCTTCTCGGCCACACTCAACGACGATCTGCGTGCGGTGCTCCGTGACGCCCGGTTGCCTGCCGGGTTCGATCCCGCGCGGGTGCAGGAGGATCCGACGGTGATCCAGCGGCTGCCGCGGCAGCTCGCCGGCGACTTCCTGCATGTTTATGCCGATGCGATCGCGGCTGTGTTCCGGGTGGCGGCGCCGATCATGTGCGGGGCGTTCCTGCTGAGCTGGTTCATCCCGCAGGCACGGTTGAGGGAGACGACCAAGGCGACGGATCTGGGGGAGGGGCTGGGCGCCACGTCCGCCGAGCGGTCCTCGCTGGCCGAGGTCGAGCGAGGGCTCGTACGGCTCGCTGACGCCGATCTGCGGCGGGGATATTACGACCGGCTCGGGGCGTTGGCCGGGTTGACCGGGATTCCGCCCCAAGGCGTCTGGGTCATCGCCAGGCTGGGTGGAGAGGGGTGGGTCAAGGCCGCGGAGCTGGCCGAGCGGGCCGACGTGAGCAGGGAGCACGGGCGGCCGTACGTCGATCAGTTGGTACGGGCTGGGCTGGTGCGGCGGTCGGAGGATGGCGAATCGCTCCGGCTCACGTCCGAGGGGGAGGAGGCGGCCATGCGGCTGCTGTCGTGCTCGCGGGAGGGGTTGAGCCGGCTCGTCGCGGACTGGGGGCCCGATCCGCAGCTCGAACGGCTGCTCGATCGCATCACGCCCGAGTTGCTGGGGGCCAATGCCGATCGTCCTCAGTAAATCGCCCACGACCTGCCGGCCTGGGCCGGTGGGATTGCGGGGTGCTGGACCTGCCGGTGGGCTTACGGCGCGTTGGTGGCCCATGGGTCGCGATCGACCCGTGGGGACCGGGGCTTCAGCGTTCCGACCGGGAGGGTGCGCATCGCCTTACGGGTGGCTTTTTCCGGGCGTACCACGGAAGTGGTCGCCCGGCGAGAGCCGAAACCGAGCCCTCGGCGGGCTCGGGGACACGCTAGCTGGACGCGGCGGCGGGCGTGGCAGCCGTGCTCGACGAGGAGGTCGAGGAGGTCGAGCTGGAACTCGACTCCGACGACTTGCTCTCAGCGGGCTTCGACGGCGTGGAGGGCGCCGAAGAGGCGGGAGCCGACGAGGACCGGTTGTCGGTCTTGTAGAAGCCGGAGCCCTTGAACACGATGCCGACGGCGGAGAAGACCTTCCGCAGATTGCCCTCACAAGCAGGACATATCGTCAACGCATCGTCGGTGAACTTCTGAACGACGTCGAGCTGCTCACCGCAGTCGTTGCAGGCGTACTGGTAGGTCGGCACGCGCTCCTCCTTCAACCTCTGGCACTCGAGCGATGCGACTGCTAATGGTAACCGATTAGGTCAAACACCTATTCCAACCCCCGCTCTCCGTACCAGCCGGCGAGCTTGCCGCTGCGGCTCACGGCACGCAGGCGGCGTTCGACCTGGTCGCGGCAGGCGGCGGTGGTGACCAGCAGGAGCTGGTCGTCGGCTCGGATCCTGGTGGTGCGGTCGGGTACGAAAGATCTACCGTCACGCACGATCAGGGTCACCGCGGCGCCGGAGGGCAGCCGGAGCTCGAAGATCTCCACACCGTGCAGGCGCGAACCGATCGGGACCTTGACCTGGAGCAGGTCCGCGTTCAGCTCCTCAAGGGGCGCGGACTCGACTGCGAGATCGTGGGCCTCTCCCAATGTGGTCACCCCCAGCAGGCGGGCCACGAACGGCAGCGTCGGCCCCTGGAGCAGCGTGAACACGATGACGATCACGAAGACCTGGGTGAAGATCTCCTTGGAGCCGTCGACGCCGGCCGCCCAGGGGATGGTCGCGAGCACGATCGGGATCGCGCCGCGAAGCCCCGCCCACGACAAGAACGCCTGGTCGCGCCAGCTCACCCAGCCCAGCCGCAGCGCCCATGACACCAGGGAGCTCACCAGCACCGACAACGGCCGTGCCAGGAGCACCAGGACGGTGCCGGTGATCAGGCCGGGCACGATGGCCGACGGCAGCTCGTCGTCGCTGACCAGCATGCCGAGCATGACGAACAGCCCGATCTGCGCCAGCCAGGCCGAGCCCTCCGCGAAGCCCCTGGTCGCCGCCCGGTGCGGCAGCCGTGAATTGCCCATGATCAACGCCGACAGGTAGACGGCCAGGAAACCGGATCCGTGCAGCAGGACGGCGCCGCCGTACGAGACGAAGGCCAGGGCGAGGACGGCGATGGGGTAGAGGCCGGAGGCGGGGAGGGCGACGCGGCGCAGCGCGTAGGCGCCGGCGGGGCCGACGGCGAGGCCGACCGCGGCGCCGATGACCAGCTCGACGCCGGTCTCCAGCAGGAACATCCCCACCGTCGCGTCGGCCGCCGCCGCCCCGCTGAGCAGCGTCACGGCGATCACCGTGGGGGCGTCGTTGAAGCCCGACTCCGCCTCCAGAGCGCCCGCCAGGCGCGAAGGCAGCGGCAGTCTGCGCAGCACGGAGAAGACGGCCGCCGCGTCGGTGGAGGCCAGCACCGCACCGAGGATCAGCGACGCGGTCCAGCCGAGGCCGAGGATCGTGTGCCCGGCCAGCGCCAGCACGAGGGTGCTGACCGTCACGCCTATGGTGGCGAGGATCATGGCCAGGGGGACGGAACGCCGCACATGGGACCAGTTGGTGGTGAGACCGCCCTCGGCCAGGATCACCGCCAGCGCCACCAGCCCGATCTGCTGGGCTACCTGAGGGCTGTCGAAAGGGAGGTCGAACCCGTAATCGCCCAGAACCAGGCCGAAGCCCAGGAACAGGAGCAGGCTGGGCAGCCCGCTGCGATGCGCGATGCGTACGGAAGCAATGGATGCGATGACGATCCCGGCACCCAAGAGGAGCCAGACATCAACGGTCATCTGGCTCCCTCCCGTATCCGCGTTCACATAAGCCTAGTGAGTCCCTGGGGGGTCATCGCATAACGGACGGGGAGGTCATGGGGCTCCGCGGGGACGTCGTCGATCAACTCGCCGTCGTGCAACAGGGCCACCGTGGGGACATTCGGGCCGACTCTGGACAGAGCGCGGTCGTACGAGCCGCCGCCGCGGCCGAGGCGGACACCTGTCCGCTCGTCCACCGCGAGCGCGGGCACGATCACCAGCGCGGCGGTGCGTACGGCGTCGACGCCGCGGCGGGTGTCGACGGGCTCCATGATGCCGAAACGGCCGGGCGTGAGCGTGTCCGGCCCGTCGTACACCGCCCAATCCAGGTCATCGTCCTCAAGCAGGACGGGCAGGATGACGGTGGCTCCATGTTTCCAGAGAGCGAACACCAGCCCGTGGGTGTCCGGCTCCGACCCCGTCGACCAGTAACAGGCCACCAGGCCGGCCATCTGGACCCATGGCTGGTCGAGCAGCGTTTCGCGAACCTTGACGGAGTTGGACCGCAATTGCTCGGGGGAGAGCGAGGTGCGCGCCGCGTTCAGCTCGCGGCGGAGGTTCAGCTTGTCCACAGGTCCCTCCACTAGGGTCTACTCATGGCTGACTTCGACCCTGTGACGAAAGCCGTTGTGCCCGCCGCGGGTCTGGGCACCCGGTTTCTCCCGGCGACAAAGGCGACACCCAAGGAGATGTTGCCCATCGTCGACAAGCCCGCGATCCAGTATGTCGTCGAGGAGGCCGCTTCCGCCGGACTCCTCGACGTGCTCATGGTCACCGGCAAGAATAAACGGTCCATCGAGGATCACTTCGACCGCGCGTTCGAGCTGGAAGAGGCCCTTGAGGCCAAGGGCGACGAGCAGCGGTTGTCCCAGGTTCGCGAGCCCGCTGCGCTCGCGACGCTCCACTACGTGCGGCAGGGCGAGCCCAAGGGGCTCGGCCACGCGGTGCTCTGCGCCAAGCAGCATGTCGGCGATCATCCGTTCGCCTGCCTGCTCGGCGACGACCTGATCGACTATCGGGACGCGCTGCTCAAGCGCATGATCGAGGTGCGCGCCACCTACGGCGGAAGCGTGATCGCGCTGATGGAGGTGCCCAAGGAGCAGGTCTCGCTGTACGGCGTGGCCACCATCGAGGCGACCTCCGAGGACGACGTCGTGCGGGTGACGGACCTGGTGGAGAAGCCGCCGGTCAGCGAGGCGCCGTCCAACTGGGCGATCATCGGGCGCTATGTGATCGATCCGGCGGTGTTCGAGGTGCTGGAGGACACGCCGCCCGGGCGTGGCGGTGAGATCCAGCTCACCGACGCGCTGCGTACGCTCGCGGGGCGTGGCTCCGACGAGGGCGGGCCGGTCCACGGAGTGCTGTTCCGCGGGCGGCGCTACGACACGGGCGACAAGCTTGAGTATCTGCGGACGGTGGTGAGGTTCGCGGCCGATCGGGAGGATCTGGCGCCGGACTTCGTGCCGTGGTTGCGGGAGTTCCTCGATGAAATCGGTTGACGCGCATCTGGCCGAGATTCTGGCCACTGTGCGTCCGCTGGCGCCGCTGGAGCTCGAAGTGGAGCAGGCGCTAGGGGCGACGCTGGCCGAGGAGGTCTCCTCGCCGGTGCCGCTGCCGCCGTTCGACAACTCCGCCATGGACGGCTATGCCGTGCGTTCTGCGGATATCGCGGATGCGCCGGTGACGTTGCCGGTGGTCGACGACGTGGCGGCCGGGTCGTCGGAATTGCGGGCCGTGGGGCCGGGGCATGCCGTGCGCATCATGACCGGCGCGCCGCTGCCCGCCGGGGCCGACGCCGTGGTGCCGGTGGAGTGGACGGACGGCGGGACGGTCAGCGTACGCATCGATCGTCCCGTCGCGGTCGGCAATGCGATCCGCCGGGCCGGTGAGGACGTGCAGGCCGGTGAGACGGTGCTCAAGCCGGGCACGCTGATCGGGCCCGCGCAGCTCGGGATCATCGCCGGGGTCGGGCGGCGGCGTGTCCTGGCACGGCCGCGGCCTCGCGTCGTCGTGATCTCCACGGGCGCGGAGCTGGTCGAGCCCGGGGGGCCGCTGGCGCTCGGGCAGATCTGGGACTCCAACAGCTACACCTTGACGGCCGCCGTGCGTGAGGCGGGCGCCGAAGGCTTCCGTGCGGGGTCGGTGGGGGACGATCCGGGCGTTCTGCTCGACCGGCTCGATACTCATCTGGTGCGCGCGGACGCGATCATCACCAGTGGCGGGGTCTCCATGGGGGCCTACGAGCCGGTCAAGGAGGCTCTGTCGCCGCTGGGCACGGTCCGGTTCGAGAAGGTGGCGATGCAGCCGGGGATGCCCCAGGGGTTCGGTGTTCTGGGGCAGGATCAGGTGCCGATCTTCGCTCTTCCCGGCAATCCGGTGTCGTCCTTCGTGTCTTTCCGACTGTTCGTACGCCCGGCGCTCGACAAGATGCGCGGGCTGCCCGAGAGCGCGCCGGAGACGTTGACCGCTCGCGTCACCGGGCCGTTGCGGTCGCCGGCGGGGCGCCGGTCGTTCCTGCGTGGCGTGCTGGCCTCCGATGGCACGGTGACGCCGGTGCATGGGCAGGGCTCTCATCAGCTCGCGGCGCTGGCGTCGGCGAATGCGCTGATCGTGGTGCCGGAGGAGGTGACCGAGGTGCCGGGAGGGGCTTCGGTGGAGGTGATCCGGCTGTGAGTGAGCTGACCCATATCGACGAGACCGGTGCCGCGCGCATGGTCGACGTCTCGGCCAAGGACGTGTCGGTGCGCAGCGCGGTGGCCACCGGACGGGTGTTGCTGTCGTCCGGTGTGGTGGCGCTGCTGCGGTCCGGTGAGGTGCCCAAGGGCGATGCGCTCGGGGTGGCGCGGATCGCGGGGATCATGGGGGCGAAGCGCACGCCCGACCTGATCCCGCTCTGCCATCCGATCGCGCTGCACGGAGTGAAGGTCACGCTGGACGTCGAGGACTGGGGCGTGGCGATCACGTGCCGGGTGAAGACGGCCGACCGCACCGGCGTGGAGATGGAGGCGCTGACGGCGGTCTCGGTGGCGGCGCTGGCCCTGATCGACATGGTCAAGGCGGTGGATCCGGCCGCGGTGATCACCGACGTGCGGGTGGAGGAGAAGCTGGGCGGGAAGACCGGCACCTGGACACGGGAGTCAGCATGATCCGGGCGCTGGTGATCACGGTGTCCAACAGGGCTTCGGCTGGGATTTATGCGGATACATCCGGGCCGTTGCTGGTCGAGCTGCTGCGTGACGAGGCCGGATGCGAGGTCGTCGAGGGCCCCGTGGTCGTGCCGGACGGTGAGCCCGTCGAAGCGGCGCTCCGTGACGGAGTGTCGGGCGGTTACCACGTCATTGTGACGACCGGAGGAACCGGGCTGACGCCGATGGATCTGACGCCGGAGATGACGTCTCGGGTGATTACTCGGGAAATTCCGGGTATTGCCGAGGCTATTCGGGCGGCGAATCGGGAAAAGGTGCCAACGTCCGTACTGTCGCGGGGTTTGGCGGGTCAGGCGGGCGACACCTTGATCGTTAATTTGCCCGGATCGTCCGGCGGCGTACGCGACGGCGTTGCCGTACTCGCGCCGATTCTCCGGCACGCCGTTGATCAGATCCGGGGCGGCGATCATCAGCGCTGAGCACGTTCGCTGGTGGTGATCGATGATCCGTGGCGACATCGTGCCCGATAGGGGGATGATGAGAGGTGTGGATCGACTTCGTGGCTGGCCGGCGGCGCTGAATGAGGGTCCGGTGGGCCTCCGGCCGCTGCGGCTGAGTGACGTACGCGTGTGGCGCGAGACCCGATTGCGCAATGCCGACTGGCTGCGTCCCTGGGAGCCGAGCAATCCTGAGACGCCGCTGTTCAGGACGGGGCTCGGTCCCTACATCTCGATGGTCGGCACCCTGCGCCGCGAAGCCAGGCAGGGGATGGCGTTGCCGTGGGTGGTGACGTACGAGGGGCGGTTCGCTGGGCAGTTGACGGTTGGGGCGATCGTGTGGGGATCCGCCCGTTCCGCGCAGGTCGGCTACTGGGTCGACGGGGCGGTGGCAGGCCGCGGGATCACGCCCACCGCGCTCGCCATGGCCGTTGACCATTGCTTTTTCACCACCGGATTGCATCGGCTAGAAGCGAACATCCGCCCCGAGAACCAGGCCAGCCGTAGAGTGGTTGAGAAGCTCGGATTCAGGGAAGAAGGCATTCGGCGTCGTCAACTTCACATCGACGGAGCCTGGCGCGATCACATTTGCTACGCGCTGACCGTCGAGGACGTTCCCGGCGGCCTGCTCGTGCAATGGCGACGTGCTCGTGAGTCAGCCGCTCATGGTGGGTCTCCCGTCGAAGAGGTTTGACGATCTCGCGACACACCGCACCGAATGCTCGTCAATCAGTGACACACGGTCTTACGGTGCGTGACGTGAGCACATTGAAGACGCAGCGAACACACCCGCGTCTTCGTGCTGCCCGGAGGTGGCCATGAGCAGTGTCCTCCTCTATCTAGCCATCGTGGTCATGTGGCTCTGTGTCCTGATTCCGATGTGGTTGCGTAGAGACAAGACGAACCTCGCCGAACTCGCCGAACTCGAAGAGCACTACACCGGCGAGCATCAGCTTCCCGATCTGGACAACCTGGGTCCGTCGGACCTGGACGAGTACGACGGGTCGCCGGTGGAGGTCGAGAAGGTCGACGTCCGCCAGTTCCGGTTCCGGCGTCGCGCCATCATCGTGGCCCGGCGGCGGCGCCTGCTGTTCTTCACCGCGCTCCTCGTCATCGCCTCCGTGGTCACGGCCTCGGTCGAGATGCTGCCCTGGTGGGGCGTGGCGCCCTCGATCGTCGTCACGCTGGCGTACATGGCCTTTCTCCGCATTGCCGTACAAGTGGATCGGGAACGCCGTGAACGGGGCCGTCAGGCGCGTGCTGAGCGGCTGCGGCGGGCACGTGAGCAGCGCCGGGCTGTGGAAGTGGCGGAGGCGGAGATCATCGATCTCACGGCGCTGAACGCGGATGTGCTGTTCGATCAGTACGCGGAACCGCCCAGGCGTGCAGTCGGAGACTGAAACGGTGGCGCGAGGACTCTCAGGAGTTTGCTAATCTGGTCGAGTCCTTGGGGATGTAGCGCAGTCCGGTAGCGCACTTCGTTCGCATCGAAGGGGTCAGGGGTTCGAATCCCCTCATCTCCACAAGGAGTCGTTCTTGAAACGGCTGGACTGAAGTTGACGGGATCCCGTCTGATCATCGCGATCGGGCGGGATTTTGTCGTTTCGGGGGTTTCCGAATCGGGTTCGTCCTGGTTGGGGAGCCGCGGAGCGGGTGCCCGGGAAGGTCCAGGTGGTGTCAGACCGCTGGTCGAGGACCGAGTTCGCGCCGTTGGGCATGGCGAAGCCGACGGTGGGCGGGGCGCTGCGGGGGGGGTGGCGGGTTTTGCGGCTTATGGGGCGGGTGGTGGCCTGCTCTGGCCTGCGGGTGTGACGGGCTCGTCTGGGGGCTGGTGGGTGTGGCGCCACTGGTCGAGGAAGTGGTCGTTGGTGACGGTGACGAGCAGCGCGGCCAGGATGGTTTGGGCGACACGGCCGTGGGCGAGCCGGTTCTTAGGGTCGCCGAGGTCAAGATCGTGTCCCTTGATCCTGCCATTGAGGCCCTCGGTGTTGGCCCGGACGGACTTGTAGGTCCCGATCCAGGCGGGATTGAGGTAGGGCAGGTCCTGACGGAATTTGTCGAGATGGCCGAGGTCGCCTTTGCTGACAGTGACGGTCTGCTGGCGGCAGATCTTCGGCAGTTCGCCGGGCTTGTGGTCGGGACTCGGGGGCAGGACGCGGGGTTTCGCCGCCGGGTGAGCGGCTCGCTGCCGAGCGTCGGTCAGGTCGACCGTGGTGGGACGGCTGGGCCCGCGCTGGTGGAGGCGGTCGAAGCGGGGGCAGGTGACCGATGGGGAGGTGCCTGCTGCCGGGCATTGGAAGCGGGTGGTCCCGCTGGCGTTCGAGCTCTGCTTGAGGCGCAGCAAGTACGGCTCCCGCGCGCTGATCAACGCGGTGAGTTCTTCGGACGGGGCGCGGATGGCGGCGTCGTCCAGGCCGGTGGTCGCCTGGGCGAGCCTGTCGGGGATGAGCGGGCAGGCCAGGGAGCCGTCGATGAGCAGGGCGCCGTGGGCGCTGCCCTGCACCCCTCGTTGATCCACTTTGTAGTCGAGGGCGAGTCGGTAGCCGAGTTCGCGTGCGGGTTGGGCGAAGTGGGCGGGTTGCTGGTCGGTGTAGGCGCGGTCGACGACGGCGAAGGCTGTGGGGAACCCGAGTTGGGTCAGGGGCGTGAGGGTGGTGATGGCGTTGGCGCCGATACGTTTGTGTGGGGTGTCGAGGACCAGTCCGAGCGCCAGTTGTGGGAACGGGCCGCCGACGGTGGTGGCGGGGCGGGCGGCGACGGTGAGGGTGGCGCTGTAGCCGTACTCGGGTGGGCCACTGCCTGCGGAGTGGTGCCAGCCCGCGGTGATCTCGGTGGAGGCGATGAGTTCTCCGGTGGAGCGGCGCACTCGTGGTGGGCGGGCGAAGACCGGGGCGGCGGTGGTGTCGATGCCGACGTCGCCGCGGAATCCTTCCATGTAGCCGCGGCCTTTGCCCCAACCGACGGGGGTGAGCACGAGCGCGGTGACGATGTCTTGCAGCAGCTTTCGCTTGCGGGTGTGGTCGGGGTCGTTGTCTTCCCAGGCGGTGGCGAGCAGGTCGGCCTCGTGCTGTGGCAGGCGGGTTCGCCGGTCGTGCCGGGCCGGGTCCAGCAGGCTGGTGAGCCGGTCGAAGGCTCGGTAGAAACGTCGGTTGTCGGCCAGGGTGGCGTGCGGATCGGCTGGGTGTGGCCGGTCGGGGTCGAGCCCGAGGTGCTCGCGGGCAGAGACAGACAAGGAGAACGCAGACAGTCGCCAGGCTTCGGCCAGGGTGGCTTTGCCAGCGTGATGGATCGAGATCATGAGGCAGACGAGCACCGCGCGGATCGGCATTCCGGCCGGTCCTGGGCGCTGTCCGAGTTCGGCGTCGATCGATGTCATGACCCCGGAGTCGCCCAGCAGTCGGGTGTAGTGGTCGACGACGGCGTCGGGGATCTGCACCGCCTGCTTGATCGGTGGCTTGGGACGGGAGTTTCGGGCTCGGGTGGTGCGCGGCGGCCAGGCGCGTGGCTTCGCCGTAGTCAACCGTTGCGGCCGCGCAGCAGCGCGACCGCAGTGGGCTGGTCCAGGGCGGGGACGAAATGGCTGTAGCGGGCCAGCGCGGAGGCGCTCATTCCGGCCGCGGCGGCCACCACGCCGAGATCAATCCGCGCGGTCAAGAGTTCGACGATCCAGGAGGAGCGCAGCCGGCGCACCGACAGGTCGGGCAGGCCGCCGGTCGGGCGGTGGCGGGCTGTCCAGGAGCTGAACAGGTTCTTGGCGTGCCGGGCGGCGCGTCGCGGCCGGAACACGAACCGGTCGCCCGGCTGGTCAGCGGCATGGACCAGGACGTCCTCCCAGGCGGCGCGGCAGACGATCAACCGCTCGGTGCCGGGGACGGCGACCACGACCGCGCCGGAGTCCAGGCAAGGAAGATGCCCGCTCTGGACGGCGGCCACCTCGCCGGAGGTCAGACCACAGCCGAAAGCCAGGGCCAGCAGCGCCAGCGCGTCCGTGTGGGCCTGGCCGGGCAAACGTTCGGCCCAGGCGCGCAATTGGCCGAGCTGGGCGGGCGAGTACGGCGGGCTGACGCCCTTGGGAGCTTTCATCGGCGGTGGCGGTTGTTCGCCGCGTTCCAGCCAAGCCAGCGTGGCGCGCATGTGCCGCAGCCAACTGCGGTAGGTCTGCGCCGAACTCGGCGCCAGGTCGGCGCAGCCGGTCAGGACGAACGCGTCGATCGTCTCATGCCGCAACCACACTTCCGGGTCATCCGGCAGGCCGGAACGGTGACACCACACAGCCAGCCTGGCGGTCGCGGTGAGCAGCCGTTCCACTCGATAAGGAGAACGGTCCGCGCTGGCGGCGACCAGCATCCGCACATGCCCGCAGATGTGGTCCCACTCCGGCGGAGCCTTCTGCGGCCGGTAGCCGGTGATCGTGGCCGAGGTTTCCGCGTCAAGGGTCACACCCCACCCATAGCGGCAGAACAACCTGCCGTTACGCAGCGCGACGACATCCACCGAAAGGAGCCGTTTGTCATGGTCGGAGGACGCGCGCGTTCCTGCTCTCCCCGGGAGTTGGCCGACGACCCGGAGAACTGGCCCCACGCGGACCTGTCCCATCACCCGGCCGCCGCCGTTGTCCAGGCCATCGCCGCCGCCCTGCAGAAAGTGATGGCCGAACAGGGGCTGAGTTTCCGCCGCCTGGCTGAGGTGTCCGGAGTGAACCGGCAGACCGTCAACGACGTGGCCGTCGGGCGCTGCTGGCCCGACGTGGCCACCATCGCCCAACTCGAGGCCGGGCTGGCCATCCGGCTGTGGCCCACCCCGCCCACCGGGCCGAGGAGAAGCTGACTCACGCCGAACTCGTTTTCGCCCTGGTGAGGACATCGCCGATCCCTTCCCGCCGCACTCCTGCCGGTGGCAGGGCAGGCGAAATCCGGGCTTGACGCCTCCCCAAGAGACCTCATCCGAGTTACTCTCAGAGATGCGGGAGCCACTGTCGGTAGCTCTGCTGGTCGCTCACGCAACCTTGGGTGCCGTCGAGGGCCTAATCTCGGCGGCACCCTGCTCATTCACGGCATGACCGTGATCAGGCATGGGCGATCAATCGGCCCCCCCGTCCGGTGCGTAGCCGTTGATCCCGGCGGCGATCGTATAGAGACCGTCGGCTTCCCGGCACAGCCACCCGTCGCTCACCAGTCGCTGCAACCGCGACCGCATCCCCTCCACCTGAGAGCGGGTGTCCGGCTTGCCGATCGCCTGCACGATCTCCCGCGCCCGCATCGGCTCATCCGCGGTCGCCAGCAACGCCACCACCTGCTGCCGGAATCCATGCAACGCCGGCAGCGGCGACGACGGCTCTGCCTCGCAATCGCCGTGGGTGGGGTTGGCCTGTTCTTTCTCGACAACGGCGGTTTCGTCGAGGTGATCGACGGTGAACTCCGTCAGGGTCTCGCGGGTGATGGCCAGCCGCCGCAGCCGTTCCTCAACCACAGCCAACTGCGCCCGCAGGTCATCCACCTGCTGCAATGCGGCCGTCTCAGCCTGGGCCACGCGTTCCAACAGTGACGCCACCATCGCCTCCCAGGAGAGGAGCAGCCACATCCCCATTGCCGCATTCACGCCATGCAGTCCAACAACTCCACACTGTAAACGGCAAAGCACTGGCAGTCAGTACCGCGCCAAAGATCCTTACCAGCCGACGTTGGAGTGGAACGGCCACCGATGTGATTGTGAAACCCAGACCTAACTCGCGACCCGCTGGCCGGCATCGCCTGGCCCTGGCGCGCTCTGATCGTCCTGGCCCGCCGGCATCCCCAGCGTCTCGCGAGTGATGCGAAAGCGCTCGACGCCCTGCTCGGCCGCCGCCACCTGCTCGTGGAGCTCCTGCAACCTGCCCGCGCCACTCCGACCGCACCTGATCAGCCCTACCCAAGAACGGGCTCCGAGTGGTCCGCGGGTTAGCTTCCCGGCACTGATAGTGGGGCCGATGCGCTTGGTCCTGGCATCGGGCAAGATCACCCCATGCGCCTGACTCGCAACCCCCTCGCCCTGCTCTTCACCGCGGCCACCGGACTTGCTTCGCTCCTGACGCTCATTGAGGCGAGCACTCCCGGCCTGTCCTACTGGGGACTGGCACTGGCGCTGTACTGGCTGGTGCTCGCCATCGCCATGGCCTGGTCCGTACGGATGTTGGGCCCTGGCGAGCGCCGGCGGGCGTGGAAGCCCTGGATGTTCGTCCCAGTCGCACTGGCGCTGGGCACCGTGCTGCTGGTCAAACTCGACGCGCCCCTTCACGCGCGCTTCGCCCTGTCGGAGCCGAGCCTGGAGCGCTACGCCCGGTCGGTGCGCGATGACTATGACAGCGGTCGGTGGTGGGGCCTGTATTGGGTGGACGACGTGGAGAAGATCCCCGGGGGAGCGAGGTTCATGGTCACCTCGCTCACCATGAATTGGAAGAGCTACGGCTTCGCCTACATCCCGGATCGGGTACCGGGCCCAGAAGGGGGAGTGTATGAACACTTCAGGGGCCCGTGGTACATCTGGACCGACGGACCCTGAACCCCCGATGCATGACCTCCCGGTTCCACGCAGCTGCGTGCCGCGCCCAGAGCGCTATTAGTAGATGAAGGCGCCGAACAGCTGGGAAACGATCAGTTACGTTGCGGGAAGCGATCATCACCGTGACCGACTTGGTGCAGGCCACGCCCATTTGTGAACACCCCACAAGGAGTCGTTCTTGAAACGGCTGGACTGAAGTTGACGGGATCCCGTCTGATCATCGCGATCAGGCGGGATCTTGTCGTTTCAGGCAATTGCCTAACTGGATCGTCTGGGTTTGGGCTCCGATAGCCGGCGAGATGAGTGGCCCGGGTGCTGTCACACGGTCGGTGGGCGCGACAATCCGCCCTGACCTGCGTAGACGCTAGATCAGCGCATCCTTGTACGC
The DNA here is from genome assembly GCF_053592075.1 of Nonomuraea sp. NPDC002799. Lineage (NCBI taxonomy): Bacteria > Bacillati > Actinomycetota > Actinomycetes > Streptosporangiales > Streptosporangiaceae > Nonomuraea > Nonomuraea sp. NPDC002799. Next base: position 29,403 of record NZ_JBSFVA010000006.1, read on the forward strand.
GATGTTCACCTTCCGGTCACCCCCGAGCCCCGACGCGAAGCCGAAGGTCAGGCGAGGCAGATACGCGCCCGCCTTGGCCGGGTCGGGGACGAGCATGATGTTCATGCCCTCCGGTTCCCGGTAGTCCAGGCTCATCAGCGCCTGGGTGAACACCCGTTCGGTGTAGGACGAGTTGAGGTCGATCTTCGTGATATACGTCGTCCCTTCGTCCGCCGGGTCCCTCGGGATTTTCGTGTACGCCTTCCCCTCCAGCTGATACATGTACGACCCGTAGAAGCAGAACCCTTGCGCGAGGGTTTCCTCCATCGGCAGGTTCTTCCGCAGCAGCAGCGGCGGCCCGAGCGGCGCGGCCACCGCGGTCGCGAGGTCCCACACGGCCGCCTGCCGCTGCCCGTTGCGGGTGAAGCGCACCAGCAGCCGCTTGTTCAGCGGATCCACCGCGGGGCGGGGCGAGGACAGCGTCGCACCGGCGCCGGGCAGCTGCAGCGGGTCCGGCGTGCGGTCCAGGAAGTTCATGCTGGCCCGGTCCTGCGCGTTGTCCCAGTGGAAGTGGCGCGCCGGCTCATCGGTCGGCGGCCCCATGTACTTGATCCGGCAGAGCTTGGTGCCGGACCCCACGCCCTCGTTCGGCACGGAGTTGTACTCGATCCACAGGTACGGTGGTAACCCGACAGCCGTCGGCTCGACGCTGAACTGCGCTCCGTGGCCGAAGCCCATCAGATACATGCGGCCGAGTTTCGTCGTACCGTCCGCACTCAGCTTGGTGACGCAAATGTCGCCCTGGTACGTCCGCATCGTTTGCGTCACGCCATCACTCGGGATGTACATGACCTGGGTGACGTACCAGTGCTTGTTGAGATGGTCGTACCCCGCACACTGCATGACCGGCGCGCACCATGCCTCCTGTCCCATGAAGAGGGCGGTCACGTCATCGTGCAGGTCGAACGACTTGGACACGGGCAGGGACAGGGCCCCGGCTGCCGCGGCGTTCGCCGCCGCGGGGGATGCGGCGCCTCCGAGGGCCAGTCCGGCAGCCGTTCCACCGCCCAGCCTCATCAGCCCACGACGTGACAGTTCCATCTTCTCCCTCACCTATGACGGCAGTTGATCCGCATACGGCGCCGGGCTCCTGTCACGACAGGGGCTCCGCGCGGATGATTCGCGGCGTGACCGCCGGCGGAGGTCCTGAGGACAGGACCCCCGGGGCCATCGCCGACGTCAGGAGCCGTCGGCGGCCGATGGGCGTTTCTGCTGAACTCGAGCGGGCACCTTCTATCAACCATGATCACTGTCACGAGGATCATTACTGGCCCGGGCGAAAAGATCAATAGGTCGGCAAACCCGGCGGCAGCCGCGAGCCGCCCCTCTGTCTGGGAAGCAGCAACCGACCTCCACGTCCCCTCGGCCTCGCCGACCGCTGGCGGCGGGCATGTACTGGATGAAGGCGTGCGCCAATGATGGCCTACGAGGCCGACAACTTCGGGCTGGTCGAGGAAGGCGAGTCGATAAGGACGATGGCCACGGGGCCCCTCGGGTTCGTCCTGGTTTGGGTCCTGTGGAGTGGGTGTCTTGGAAGGCTTGGGTGGTGTCAGGCCGCTGGTGGAGGACCGAGCCACTGGTCGAGGCCCGCCTGGAGGCAGGGCGGCGGTCAGGTGGAGGTGAGCCCGCGCCCGAGCGTGCGATCCAAGGCGATGCGGGTGAGCCAGCCGAGGCCGGCCGTGAAGAGCGGCGGCCACACGATCGGCCCGACGGTGTAGCCGACCAACACCACGAGTGGGAGCCACACGCGGTTCACGACCTGGTAGAGCATGCCGGGCGCACGGATGCCGGCGAGCCGCGTCAGGTCGGGTACCACGAAGAACACCAGCGCCGCGGCCGTGGTTGGCAGGCCGTACTTCTGACTCTCGAAAATGGCGAACGCGGTCAAAAACAGCGTGAGAGTGCCCCAGGCGATTCGTTTCGGCCAGCTGGTCACGCCAGGGGTGCGTAGCGGCGTGGCGCGCGGGGGCTCAATGGTCACGCCTAGAGCGTACAGATGATGACCTTCACCTGGGAAAGTGGACAAGACGAGTCAGGAGGGGGCCTCCGGTTAGTCTCAGGAAATCTTGCTTTGGATATCGCTGTTGTTGTGACCGCTTCCATCCACTAAGAGGCCCACGGCGCCCGTGCCGCTGCCGAGTTCGGAGTTCCTGCAGTGCTTTTCGACGTCACCCGCAGAGAACTCGCCGACATCTTCGGCGAGGATCGGCTCGCGACCCTGCCCGCCACCGCCTTGACGCTCTCCACCGCGGACACCGAGGGCGCCCGCCTCCTGCAGACCGTCGGCGTCCCCACCGGGACGCTCTGGCTGCGTGAGCCCGACGCGGACTCCGGTCGGCTGCCCCTCGTCCAGGACGTCGTCGACGCCGAGGACTTCGAGGACGCATCGGATGACGCGGGCGAATGGCCCGTCATCGGCTGGCTGCTCAATGTCCACCTCGCCCTCGACCCCGGTTCCGGCAAGGTGCACGCCTTCGACGCCGACGAGGAGACCGTGCAGGAACTCCACACGGACGTCTCCTCCCTCGTCCAGGTCACCCTCCGGTTCCAGCGCCTGCTCGAGGAGTTCACTTTCAGTGGCGACGACAGCGACGAGGAAGCCGACTTCGAGCGCCTGAACCGCGAGGTCGAGCGTATCCGCCAGGAGACGAGCAGCATTGACCCGCTCCCCTTCCGGGACGACGAGACCGTCTGGTCGGTGGTCGGCGAGGAGATCGCCGCCGGCCAGCGCTTCAAGGGCACCAGCCCGGGAGCCCGCTCGCTCTACGGGTGATCGCCGGCCGGTGGCACCCGCGGTCTGCGCGAACCACGCGGTCCTCGCAGGCCGCCTTCCTGCGAACCGGTCTCCTCCTCGACCTGTCCGAGCGACTCCACACTCTGCCTGGCCCCGGCGGCATCAGGGGTGCGGCGGCCCGTTTCTCCGCGAACCAGAACGCCACCAGCAGGACCACTGCGACCGCCAGTGCCCCGAGCGTCGTTGGTCGCTCCAGCCGTGTTCGGCGGCGTCGGTGAGGCCGAAGACCAGCGCGAGGAGACCGCCGGTGACGGTCACGGCGCCTGAGCAGGAGCACGAGGGTGAGCTTCTGCCGACCGGTCATCGCCGGTCTGGCAGCAGCCCTCTCCTGGAGCGTGGTCATGGTCGGCCTTCCTGTGTTTTCGGACCCCTTAAAAGTCGGCCCTCATGCGTGGCCGCAACAAGGCTGAACGCCGGAAGGATCGATCAGCCACGGTTATCGACAGGGTTCAGAGCGCGTCCAGGACCCGGTTGGGCCCGCCGAGACTTCTGGTGAACTCATGGATGCACTGCGCGAAGGCGCGCACCTTGGCCGTCTCGCGGGCACTCGGCCACACGAGCGCGTACTCGATGGGCGGGGCGTCACGGAAGGGGACGAAGGCGAGGCCGGGCTGCGTGTAGTAGCGCGCACCCACGGCGGAGACCGGGGAGACGCCTTTGCCCGCGAGTACGAGCGAGAGCACGTCCTCCCAGTAGAGGATGGCCTGGCCCTGGGGAATGGGCCTGCCCGTGGGCGTCTGGCGCGGGAAGTGATGCTCGCGCCAGTGGTCGGGGACGGTTCCGCCGACGGTCAGCAGGGTCATCTCGGCCAGGTTCTCCAGGCTGATCGATGCGTGGCGGGCGAAGGAGTGGCCGGCGGGCAGGAGCAGCGCCCGAGGCTGGGAGATCAGGACCGGGCCGACGGTCAGGTCGGGCTCGTCGATGGGCAGCTCGGTGGCCTGCAGGTCGACGTCGCCGGCGCGCAGTGAGCCGTAGGGATTAGAGATCGGCACCTGCTGGATCTGCAGCTCGATGCCGGGATTGCGGGCCGAGAAGACCTCGGCGGCCTGAAGGATGAGGTTGCTGGTGAACGCACCGGAAAAGCCGACGCGCAACAATCCCGTGATGCCGCGCCCCGCCGCCGTCGCCCTGGCGATCTCCTCCTGAATGCGGCGGTGGGCCGGTTCGATCCCGTCCCGCAACTGCTGCCCGATGGCGGTCAGGGCCACTCGGCGGCTGTTGCGTTCGAACAGCTTGACGCCGATGCGGCGCTCCAGCTTGGCGACCGTCTGGCTGACCCGGCTCTGCGACACTCCTGCCCGCTCGGCCGTACGCCCGAAGTGCAACTCCTCGGCCAGGGTCAGGAAGATCTCGATCTCGTGCCGTTCCATGCCCTCCACCTCGAACGATGAGTTCTGCGAATGAATCATGACATATGTCGTTCTTGTTGCCGCACGTCCTTTTCGTCACGGTGGGACCACGAACACCGACCGAGGAGGCACCATGATCGACAGGCGGCTGCGCAGGCCGTCGGGGATCCGCTCGCTCCGGCTCGGCGAGCTGGAGATCAGTTACGTACCCGACGGTGTGGTGCAGCTCAGGCCGCGCGGCTGGCTGCCCGCGGCCACCGAGCGCGACTGGGTGGAGCATGCCGACCATCTCAACGACACCGGCCACCTGGTGGCCGGTATCGGAGGGCTGCTGATCGAGCATGGCAGGCAGGCCCTCCTCATCGACGCGGGGTTCGGGCCGCGCGCCGTACCGGAGGATCCCGATCACCCGCTGGTCGGGGCCATCCACGGGGGCGCACTGCTGGAAAACCTGGACAGGCTCGGGCGTAAGCCCGGCGAGATCCAGGCGGTGGCGTTCACCCATCTGCACGCCGACCACCTGGGCTGGGCCTGCGTCGACCCGCCGGTGTTCACCGGCGCCGCCTTCCTGGTGGTCGAGCAGGAGTGGGCGCACCGCCACCTCGCCGAGGCGCACGGCGTCACAGACCGGATGCTTTCCGTGCTCAAGCCACGGCTGCGGCTCGTGCGCGAGGCGGAGGAGATCTTCCCGGGCGTGCGGGTACGGCTCGCCCCCGGCCACACCGCGGGGCACGCCACGTTCGTCATCAGTTCGGGAGGGCGGCGGCTGCTCGCGTTCGGCGACGCGCTGCACTCCCCCGTCCAGGTCCGCCACCCCGAATGGTCGTCGGGCTCCGATCACGATCCCGCCGTCTCGGCCCGCCAGCGCCACTGGCTGCTGGCCGAGCTCCAGCGGCCGGACACCCTCGGCTTCGGCGTGCACTTCGCCGACGTGGTGTTCGGCCACGTACGCCAGGACGCCGACGGCGCCACCTGGCAGCCACAACCGTGAAGCACAGAAAGGGTCATTTCATGGAATACCGACGGCTGGGCGCATCCGGCCTCAAGGTCCCCGCGGCGATCAAGGGACGCCGCGACGACGTTCTGCTGTCCACCAAGGCCGGCTTGCCGACGGGCGGCGGGCCCGGCGACGCCGGGACCTCCCGTAGCGGCTGATCAAAGTGGTCGAGGATGCGCTGCGCCGCATTGACCTGTTCCAGTCGCACGCCTTCGACGCGGGCACGCCTGTCGAAGCGGTGCTGTCCGCCCTCGACGACCTCGTTCGCGACGGCAGGCCGCGCTATGCCGGCGTCTCCAACTTCTCCGGCCGGCAGCTCATGAAGTCGCCGGCGGTCGCGGAGCGCTAAGGCCACCCGCGTTACGTCGCCCACTCGCTCGTGGGCCGAGATCATGAGCGGGAGCTGATGTCTCTCGGCCTGGACCAGGGCGTCGGCGCGCTCGTGTGGAGCCCGCTCGGCTGGGGCAGGCTCACCGGCAAGATCCGTCGTGGCCGGCCGCTGCCCGCTCAGAGCCGTCTGCACCAGAGCGCCTCATACGGCCCGCCGGTGGACGACGAGCACCTGTTCGCCGTGGTCGATGTGCTCGACGAAATCGCGGACGAGACCGGTAATGCCGTCCCGCAGATCGCACTCAACCGGCTGCTCGGCCGGCCCACCGTGTCGTCGGTCATCATCGGCGCCCGCGACAAGGAGCCGCTTCGCGACATTCTCGGCGCGATCGGCTGGGCTCTCGCCCCCGAACGGGTCGCCCGGCTCGCCTGGGCGACCAGTCGTACTACCGCCCATCAACGGGAAATTTGACCCGTTAACAGATTCAACCCTAAGGATAATGATCATGGATTTGCAGTTGTCCGGCCGCATCGCACTCGTCACCGGCGCCTCCAAGGGGGTGGGCCTGGCCACCACCCGCACGTTGCTGCAGGAGGGGGCCCAGGTGGTTGCCGTCTCGCGCCGCACCAGTCCCGAACTCGACGGGCTGTCCGGCCCGAACCTCGTCCACGCGGCGATCGACCTCACCGACCCGGAAGGTCCCGGCCAAGCAGTAGCCCGCGCCGCCGAGGTGTTCGGCGGGCTGGACATCCTGGTCAACAACGCAGGCGGCCCGCCGCCCGGGACCCAGTTGCCCCGTTTCGGGTTTCTGACTCCCACCGACGATGACTGGCGGGCGATGTTCGAGTTCAACCTGTTCTCGGCCGTCCGCGCGATCCGGGCGGCGATTCCGCTCATGCTCGCGAGAGGCGGCGGTGTGATCGTCAACATCTCTTCGGGGAACGCACGGCGACCTGCCCCGATGAACGTCGACTACAACGCGGCCAAGGCCGGGCTCACCAACCTCACCAAGGCGCTGTCCGAGGAGTACGGCCCGCAGGGCATCCGCGTCAACACCGTGTCCCCCGGCCCCGTCCGCAGCGCCTGGTGGACCGAAGAAGGCGGCGCGGCCGACATCATCGCCGCCCAGGCGGGTGCTGACAGAGACGCCGTCATCGACAAGATCGCGCCGGAGATGATGAATCTCACCACCGGCCGCCTCGTCGAGCCGCAGGAGGTCGCGGACGTGGTGGCGCTGCTGGCCTCGCCGCGTTCGGCCAGCACGACCGGCGCCGATTTCTCCGTGGACTCCGGCTTCCTCAAGGAACTCTGACCCCAGATGGGACTCCCGGGCGGGAGTCCCATCTCCACCACCGACCCCTGGATCGTCGTGACCGCCCTCCTCCCCTCAGGCCTGGCACAGCCCGGGCCCACCCGCACAGCCGGCCGCCGGAGACTCCTGATCGTGCTCCTGGCGCTGGCGCCCTTCCTGGCCAACGCCGATGCCGGAATCGTCGCGCTGGCTCTGCCAGACCTTCAGCGCGACCTGGCCATGACCATGACCGGAGTGCACTGGGTCACCAACGTCTACGTGCTGCTCCTCGGCGGACTGCAGATTCCCGGGGGCAAGCTCGTGGACATCGTCGGCGCCAGACGGCTGTTCCTCGGCTCCCTCGTCGGGTTCGCCCTGGCGGCCGCCGCCTGTGGCGCCGCACCTTCGGGCAGCATGCTGATCACGGCGAGAGCCGTTCAGGCGGTAGCGGCGGCGGTGCTGGTCCCCGCTGCGATGGCCATGGTGATGACCACCGTCACGACACCTGCCGAACGGGCCAGATCACTGACTCTCTGGGCGACGATCGGGGGTGCGGGCTCGGTGTCCGGTGTGCTGCTCGGCGGACTGGTCGTCGACCACCTCGACTGGCGCTGGGCCTTCTACCTCAACCTCCCCGTCATCGCGATCGCGCTGTCAGCCGCCCCCAGACTCCTGCCCGCCGACTGCGCGACCAGAGCAGGCGGCATCGACCTGCCTGGCACGCTGACCCTGATCGCCGGACTGTTCACGTTCGTGCACACCCTGGTGAACATCCCCGAGCGCGGCTGGAACCAGACCACCTATCTCGGGTCGGCCGCGACACTCCTGCTCGGCGCGCTGTTCCTGGCCACCCAGGCCCGCTCCCGGCACCCGCTGTTCCCGATGGCCGTGATGCGTGACCGCGGACTGGTCGCCGGCGTCCTCGGCGTGCTGTTCGTCTCAGCGGCCACCGCCCCCGTCGTCTTCATCGGCAGCCTGTACCTCCAGCGGACCCTGGCCTTCAGCCCGCAGGAGACGGGGCTCGCACTGCTGCCCATGGTGGGGGCGGTGCTGCTGCTCGGCCGCACCTGCCGCCGCCTGCTCACCCGGTACGGCCCGCGCCCGCCGTACCTCGTCGGCTGCGCCCTCATCGCCGCCGGTCTCCTCCTTCTCAGCGGCATCGCGCCGGGGACCGGATATCTCACCGATCTCCTACCGGGCATCGTCCTCACTGGCGCGGGCCTGCCCTTCATCTGGATCACCTGTGAAGCGACGGCGCTGGCCTCGATTCTCAGGAAGAGCATGGGAATCGCGGCAGGCATCGTACAGTCCGCAGGACAGATCGGCGCCGCCATGGGCCTGGCCGTGGCGGTGACGATCTGCACCGCACACGGTGCGCATCCCGCGCTCGCGGACGCGATGCCGCCCATCTTCGTGACCGCCGCAACGCTGATGATCCCGGCGCTGGTCAACTCCCTGCGCGGCTTCCGCCGCAGATGACTGCATTCAGATGGGTTCACGGGGCCGGGCACGGGGCGGGTTAGAGGCCCGGGACCGCCGCGAGTTCGGCGAGGATCCCAGCCACCGGACCGAGGCTGATCAGGCCGCTCGCCGCTCCCGTCAGTTCCTCCGAGGCCGGGCGCATGGCCGTGGCGCAGTCGCAGGGCGAGCAGGGCGAGCAGGGCGAGCGAGGGCAGGCCCTCGCTCAGGCCGGGCATGCCCGCGAGTCCAGGAGGGTGATGGCGGCGCGGCAGGCGCTCTCCTTGCCGGCGAAGGGTGCCTTGGGGTCCTCGGCGAGATCAGGAACAGCCTCGGCGGAGCGACCGAGGTCAAGCAGCGCCTGGGCGCGCCGCTCCACCGCGCGAAGCCGCAGCTCCGTCAGACGTGCCCGCGCCGGCCGTCCCCACGGCGAACCGCCATGCGTCGACCTCTTGCGTGCCGGCCCGCAGCGCGTATCCCGGCCCGGCGGTGACGATCAGCCGGGGCGGCGTCCGGGGCGGACGGTCCGGCTCCAGCGCGCGGCGCAGTGCTCCGACGAAGACGGCGCCCTCAGGAGGGTCCTCCCAGAGATCGGCGGCGAGGAGATCGACGGGCACCATCCGGCCACGAGCCGGGCCAGCACCTCGCGATGCCTCAGGCCAGGAAGGGAGATCGCCTCTCCCGCATCGTCCCAGACCGTGACCGGCCCGAGAACCCCGATGTGCATGGCCGCCACGCCGGATTCGCGCGGCAACCGCACGGGCCCGTTCGGCGTCGTGATCACGTACCTGGAAAGGATTGGACGGGATGATGCTCGGGCTTGTAGCTTGCAGTTGATCGTGACACCGCCCGAGGAGGTGAGCCCCATGAACGCTGTATCGATGTGGGTGCTCCCCCTTCCTGCCACGGTCGGGCGATTGACGTAGGTGTCGCCGGGAGCGCCTCTCCAACAGGCACTCCCGAAAGGCAACACCTATGCACTCTCAGCAGGTCACCGCCGGCGCCGGTCGCGTGCCCCTCACGTTCGATGTGATCATTGCCGGGTGCGGGCCGACCGGTGCGATGCTGGCCGCCGAACTGCGGCTGCACGATGTACGGGTCCTCGTTCTGGAGAAGGAAACCGAGCCCGCGTCGTTCGTCCGCATAGTCAGCCTGCATGTTCGCAGTCTCGAGCTGTTGGCGATGCGCGGACTGCTGGATCGCATCGTCCAGCACGGAAGACGGCGTCCGGCCGGCGGTTTCTTCGCCGCCATCCCCGCACCCGTGCCCAAGGGCCTGGATTCCGCGTACGCCTACCTGCTGGGCATCCCGCAGCCGGTCATCGAACATCTGCTTGAAGACCATGCGACCGAACGGGGTGCGCAGGTCCGGCGCGGTTGCGCGGTCGCCGGTTTCGAGCAGGACGACGAGGGGGTGACCGTCGAGCTGGCCGACGGGGAACGGCTGCGTTCGCGCTATCTCGTCGGCTGTGACGGCGGGCGCAGTACGGTGCGCAAACTGCTCGGTGTCGGCTTCCCCGGCGAGCCCGCACGGACCGAGACGCTGATGGGCGAGATGGAAGCAGGCGTGCCGCAGGAGGAGATCGCCGCCAAGGTGGCCGAAATCCGGGAGAACCATCAGCGATTCTGGCTCCGGCCCTTCGGCGAAGGAATCTACAGCGTCGTAGTCCCCGCCGCGGGAGTCAGCGACCGCGCGGAACCGCCCACCCTCGAAGATTTCCAGCAACAGTTGCGCACCATCGCCGGAACCGATTTCGGCGTGCACTCCCCGCGCTGGTTGTCCCGCTTCGGGGATGCCACCCGGCTGGCCGAACGTTATCGGGTCGGGCGGGTGCTGCTGGCCGGCGATGCGGCACACATCCATCCGCCCATCGGCGGACAGGGTCTCAACCTGGGGATTCAGGACGCGTTCAACCTCGGCTGGAAACTGGCCGCACAGATCCGCGGCTGGGCGCCGGAAACCCTGCTGGACACCTACCAGGCCGAACGTCATCCGGTCGCCGAGGACGTGCTGGACAACACCCGCGCCCAGACGGAACTGCTGTCCACCGAGCCGGGCCCGCAGGCCGTGCGCAGGCTGCTCACCGAACTGATGGACTTCGACGAGGTGAACCGCCATCTGATCGAGAAGATCACCGCGATCGGCATCCGCTACGACTTCGGCGAGGGCCCCGACCTGCTCGGCCGCCGCCTGCGCGACCTCGACGTGAAACAGGGCCGCCTCTACGGTCTGCTGCATCGCGGCCGCGGCCTGCTGCTGGACCGCACCGAACGCCTGACCGTCGGCGGCTGGTCAGACCGGGTCGATCACCTCGCGGATCCCGCTGCGGAACTGGATGTTCCGTGCGTCCTGCTACGCCCCGACGGCCACGTCGCCTGGATCGGCGACGATCAGCAGGACCTGGCCGACCACCTCTCCCGCTGGTTCGGCAAGCCCGCCGGCTGATTTCGCCTGTTGTCAGGCGGAACCGGCGGTGGTCCCATGCCATCCGGAACGGGGCCGTCCGCGACGATGTCAAGTGAACTTGACATCGTCTCGGATGCCTCTATCGTGTCAAGTGTACTTGACTTCTCGCGGCAGGAAGGGCAACCCGTGCAAGCACACGACGAGACCGGGGCCTATCGGGACTCGATCAAGACAACCGCTCGACTTGTGCTCTGGACACTGGTCTGGCTGGTGACCCTCGCCTTGGCCAGGTTCGGTCCCGAGCTCTTGTGGGACTCGCGGCAACCGGTGGCGAGCTGGGCCGCGGTTGCCGTCAATCTTGTCGCCGGCATCGGATGGATCGTCGCCTACGGGCGCTTCATCCGAGGACAAGATGAGTTGCAACGGAAGATCCTGCAGGATGCGCTGGCGGTCACCCTTGGAGTGGGGTGGGTCGGCGGATTCGCCTATGTCGTCGCGGACAACGCCGGCCTCGTCGTCTACGACGTCGATACCGCAGTCCTCCCCGCACTCCTGGGCGCCGCCTACGTGATCGCCTTCTTCGTCGGCAAGATCAGGTACCGATGAAGAACCGCATCACGACTTTTCGGGCCGAACGCGCCTGGACGCAGGCTGACCTGGCTCAGCGTGTCGGCGTGTCCAGGCAGACGATCAACGCGATCGAGACGGGGAAGTTCGACCCGAGCCTCCCCGTCGCCTTCCGTCTCGCCAAGGTGTTCAACCTGAAGATCGAAGAGCTCTTTCTCGACGATCAATGAAGCGCCTCGGGCGTAGCCTGCACGAGCCGACCAGGGATGTAGTCACGAATCGTGCCACGCTTGACGGTTCCAGGACAGGGGCACCGCTGTCGGCCACGGCGTCATCGTCGTCGGAGCGTTCAGCATCGCTTGCAGGCACGGCGTTCAGAGCGGCTTCCAGCGGGTGGCTCAGCGTTTGCGGCCCTTGCCGGTCGTGGCTCGGCGGTCGTGTGGGCCGCTTGTCGGTCGCGTCCGAAAGGCGCCAGTGCCCGCTGCTTCAGCACGCTTGGCTGGGTGCCTGCACGCCACGCGTACCTGCCTGAACGGGAAACATGTCTACCACCACGCTCGCCCGGCCCCGCTCGCCTTTCATCGGCTGGCTCGCGGTCACCTCGCTCATGCTGGGCATCTTCGCCATCGTCACCAGCGAGATCCTGCCCATCGGCCTGCTGACCGCCATCGGCGCCGACTTCGGCATCTCCGACGGCATCACAGGGCTGACCATGACACTGCCCGGCATCGTCGCCGCGGTCGCCGCACCCGTCGTCACACTGACCACCGCGCGCCTGGACCGCCGCGTGATGTTGTGCGTCTTCATGGCGGTGCTCGCCGCCGCCGACGTGCTGGCCGCGGTGGCGACCTCCTACTGGGTCATGCTGATCTCCAGGGTGCTGGTCGGCCTCACCATCGGTGGCTTCTGGTCGATCGGGGCCGGGCTGGCCGGCCGCCTGATGCCGCCGCGCGCCGTAGGCGCCGCCACCGCTGTGATCTTCTCCGCCGTGCCACTGGGCTCCGTGCTCGGCGTGCCGGCCGGCACCTATATCGGCACCCTCGCCGGCTGGCGAACCGCCTTCCTGGTGCTGGCCGTGCTGGCCATCCTGGTCCTGGCCGCCCTGCTGATGCTGCTGCCGCCGCTGCCCGCCCACCAGGTCACCAGCCCTCGCGTCCTGCTCGACCTGCTGCGCGCACGAGGTGCCACCATCGCCCTGCTGGCCACCTTCCTCATCGTCTTGGCCCACTTCGGCACCTACACCTACGTCACGCCGTTCCTCCAGGACGTCACCGGCCTGTCTCCCGCAGCCGTCAGCGCCGTCCTGCTCGCGTACGGCGTCGCCGGAATCGCCGGCAACTTCCTGGCCGGCAAAGCCACCGCCACACACCTGCGAGCCGCTTTCGCGACCTGCGGATGCCTGATCGCGGCCACCACCCTGCTGCTGCCCTCGGCAGGCGGCTCGACCGTCGGCGCCGTGGTGTCGCTCGTGGTCTGGGGCCTGGCCTATGGAGGCGTACCCGTCCTCTCGCAGGCATCGTTCATCGCCGCGGCCCCGCACACGCCCGAAGCTGCCACGGTCGTCTTCACCTCCTCCTTCCAGGCGACCTTCGCCCTCGGCGCGTTCCTCGGAGGCCGCGTCGTGGACTCCTTCTCGGTCTCCACCGTGATGATCTGGGGCGGGCTGACCGCTCTGCTCATGGCGGTATCCCTGGGGTCGCTCACCAGATCCCGCTGAGCCGGCGCCCCGCGTACGGTGTCGTCAACAGCGTGACGGGATCAGACCGCTGAGGACTGGGACGAGGTGAACGGGATGGGTGTTGAAGGGCCTATCGAGCAGGCCAGGCTTTTATACGAGCGCGCTGTCTACGCCGGCGATGTCGGTGTGCTGGCGGAGGCGGACCGGGAGCTGGACAAGGTCGAGGCTGATCTTGCGTTGGCCCGGGGCCGGGTCATGCACGCGCGGTTTCTGGAAGAGCGGCGCGAGGATCCGCTTGAGCTGACCTTGTTCGAGCGGGCGGCGGAGCTGTATCGGATGCTCGGCGATGCGACCGGCGAAGCCGAGTCGCTGTTCTGGGTGGGCTGCTTTCACCAGGTCGTACGGGGTGACAACGGTGCAGCCGTCCCCCTTCTTGAGCAGGCATGCGACTTGGCCGCGCAGGCTGGAGACCGGCGTACCCAGTCCGAGGTGCTTCGGCATCTGGGGATCGCGGAGCATTCCGCGGGCCGGTTGGACGCTGCGCGGGAGCACTTGGAGGAATCGGTACGGCTGCGCCGGGAGATCGGGCTGCTGGCCGGTGTCGCGGCCAATCAGGTCGGGCTGATCTACATCGCCGCCGCACAAAACCGTCGTGGCGACGCGCTGGCGCTGGCGGAGGAGGCATACGGCACCGCCGAGGCCTGCGGGGCGGAACGCATCAAGCGCCAGGTCGTGGAAGCGCGTACCCAGATCATGACGCCGACCGGCGATCAGGGCGCGGCCCAAGCTTAGAGGGCACCCTGAGCCGCTCGAACGTCCGCCATCGTCCTTCCACGGGGAAGGACGACGGCGGATCCGGCTCACCGGCGGGTGTCAGCGGCGCCAGACCACCGCTGAGGGCGTGGTCGCGTCGATGGTGACATCACCGTTCCAGGAGAGGAAGGACGGCTGGGGAAGATAGTCCTGTCCCAGGAAGAAGCCACGCTTGATGCCGGTGACGTGCACCACGGCGCCGTTGTCCGTGCCGGCCACGACACGGTTGGCGGTGATCTCCTCGATGTCGTCGGCCGTCGTGCCGGGCGGCAGTTCCACCGTGGTCGCGGCCGAGTCGTCCCGCTGGATGGACCAGGTGGGGTCGACGTGGTTGGACACGTAGACGGTGGCACCGCTCTTGAGCCGCACGCCGATGGAGACGCCCACCCAGGACGACCCGGTGTTGGGCCGGTCGGTCGTCTTCTTGATCACCGCGTACAGATAGTTGCGCTGGTCGCTCACCTCCGGCGTGGCAGGTGTCGTGTCCGACGCGGCCTCGATCTTGCCCTCCCTGATCATCTCCTTCGACATGATCTGGTAGGTCCAGGCGTTGGTGTCCATCATGTACTCGCGGGCCTGGTCGGCCGGCCGCGTCTGCAGCGCCGACAGGAAGAACCGCATCGGATCGGTGACTTGGTCGCACATGTTGTTGTTGCTGGTGCAGGTCTCCAGGAGGGCGTGGTCGCCCTCGTACTTGCCGGAGAAGTGCAGCGTCTGGTGGTTGGCGGCCTGATAGGTGTCGCTGCCCGCGACCCGGTTGCCGTGCTCGTCCACCTCCACGTCGTAGATCCACTCGATGTCGGTGGTGCGGCCCCAGCGGGCCATCAGCGCCGGCGTGTTGGTCCCGCCGTCCTCGTTGCTCCACACCACGGAGTAGGTGAGCTTCGTGCGGCCGGGCGCCGTCCCGGGCCCGGACTCGTGCCAGGCGATGAGCGGCGTGTCGGTCGTCGCGTTCTGGTCAGGGGTGCCCAGGTCGGCGTTGCTGCGGCCGTGGACGATCGGGGCGTAGCGCAGTGCCAGGTAGTCGGCGCTCCCTGGCGTGTACGTCGTCACCTTCACCGCGTCGAGCCGGACGGAGCTGCTCCCCGCCGCGGATCGTTCGCCGGCGAAGTGCAGGCGCAGTTTGTGCGGTCCTGCCTCGACCCCGCCGAGAGCGAGTTGCCGGTGCTGCGGCTGGTCACCGGAGACGACGAGGTCGGTGGCGTAGCGGTTGTCGACGTAGATCGACACGACGGCCGACTCGCCGCCCTTCACGGCCCAGTCCGTGCCGGGCGCGGCGGCGTTCAGGTCGATGAGCGCTTCGCCGGACCTCTTCACCACGAAAGGCACGCGTACGTCGGAATGGTCGCGGCGGATCTGGATCTGCCGGCCGTGAGCGGCTTGGTCCTGGTCGACCTGCGCCATGGCCGGGGCGGCAAGCACCGCCACCGTTGCGGCGACCGCTGCCGAGGTGGTCAGCAATTGGACAACTCGCATCAGAGTTCTCTCCGTCGAGGGGATGGGCCGCGAAGGCGCGGTTTGAGCAAGTATCAGACCTAATGATCGGACGTGACCGATCGACCAACCCCGAGAAAGCAGTCATTGAAGATCAGGGCAACGCGCCGGCGGCGACGGCTGCCCGCGCCATGGCCAGGTACCGTCCCGTGTGTCACCATGCGCGAGTGATCGAAGTGCAGCCGGACGCGTCCTTGCCGCACGCGCAACCCGGCCGGCGGATCGCCACGGCGGGCGTGGTGGGGATCATCCTGCCTGTTGCTCTCCTGGCGTGGGCGGCCTTGATGGCCAGGCTCTTTCCCCAATCCCCGCAATGCGGCGAATACACCGAATGTCTTGGCCATCTCGTCCAGACGTGGGAGTCCGGGCGTTGGGTCGCGATCGTGATCGCCTGGCCGCTGCTGCATCTCCTGCGCGTACGGCCCTCCTGGCCGGTGGCGATACTCGCCGCCCTTTTCCTGACGGCCATCTGGCAGGTCGCCGAAGCGTTGTTGCCCGTATCGCTTGCCGGGGCCTTCGCCCTCATCATCTTCAGCGGAGTGATCGCGTATCCGGCCGCGGCCTGGCTGGCCATGCGGCGCAGGCGGGCCGGTACGAGGTCGAGATCATCCTGAGGTTGGCCGTCCCTGCATGATTGCGTGCGCTGGTTACCGACGGAATAAATAGGCAGCGAATGCAATTATCGTGAGAGTTCTTCCGCGTGCGGGTGACGCGCCTCTCGCCCGGCGGCTACCCCTCAGGCGCGTACCAGGAGTTCACGCATGGCCTCCCTGTTCACCCCGTTCCCCCTCAGGTCGCTGACCATCCCCAACCGGATCTGGATGGCGGCGATGTGCCAGTACAGCGCAGAGCCGGAGGGGGAGAGGGTGGGCGCCGCGACGGACTGGCACTTCGCCCACCTCGCCGCGCGCGCCTCCGGGGGGACCGGCCTGATCGTCACCGAGGCCACCGCTGTCAGCCCCGAGGGCCGGATCTCCCCTTATGACCTCGGCATCTGGAACGACACCCAGGTAGCCGCGTTCCAGCGCATCACGGCGTTCCTGAAGTCGCAGGGCACCGTTCCCGCCATCCAGCTCGCCCATGCCGGACGCAAGGCGTCCACCGAGCGCACCTGGGTCGACGGCGGGCGCGCGATCA
Organism: Nonomuraea sp. NPDC002799; assembly: GCF_053592075.1. NCBI lineage: Bacteria > Bacillati > Actinomycetota > Actinomycetes > Streptosporangiales > Streptosporangiaceae > Nonomuraea > Nonomuraea sp. NPDC002799. The sequence goes on from NZ_JBSFVA010000006.1 coordinate 45,757, forward strand.
CCCCCGACGAGCCGTACGGCTGGACTCCGCTGGCCCCCAGCGCGATCCCCTTCGCTCCCGCGTCGACGACGCCCGAGGAACTCGACGCGGACCGCATCCGCGCGATCGTCCAGGAGTTCGCCGCCGCCGCCCGGCGCGCGCTCGAGGCCGGATTCGAGGTCGCCGAGCTCCATGGCGCCCATGGTTACCTGCTTCACCAGTTCCTCTCCCCGCACAGCAACCACCGCACCGACGAGTACGGCGGCTCGTTCGAGGGCCGGACCCGCTTCGCCCTGGACGTCGTCGACGCCGTACGCGCGGTGTGGCCCGAGGAGCTGCCGGTCTTCTTCCGCGTCTCCGCCACCGACTGGCTCACCGAGAACCCCGAGGATGACCGCGACGGCTGGACGGCGGCCGACACCGTCCGCCTCGCCAAGGAGCTCCAGGCCCGCGGCGTGGACCTGATGGACGTCTCCACCGGCGGCATCGCCTCCGGCGCCAAGATCGAGGCCGGCCCCGGTTACCAGGTGCCCTTCGCCGCGCAGGTCCGCGACGAAGCCGGAATGCCCGCCGCGGCCGTCGGCATGATCACGGAGCCTGCCCAAGCCCAGCAGATCATCACCTCGGGCCAGGCGGACGCCGTCCTCCTGGGCCGCGAACTCCTGCGCGACCCCTCCTGGGCCCGTCGGGCCGCAGAGGAGCTCGGGGGCCAGGTCGGCGCCCCCGTCCAGTACCACCGCGCCTGACCCGGCTCGGCGTCGGGTTCTATGCCAGGAGGAGGGCTCTGTCCCAGGCCGGCGGTGTGTCGGTCGCGGCGGCCAGGAGCGCGAGGATCACCCCGGCGGCACCGTCGAGGAATCCGGGCCGGGCGGCCACCACGGCAGCGTCGGACGACAGAAAACCTTCGGTGAGTTCGGCGGCGGCGTGGGCGAGCTCCGGGTCCTTGGTGTCATGGGCGAAGCGAGAGGTGACGTGGAGCAGGCCCGCGAGTCCGTGACACAGGCCCGCGGCGCCGGGGTCCAGGTGGCGCGTCGTGGTGCGTCGGTGGACGGCCTTGACGGCCTGCACCGCGAGGTCGCGCAGGGCGGGATCGTCGAGTGCGACCGCGGCGAGCCACAGGGACCTGGCGATACCAGGGGTGCCGATGCACCAGGAGGAGCGGACGACCCGGGGACGGGTGGGGGCGGGGCGGCCGGGAGGGGCGATCTGCCCGGACCAGTGGGGCCCGTGTTCGTCGTCGAGGCGTTGCGCGGCGAGCCAGTGGGCCGTGCGGGTGATGGCCTGGGTCTGCCCGGGGACGACGAGGCCGGCGGAGCGGGCGAGGGAGAGCAGGGCGAGCGGGCCGGCGACGCCGTGGGCCAGGCTGCAGTCCAGGAGCCCGTGGGGGAAGTCCTGGCGTGTCGGGACGTGCCGGATCTCTGCTGCGGGGGTGTGCCAGCGGGGTGTGCCGGTGTGTTCGCCGCACAGGCCCACCAGGGTGGCCAGGACGGCGCACAGGGTGTGCCGGGTCGCCGGTTCGTGCCGGCGGCACAGCAGGTAGGCGCCGGTGCCGGTGAGCCCGGAGACGAGGTCGAAGGTGCGTACGGGCACGCCGCCGGGGTGGTTGCCGAGGGCGTGGGCCCGTGCGGTGGTCTCCCGCAGCAGGGTGTCGTGGACGGTGGGCAGCACGTCCGGGTCTCCGGTGAGGGTCCAGGCGGCGAAGGCGAGGCCGCCGGAGCCGCCGAACAGGCCAGGGAAGGAGCTCGGCAGGCGACGGGCTCCGGCGGCCGAGGCGGCGAGGTAGCCGCGGGCCGGGGCGTCCCAGCCGTGTCCTGGCAGGCTCAGGTCGAGGTGGTGGTAGGCCAGGGCGAGTCCCGGGCCGCCTGCCTCCAGGTCGGGCCGCACGCACGCGGGGGTTGGGCGCGGCTGCCCGGCCAGGGTGGCGACCAGGTCGAGGGCCGCGGTGGCGGTGTCTGGGGGAAGCACCGCGCTCCACTGCCCCACCGAAGGTCTCCGTTGCTCGGGAAGGGTGCGCGGCCACCCGGGGTGGTCGCGCACCGTGTTCGGGTTATGCCGGGGGTGTGCGGCCACCAGGGGCGGCCGCACACCGCGTTCGTGCTACGCCGGCGCGGCGTCGGGCTCGCGGTCCGCGCAGCGTGGCGGATCGGTGCACTGGCCCGAGGTGTGGTCGGTGTCGCAGCACATCATGGGCTCCAGCGCTTGCGCGTCGGTTTCGGGCAGTTCCTGGAGTTCGAGGATGTGGCTGTCCATGGTGGTGTCTCCTCTTCTTGTGGTGCCCGGCGGTCAGTCGGTGTCGACCAGCCAGGCGCGGTTCCCGCCGTGTTCGAGTCGCAGCAGGAAATCCAGGACGCCGGCCAGGCCGACGTTGTAGGCCGCGCTGACCTCGCGCAGAGTGTCGTCGGGGATCAGCAGCCGCCCCTCACGCACGGTGGCACGGGCGCGCAGGCAGGCGGCGGTCTGCGCGGCCCAATCGCGGTAGCGGCTCTCGCCGGTGGCGTCGGCCATGTCGAGCAGGAGTTCGCCGTTGCCCGCCGCCCCGTGGCAGGTGCTCGGGCCCAGCCGGGCGCGGTCGCGGTGGACGGCGTGCGCGGCGCGTTCGGCGTACTCGCGAAAGCGCGGCTCGCCGGTGGCGCGCCACAACCGGATCAGGAACGTGCCGATGCCGGAGGCGCCGTGACACCAGAAGTTCACACCGGTGCGTTCGGCCTCTCCGGGCTCCTTGGGCCAGTCGGCGGCGTCGCCGCTGACGCGGGCGGCCGTGCAGAGGACGTGCCCGGCCTCGGTGGCGACCTCGACGAGGTCCGCGCGGTCCAGGGCACGGCCCGCGGCCAGCAGGAAGGCGGCCTTTCCTGCGGTGCCGTGCGCGAATCCGTACGGCATGGAGGCGAACGCCGCGCCGCGGCCGGACCCACCGGCGCCGGTCAGGTGCAGGAGCCGGTCGGCGCAGTGGGAGACGCGTTCGGCGAAGCACGTCTCGCCGGTGGCGTGCCACAGGTGCAGTTGGGCCAGGCCGGCCCCGGCGAGGCCGTGGCAGATGTCGGGGCCGGTGCCGTCGAGCGGGATGCTCAAGGCGTAGCGGCGTGCCGAGCCGGCCAGTTCGTCGTCGCCGAGGGTGCGGGCGGCGTCATGCAGCGCCCAGACGGTGCCGGAGCGGCCGAAGTACAGGCCGGGCAGGACTCGGTCGGGGTCGGCCAGCCGGCGGTCCAGCCAGTGGGCCGCGGTGCGCAGGGTGGGTTCGGCGGTGTGCCGGCCGCAGCGCACGGCTCGGTCGAGGACGGCCAGCACGCCGGCCGCGCCCAGCTGGATGGCGCACGGGTCGCCGGGCGGGGCCGAGCGGGGGCGTGGCCACAGGTGTTCGCCGCCCGGGGTGATGGTCGCGGCCAGGTGCTCCAGGCCGTCGTCGATCAGCCGCCGTCGGGTGTCGCGGGTCAGCGCCGGGCCGGCGGTCACGGGAGCGGTGACGCCGGGCTCCCTGAACAGGAAGCCGGCGGCCTCTTCGATCGTCCAGCGGCCCGGAAGGTCGGCGGTCAGGCCCAGGATGAGGGGAGCGAGGGCGCGCAGCGCGGGCGCGGCGGGGGCGGCGGTGTCCACGAGCGCCGCGATGCGCTCGCCGGCGCCGCGCCGGGCGGGGGAATCCGCGGCGAGCTGGGGGATGAGGCCGCCGGCCACGTGCAGGAGGGTGGCCCCCAGGCTGTAGCAGTCCACCGCCGGGCCGGGCGCGGGCGGGGCTGCCCCGTCGGGGTGGTCGAGGTATTCCGGTGCGGTGAACCCGCGGGTGCCCACCACGGGGGCGCGCTCGCCGACGCGGATCGCACATTCCAAGTCGATCAGGACGGGCGCGTCGTCGGGCGTGACCATGACGTTGCCGGGCTTGAGGTCGCGCAGCACGAACCCGGCGGCGTGGGTCGCGCCGATCAGCCGGGTGAGTTCGCGGGCGAGCCGGCAGGCGACCGGAGCCGGGATCGGGACGCCGTCGCGCGCCAGCCGCTCGGCACACCACCGTGCCAGGGTCGTTCCGGGGATCAGGTCCTGTACGAGGAAGACATGCCCGGCTTCCTCGAACACCTCGCGCACCGCCGGAGTGATGCCCAGCGGTGCGAGCCGCGCCAGGACGCCGCCCTCGTGCCGCAACCAGTGCCGGGCGTCCCGGCCGGACACGTCGGCGCCCACGTGCGGCCGGGCCTCCTTGATCAGCACGTCCTCGCCGGTGTGCCGGTCCCGCGCCCGGTAGATGCCGCCGCGGTTGGCATGGCGGATGGCCTCCTCGACGTGATAGCGGCCGGCCAGGACCACCGGATCGCCGCGCCGCCGCCCGGATCCGGCGGTCACGGGCGGCTCGAACGGCAGCCGGGCCCAGGGCGGGGGCGAGAACCACGGGTTGCGCTCGTCCACGACGAACGTCCCGTCCGGGGCCCGCAGCACCCCCTCGTACAGTCCCTCGTCGTTGAGGCGGCGCACGGACGCGAAGCCCCCGTAGCGATAATGGACGAGACTGCCGGGCCGGTAGCGCCGATCGGAGAGGATCGCGGGCCCGGCCAGGCCGAGCGTGGCCTCGTGCAGCAGCCCGGCGAGCGTGCGCAACTGCTCGTCGTCGGCCGGATACGCGGTGAGGAACTTGCCTGAGTGACCACGCGGGGCTCGGGCGGAGACGAGATCTGCGGTGACCTCAGGCGAGACCGCGAATTTGAAGGCGCACCCGTGTGTGACCAGGACTCGCGCCGCGCGCTCAAGGACGTGCGGCGCGGACGGCGGGGTCGCCGACAGGTGCAACTTCCAGCCCTGCTCCCGGCGGGTGTGACGCGGCGGGGTGACCATGCACCAGGTCTCGCCGTCGCGCAGTGTCCACCCGGGGCTGGGGCTCTCCGACAGCAAGCGATGGGTAATCGATTGGTAACTCGCGGTCACCATTGGAGGATAGCCGGGTAGCGGAGTGGCCGCCACCTGCGCAGTTTCTCAAGAACTGTGTCAAAAGCCGGTCAGGGACGGGGCTCCCTCATGCTCAGCGGACGAAGGCTCGCTCGACGGTGCCCAACTCCAGATCGACGAGATGCGCATCAGGAAAGCGGAGGTCTGCCCAGAAGTCGCCGGGACCGTGCAGGCCCAGCCGTGCCCTCATCCACACGGTCATCGCCATGCCATGGGTCGCCACCACGAGCGGGCGCCCGCCGGAGAGCGCGAGATGATCGGCGATCCCGGCGTCGAAGCGCTCGGCGACCTCGGCTCGCGGCTCCCAGCCGGCGTGATCCACGCCTTCCACGTAGGCGCGCCGCAGCTCGCGGAAGTTGCCCTCCCACGGCTCCACGCGAACGACCTCATTGAACCGTGGATCACGCGTGACCGCGTCGCCGCCGCTCAGAGTCTGCCAGGCCTTCGGCTCGTCGCTGGCGACGAAGCGGGCGTCTTCGGGCAGATGGGCGATCAGCCGCCGGGCCGCCTGCCGCCCCTCGGTGCTGAGCGTCCATTCGTGCGCCGGGACCGTCGGTCCGTACGCGGGCATGGCGTGGCGGACCAAGAGCAACATCTGCGGAATTGTAGAGCGCCGCGAGCACGAGGCATCAGCGGAGACGGGTGACGGTATCCCGTCCGATCATCGGGATCGTCCTGTGACCACGGTGCTTTCTTGTCAGAGTCAGCTGCCAAGATGTCGGCATGGCCGAATGGGAACCGAAGTCTGATCTTCGCCACTATCTGCAGGTGGCTCGCGAAGCCCTGCTGTGGAAGCTCAACGGTCTCTCGGAGTACGACATCCGCCGGCCGCGCACACCTACCGGCACCAACCTGCTGGGGCTGATCAAACACGTCGCCACCGTGGAGGCAGGCTACTTCGGCGACGTCTTCGGACGGCCGTTCGCCGAGCCACTGCCGTGGATAGCGGACGACGCCGAAGTGGACGCCGACCTGTGGGCGGCCGCCGACGAGTCGCGCGAGCAGATCGTCGGGCTCTACCACCGCGCCTGGGCGCACTCCGACGCGACGATCGACGCGCTCGGGCTGGACGCGATCGGTGAGGTGCCGTGGTGGCCGGAGGAGAGGCGCCGGGTGACGCTGCACCGGATCCTGGTGCACGTGATCTCCGAGACCAACCGGCACGCCGGGCATGCCGACATCGTTCGGGAGCTGCTCGACGGCGCCGCCGGGCTGCGGCAGGACAACCACAATCTGGCGCCGGGCGACCAGACCTGGTGGGAAGACCGTCACACCCGGCTGGAGCAGGCGGCTCAGGCCGCCGGCCAGCCCGGACCCCGCACTTGAAGCGAGGAACACCGGCAGACTCGGTGAAACCGATCCGCGAGGCGCTCGCGCCCTTGACCGTCCGGGACTTCCGCCGCTACTACTTCGGGCATACCGCCTCGACGTTCGGGGACGCGCTCACCCCTTTGGCGATCGCGTTCGCCGTCCTGCACCTCACCGGATCGCCCGCCGACCTCGGCCTCGTCATCCTGAGCACCCGGATCCCCATCATCGCGCTGAGCCTGCTCGGCGGTGTCCTCGGCGACCGTTTCTGCCGGCGCGACGTCATGCTGGTCGCCGACCTGATGCGCTTCCTCGCCCAGGGGGCCACCGCGGCGCTGCTCCTCAGCGGGACGGCCCACATCTGGATGATCGTGGTTCTGCAACTCGTCGCGGGCATGGGATCCGCCCTCTTCAATCCCGCCTCCGTCGGCCTCGTGGTCTCGCTCGCGGGCAGGGAACGGGTGCAGGAGGCCAACTCGTTGTTGTCGATGTCGCGCAGCATCACCTCGATCCTGGCGCTCAGCGTGGCCGGAGCACTGGTGGCGACCGTGGGACCTGGGTGGGCGATTCTGGTCGACGCGGCCACGTTCCTGGTGAGTGCGGCCTTTCTGTCGCGGCTTCCGCGCGCGCTCGCCGCGCAGCGCCTGGCGGCGAGCACCGGGCTGCTGGCCGGCATCAAGGGAGGTCTCGCGGAGGTCGCCGGGCGATCGTGGTTGTTGGTGTCGGTCGTCCATGTGGCGTTGACCAACCTGGTCGTGGTCGCGCCGTTCCTGGTGCTCGGCCCGTATGTGGCGGACGAGCAGCTCGGCGGAGCGCCGGCCTGGTCCGCGATCGGCGTCGCGTACGCCGTCGGAGGGCTCACCGGCGGCTTGGTCGCGGTTCGATGGAAGCCTGCCCGTCCCGTGGGTGCGACGTTGGCCGTGTTCCTGCTGATGACGCCGCTGCCGGTGCTCCTGGCGGTGCCCGCCGCCCTCTGGCTGCTGTTGCCGGCCGCTTTCCTGGCCGGTCTGGAGCTGGTGATCTACAACGTTCTGCAGACCAGCACCCTTCAGCGCCACGTACCCGACCATCTCATCGCCAGGGCCGGCTCCGTCGTCATGCTGGGCTCGCTCGCGGCGGCCCCTTTGGGCATGGGTCTCGCCGGACCCGCGGCGCTGCGATTCGGCACTGGCACCGTCCTCGTGGCCGGCGCGGTCCTGGCCACTCTCGCCACCGTAGCCGCCCTGTTCGTTCCGTCGGTGTGGCAGATCAGAGACGACCCCAGGGCAGACGAACCGGCCGAAACCGCTCAGGCCGACGCGGGCAGAGCGAGGGCCTCTGGCTAGAAAATCACGGCTGGAAGCCGTACTCTCCCTATAAGGTGCGCCAGTGGACAATCTGGAAGACCTCATCATCGTCCGGCGACTGCGCGTCCCGATCGGGGACGAGCCTGCCGATGCTCATCCGGGATGGGGAGAGGTGGCCGCCCGCCAGCTCGACGCGGCGCTGCTGAGTGTCGGCTTCACCTGCTCGGCGGCCCTGCTCGAACGTCTGGCGGGGCTGCGCGGCGAGACCGTGGTCGATCTCGGCGTCCGCGTTCTGGCCGCCGTCCGCACGTTGGTGGGCGACCATGTCCAGCACAACGCCTACTTCATCGACTTCCCCAAGAACGTGCCCGACACCGTGGAGTTCTGGGCGGGTCTGCTGCGCGAGGCCCTGCTCGATCCGGTCGCCGCCACGCGCGTCCAGCCGGCCACGCTGAACCTGCTGGCGCTGCCGGGCTACGGCCGTTACCAGCACGGCTACGCCGATCTGCTGGCCGCGCACGCGGAGCTGGTCCCGCTCGCCGGCGACCGGGTGACCGTGCTGGACCTGGGCGCGAGCCTGGAGGCGGAGGCGCGCGAGCTCTACTTCTCGCTCGCGGGTTCCGAGGCGCCGCTCGCGGAGGAGGACCTGGCGGCGCTGCGTACCCTGGCCGCGTTCTGCGCCGATGAGCCGGAGCGCATCCCGGTGCGCGAGAACCGCGCCGTCGTCAACGAGGTGCGCCTGGCGGCAGGACGGCCGCTGCTGGTGGACACCGTGACCGACGTGCTCCGGCTGGCCTGCGGTGTCTCCGGTGGCGATGTCACGCTGACGAGGCCGACCAGGTTCCGCTCGTTCCGCCGCGCCGAACGCCGCATCCTGCTCCAGGCTCTGGACGCCGTCGCCACCCCGGCCAAGCTCGGCGACGTGTCACGGCACCGCGAGCCGTGGAAGCGGCTCGGCGAGCGGCTGCACCCGCACGAATACCCGAAGTTCCCCCGCGCCGCCCACGTCTTCGAGGTGGCCAGGGGCGTGCGCCGGGCCGCGGGCTTCGACAGCCGCGTCGAGGCCGTGTTGTCGGACGGGCGGATCGGCGACGCCGTCGACCTGCTGGAGCACGCGCCCGGCGCGCTGCTGCGCCGGCTCGACCACCTGCTGAGGTCGGGCCACTCCGCGCCGGCGGTGCTGGACGCCGCGGAGCGGGCCGCGACGGGCGCGTCCGGGCGGGTCCTGCTCTCGCTGCGCGAGCACCTGCAGAACCGGCTCGCCCCGGCCGCCGGTCGCATCTTCACCAACCGGCAGGGCCGAGCGTGGGCGGCCTCCGACGACCGCCCGCCGCTGGGCGAGGAGGTTCTGTCGCGGGCGGTCGCCATCCTGGATGAGGAGATCACCCGCCGCCTGCCCGACCCCGGTGAGCTGATCATCGATCCCGACGTGCTCGACGTCGCCCTGCCGCTGTCGGGCAAGGCCGTCGTGCCCGGGCTGGGGATGTTGCCGCGCGGCTCGGTGTCGGCGGTGGACGGCGAGCTGCTGCGGTTCTTCGTGCACTGGCGGCAGGCCGAGCGTCGTACCGACTACGACCTGTCCGCGCTCATGCTGGACGCCTCCTACGGCGATCCCGAGCAGATCTCGTGGACGAGGTACACCAACGGCTTCGCCCGATACTCCGGCGACCTCATCGACGCCGCGGACGGCGCGTCGGAGTTCATCGACGTCCGGCTGGCCGACGCGACCCGGCCGATCATCATCCCGCAGGTCAACATCTTCACGGGGGAGGCGTTCGACGAGGTCGCCGAGGTGTTCTTCGGATTCATGACCAGGGACGCCGAGCAGGAGGGCCGCCCGTTCGAGCCGCGTACCGTGCGGATGAAGTCCGATCTGCGCGGCTCCGGGGGCATCGCGCTGCCGCTCGCCTTCGTGCGCGGCGACGACGGCCGCTGGCAGGCGAAGTGGCTGCACCTCTACCTGAAGGGACGCCCGGGCTTCAACCAGGTGGAAGGCAACCGCGTCACCGCTTCCCTGCTGGTGCGCTCGATCATCGAACGCGATCACCTGCGGGTCCGCTATCTGGCCGGCCTGCTGCGGACGAAGAGCTCGTCGGCGGAGCACACCACGTTCATCGGGTTGCGGGCGCCGGCCGACCTGCCGGCGAACGCGCGGGTGTACACGCCGGGGACGCTGCACGAGCTGATCCCCGCCTGATAAAGTGAAGATCGTGAGGCCATTCGCGGGCTTCCTTCTCACCTGGTTCGAATCCAGGTAGGACCCCCTAGGGGGCCTGCTGGTACATCTAGCTCGCGAGCCTTCCTCACGATCGGTTCGTCACGAACCTTGTCCGGCGCGCCCGGTCGCATCCGAGCCGGTCTGGGCCGCCACCGCCGCCCAGACGCGAGCCGCTGCCCGCTCGGCCAGGCACCCTCATCCCCGCGTTCCTGACCGCACATCGCAGATCTTGTCCGGCCTGGCGCCGTAAGCCTGTCCCGTTCCCCGCAAGACGGAGGTGTCATTCGTGTCCGAGCCGTTGTGGCCCGAAGAACTTGTCAGCACCGGTACCGAACGGGAGGTGCTGGAGGCGTTCCTCGACTGTCATCGCCGGGAGATCAAGGCGAAGGTCACCGGGGTCTCCGAAGCGGACGCCCGACGGCGGGTCGTGCCGTCCTTGACGACCTTGGCAGGATTGATCGCGCATGTGACGGCAGTGGAGAAGAACTGGTTCCAGCGTCTGCTGGCGCAGCGTGATCCCGCCGACATCCCCGGCAACTCCCGCGGGGATGACCAGAGCTGGGAGCTGGGTCCGGAGGACACTCTCGACGGCCTCATCGCGGACTACGACAAGGTGTGCGAGGAGAGCCGGCACATCGCCGCCGGATTCACGCTCGACGACGCGGTGCCGTCGAAGCGACTCGGTCAGGTGTCATTGAGATGGATCTACATCCACATGATCGAGGAGACCGCCCAGCACGCCGGGCACGCTGACATCCTGCGCGAACTCATCGACGGCGCCACCGGACTGTGAAGGGCTTCGGAGTGGATCCGAAGCCCTTCACCTAGCCGTTCAGGGTGTGCGCGGGCAGGTCGCGGAGGCGGCGTAGCGGGGTGGCCAGCAGGATCAGCCCGCTCAGCGCGAACAGGCCCAGCATCACCCACAGAGCCGTCCGTACGGAGAACGCGGTGGCCAGGGTCCCCGCCAGCAGGGCGCCGAGCGGGATGGCGCCGAAGTTGACCACCTGGACGCTGGTGCTCACCCGGCCCATCAGCTCGGAGGGCACGTACGTCTGGACGAACCCCGAGAAGATCACGTTTCCGGCGACGATGCCGCCGATGATGACGAGACTGCCCACGACGAACAGCACCAGGCCCGCGCCCCGGTCGGCACACGCGATCAGCAGGCCCGCCGGCGCCAGCCCGGCCTTGCCCAGCAGGACGGCTCGCGCACTGCCCACCTTCGCCGCCAGGGGACGGGCGGCGAAGGCGCCGATGACGCCGCCCACGCTGGTGGCGGCGATCAGCACGCCGGTCGTGCCCGGAGCCAGGGCGAGGTCGCCGACCAGGAAGAGCACGATCAGGGACTGGTAGCCGGTCAGCGCCAGGTTCGACACGCAGCCGTAGAACATGTTGCCGCGCAGCAGCGGGTCGCCGATCACCGTGCGCATGCCCTCGCGGATCTCGCTGCGCAACCGGCGCCGGGGGCGCGGTTCGATCGTCTCGACGTGCTTGACGCCCATCAGGCACAGCGCCGACACGGCGAAGCTGGCGGCGTCCACGATCAGGGCGCCGACCGCGGAGAAGAGCTGGGCGAGCAGCCCGGCGATGCCCGGACCAGCCAGGTTGGCCACCTGCTCGCTGCCCTGCAACTTGGCGTTGGCCTCCAGCAGGTCCGGCCCGCTGACCAGGGACGGCAGGTAGGCCCGGTAAGCGGTCGTGAAGAACACCTTCGCGGTGCCCGTGGTCAGAGCGACGGCGATGAGGTGAACGGTGGTCAGAACGTCCAGGAACGCCGCGATCGGCACGCTGAGGAAGGCGGCCATCGACACCCAGTCGGCGACCAGCATCACCGTGCGCCGCGACAGCCGGTCCACCCACGCGCCGGCGGGCAGGCCGATCAGCAGCCAGGGCAGCCAGGCCGCCGCCGCGAGCACGCTGACCGCGAACGCCGAGGCGTGCAGCACCGTCACCGCGACCAGCGGCAGGGCGACGCTCGTGACGGCGCTGCCGAAGCTGCTGGTGCTCTCGCCGATCCAGAGCAGCCGGAAGTCGCGCTGACGCAGCAGGCCGAAGCGGGGCGGCCGGATGGTGGTCGTGGTCATGGCTGCGCCGGAACGCCGCGCGCGAAGGTGAAGACGGTGGCGCGCTCCTGCCCGTCCTCGGGGATCTCCCGCTCGGACCAGCGGTTCATCACGCCGGTGATCTCGGCGGCGAACTCCGCCAGCTCCTCGTCGGTCACGGTCAGCCAGGTCTCGGTGGAGAACGGGCCGCGTTGCCAGCGCTCCTGCTCGGACTGGGGCTGGTCGGCCCAGCGTCGCACGTGGCCGGTCTGCCGATCCAGGTTGAGCGACTCCAGGGCGCGGGCGATGGCCTCTCCGGCGGCGTCCGCCATGAAGTCGGCGGAGGACCAGCACAGGGTCTGCGAGGTCCGCTGCCACCAGCGCTCGCGCCGGTCCTTGGCCAGCTCGGGGGCCTCCGCGATCAGGCCGGCGCCGGCCAGCGTGCGCAGGTGGTGGCTGACGTTGCCCACGGCCTCTCCGGTGTGCTGGGCGAGCATGCTGGCGGTGGCCGGGCCGTTCAGCTTGAGGAGGTCGAGCAGCCGTCTTCGGGCGGGGTGCGCCATGGCGGCGAGCACCCGGGAGTCGGTGATGGAAGCACTCTCGTGGGACGACATGGCGCTCACCGTAGTTGTACAACAAGATTCGTGCAACAGCCCTTGTACAAGGTTTCTTGTTGTAGGTGCGCAGGGAAGTGTTACTGCCGGTCCGAGGGCGGGGCGGGCGTCCTGGGCCTATGTTGCCGATGAGAAGACCCACTGGCAGAGGAGTCGTACCGTGCGTATCACAGCGGCCCTGACCGAGACCCGAGGCGCTCCCTTCGCCCTGACCCCGCTTGAGCTGGACGATCCCCGGCCGGGCGAGGTCCTCGTGCGGATGGTGAGCTCCGGCGTCTGCCACACCGACCTGATCGTCCGCGACCAGTGGTATCCGGTGCCGCTGCCCGCGGTGCTCGGCCACGAAGGGGCGGGGGTCGTCGAGGCGGTCGGCGGCGGCGTCGGTTACGTGGCGCCCGGCGATCACGTCGTGCTCACGTTCAACTCCTGCGGCGGTTGCCGCATGTGCGATCACGGCCGTCCCGCGTACTGTGACGGGTTCTTCGCCCGCAACTTCGCGGGCGCGCGTCCCGACGGCAGCTCGCCCCTGCGCCGGGAGGGTGGCGCGGACGTGCATGGTGTCTTCTTCGGGCAGTCCTCGTTCGCGACGTATGCCCTGGCCACCGAGCGCAACGTGGTCAAGGTCGACAGGGACGCGCCCCTGGAGCTGCTCGGGCCGCTGGGCTGCGGCGTCCAGACCGGCGCGGGCGGCGTGCTGAACTCGCTCGACCCCCCGGCGGGCAGCGACATCGCGGTCTTCGGCGCGGGCTCGGTCGGCATCAGCGCGGTCATGGCGGCCGTGATCGCGGGCTGCTCCACGATCGTCGCCATCGACCTGAACGAGCGGCGCCTCGAACTGGCCAGGGAGCTCGGCGCCACCCACGCCATCGACGCCGCCCTCGACGACCCGGTGGAACGGCTGCGCGACCTCACCGGCGGCCTCGGCTTCGACTACACCATCGAGACCACCGCGGTCCCCAGCGTGTTGCGCCAGGCGGTCGACGCGCTCGGCAACGGCGGCACCTGCGGCGTGATCGGCGCCGCGGCCCTCGGCACCGAGGTCTCGCTCGACATGTCCTCGTTGTTGTTCGGCCGGAGTGTGCGCGGCATCGTCGAGGGCGACAGCGTGCCGCGCCGGTTCATCCCCAAGCTGGTCGACCTGCACCGGCAGGGCCGGTTCCCGTTCGACAGGCTGATCAGGACGTACGCCTTCGAGGACATCAACCAGGCGGTGGAGGACTCCGAGAAGGGGAACACCCTCAAACCCGTGCTGACCTTCGCCTGAGACGCCGGGAGCGGGCGCCGGGTCAGCCGAAGCCGTTGGGGCAGAGGAAGGATCTGATGCTGCCCGGCGCGCTCGCGAGCAGGGCCGGCCCGTTGTCCACGGAGCAGAAGTTGCTGCCGATCTCGGCGTCGACGAACGAGGTCGTGTTCCGCTTCGCGATCAGCTTGATGCCGCCGACGCCGGCGGAGTCGAGCTCGGCGGCCACCCAGGTGCCTGCGCAGAGCTTGCGCGCGACCCTGACGTCCGACGGCAGGGTGCCGCCGTTCAGGACTCTGGCCTGGCGGATGATCGAGCTCGCGGACACGCACGGTATGGCGGCGGGCGAGCTGCGGGTGCTCGTCCTGTCGTTGGTGGGCGTCTCCTTGGGGGACTTGGTCTTGGTGGGCGTCTCCTCGGGGGTGTCGGTCTCGCTGGGCGTTTCCTCCGGGGTGTCGCTCTCGGTGGGCGTCTCCTCCGGGGTCTCGCTCGTGTCCGGTTCCGGGCTTTCGGCGCGGGTGGACGCGGGTGAGTCGCTCGGGCTCTGGAGCGCCCCCTGTGTTCCCGCCGAGCTCGCCGCGAACACCGCGCCGACGGCCACGATCGCCACCACCACGGCCGCGGCGGGCCACAGCGGGATCACGAGGTGCCTGCCCTGCCTCGGCAGGGGGATGGTGCCCGTCCTGAGGGCGCTGAGCAGGTCGGACGCGGTGGGCCTGGCCGCGCGGTCCTTGGCGAGCGCGCCGCGTACGAGGTCGCGCACGTGCGCGGGCACCCCGGACAGGTCGGGGTCGACGCTCATGACGCGGTAGGCGAGGACGTCGGGGGCTCCGGTGCCGAACGGCGGTCGTCCCGTCGAGGCGTACACCATCAGCGCGCCCCAGGCGAAGACGTCGGCCGCGGCGTTCGCCTGGTCGCCCCGGTACTGCTCGGGGCTGATCCAGCCGGGCGTCCCGATCAGCGCGCCGGTGCCGGTGAGCCCGCTCTCGTCGAAGGCGCGGGCGATGCCGAAGTCCAGGACCTTCGCGCCGGAGCCGGACAGGATCACGTTTCCGGGCTTCAGGTCGCGGTGCACGATGCCGGCCCGGTGGATGTCGGTGAGCGCCTCGGCGATGTCCACGCCGAACGAGAGCAGCTGATCCGACCGCAGCGGCGCGTTGTCCTGTACGTACGTGCCGAGGGTCGGGCCGGCGACGAACTCGGTGGCCAGCCAGGGCGGCGCCGCGGCGGTGTCGGCGGCCAGCACCGAGACCGTGCAGCGCCCGCGTACCCGGGACAGGAGATCGACCTCGCGGACGAACCGGTCGCGGAAGTGCGGGTCGGCGGCTAACCCCGGATGGATGACCTTGACCGCGACCCGGGCGCCGTCCGGGCCGACGCCCGCGTAGACCACCCCCATGCCGCCCGCGCCCATCCGGCCCACGATGCGGTAGGGCCCGATCGTCTCGCGCTCGTCCATCTCCAGGGGGCCGAAGCCGCCGGGGTCGCTCATCGAGGCTCCCGATCGCCGGATCATCGCAACAGCAGTGATCATATTGACCGCCGCTCCGGTGCGCTCGCCGTGGAGGTGTCCGCTGTCAGCGGAGTGGGTCCGCTGTGAGTGAATCCGGCCGGGCGGGTGGTGATCGTGGTGCTTAGGTGTTGCCATGGAGATTCTGGTTCTGGGTGGAACGGCATGGCTGGGCAGGGAGGTGTCGCGGCAGGCGCTGGCGCGCGGTCACCGGGTGACGTGCCTGGCCCGTGGCGAAAGCGGGCAGGTCGCGGACGGCGCGACGTTGGTGGCCGCCGACCGGGGCGCCGCTTCGGCCTATGATCCGCTGCTCGGCCGCGATTGGGACGCGGTCATCGAGGTCTCCTGGCAGCCGGGCTTCGTCCGGGCCGCGCTCGACGCGCTGGGCGGCAGGGCCCGGCACTGGACCTATGTCTCCTCCGTCAGCGCCTACGCCTCCCATGCCACGCAGGACGCGGACGAGTCCACGACGCTCCTCGCCCCGACGGATCTCGGCGAGGTCGGCAAGGAGCTCTACGGCGAGGCGAAGGTCGCCTGCGAGCAGGCGTCGGCGGCCGTCGTGGGCGACCGCCTCCTGATCGCGCGCGCGGGTCTCATCGGCGGGCCGGGCGACCACAGCGGGCGCTCCGGCTACTGGGTGGCCCGGGCCGCCCGCGATCCGCGCGGGCCGCTGCTGGTCCCCGATGAGCCGGCCGCGGCGACCCAGGCCGTCGACGCGCGCGACCTCGCCGCCTGGCTGCTCGACGCCGCGGAGAAGGGGATCGTCGGCACGTACGACGCGGTCGGTCCTGTCGTCCCGTTCGGGAAGTGGGTCGAGTTGTCCCGCGTGGCCGGCGGGCACACCGGTCCGGTGGTCACCACCGCCTCGGCATGGCTACTCGCCAACGGGGTGACGGAATGGATGGGGGCGGAGTCGCTGCCGATGTGGGTGGTCGAGCCCGGTTGGGAAGGGTGGTCGGCACGGAGCGGGGCCGCGGCGCTCGCGGCGGGGCTCTCGCATCGCCCCCGGGAGGAGATGCTGGCCGACACGCTGCGCTGGGAGCGTGAGCAGGGTCTGGAGCGGGACCGGCGCGCCGGTCTCAGCGTCCGGCGCGAGCGCGAGCTGCTCGACGCCCTCGCCCGCGCATGACGCCCGCCCCCTGCTCTCGCCGGCCGGGCGCGAGGTCCGGCAGGCCGCACGATGACGCGTTCAGGGGCGCTTGGGCTCGTAGTGCAACGCGGTTACCCCGCAGTCGAACGGCCGCGCGGCGACGAGGTTGAGCTGCCGCCGGGAGCCGAAGACGGGCATGCCCTCGCCGATCGCGGTCGGGTTCACGAACAGGTGCAGCTCGTCGATCAGCTCCTGGGCGATCAGGTTGCGCACCAGGGTGCCGCCGCCGTAGACGATCAGGTCGCCGCCGGGCTGGGCCTTGAGCTTCCGCACGGCCTCGCCGAGGTCGCCGCCGGCGACGACGGCGTTCTCCCAAGGGGACTCGGTGAGGCTGC
This sequence comes from Nonomuraea sp. NPDC002799, assembly GCF_053592075.1. NCBI lineage: Bacteria > Bacillati > Actinomycetota > Actinomycetes > Streptosporangiales > Streptosporangiaceae > Nonomuraea > Nonomuraea sp. NPDC002799. The sequence goes on from NZ_JBSFVA010000006.1 coordinate 62,365, forward strand.
CCGAGATCACGACCTTGGGCGTGCCGTTCATCCAGGCGATGGCCTCCTTGCTCTCGCCCTCGGGTCCGGACGCCCAGGCGGGGATGAAGCCCTCGGCGAGCTTGCGGCCCAGGACGATGGTGTCGACCGGCGCCGTGAGGGCGTCGATGTAGGCGTTGAGGTCGTCGGTCCACGGGAACGTCATCCAGTCCATCTCGCCGTTCGGGCCGGCCATGTAGCCGTCGGCGGTGGTCTGCACCTGGAGCTTGAGCTTGCGCATGGGAGGCGTCCTTTCGGGGGTCTGTTACGAGTCAACAGTGCCGGGCGGGACTTACGGTCTTCTTCCACCCCGCTTAAGGTGACTCAGCAGAGGTGCTGGGGCAGCTTCAGCCACAGGTCGGGCGGACCCGTGATCGCCCGTGCGTCGGTCAGCCGCAGGCCCGCGCCGGCGCAGCGGTCGGCCAGGGCTTCGCCGTCGTAGAGGTAGATGGTCAGGATCTCCTCGGCGGTGTTGCCGGGCGATACGCTGCCGCCGCCGGGATGATCGTCCCACTCCTCGATGACGCCGTCACGGGTCATGCTGCCCTGGTTGCCGCTCTTGGGGTTGGCGTACATCGCGTAGCACACCGTGCCCGCCGACAGGAGCTGGGTGACGCCGGGGTCCGATGCGGTGTATCCCCACGGCTGGGTGACGACGCACCCGCCGGGCACGTCCGTGACGCCGACGAAGGCCGCGTTGGCGTCGAGGTCCGACCAGGGATCATCCATGATCTCCTCGATCTCGTCCGGGTCGGCCGGCTCGGCTCCCAGGCGCCGTACGGCCTCGGCCGCGTTGATCCCCGCCACGCAGGCCAGGCTCAGGCCGTCGTAGTCGAAATCGCCCAGCGCGGCGATCAACCGCCTGGCCTCCGTCACGGCCGCCGCCTCCGCGGCGGTCAGGCCGGCCTCGTCGGGAGAGCGGCTGAACAGATCGGGGGTGGGCGTGGCCAGGCCGAGCCGTGCGGGGGACCAGCCGGCCATCATCGGCCGCGACGGGTCGGCTCCGGCTTCGAGCAGCACGCGCGCGTTGCCGGGGCGGTCGGCGAAGACGGCTGTCCAGAGCGCCGTACGGCCTTCGTGCTCCGCGTCGACGTCGTCCACCCGCCGGGCCAACTCCGCGACCACCTCGGGGGAGCCGTACTCGGCTGCCGCGTGTAACGGCCGGACGTTGAGATAGACGCCCGCGTGGGGATCCGCGCCCGCGTCGAGCAGGCCGCGGATCAGGCTGAGATCCGTCCAGTGGGTGTAGTTGACCTTGGACCAGTCGGCTCCGTCGTTGGTGGCCATGGCGCTCCTCAACAGGTAGAGGTCGGAGCGTTGATCATGGCGTACGAGGCCGACAGATTCGGGGTTGCCCAGTGAGCGTCGTAACCCTTTGAGGTCCGAGCCCGTCGGCCACCATGAGCGGGACGGTCATCGCCGCACGTCAGGTCGATGGCGTCTGACCTTGACCGGCGGGTACGGGACCCGCGTCAGCGGTCGGACTAGGCCGGCAGCGTGACGTACCCGTCGAGGAAGCTGCGGGCCGTGGCGGTGTCCAGGCGGTAGTCGTAGTTCGTCTTCCGGCAGGCGTCGTCCGCTCCGCTGATCGACGTGGCCACCAGGAGGTGCGAGGTGGGGCCGCCCAGGAAGTTCGGGCCGCCGGAGTCGCCGGAGCAGGTGCTGCCGTCGTCGGCGGCCTTCGGTGACAGGTCGAGCCACTTGGACGTCAGGCCCTTGAACGAGATGGAGGCCTGGTTACGGATGTCGGCGTTGCGGAGCTGCTCCCCGCGGGCCTTCTCGGTCGAGCCGGGGGTGGCGCGCATCATGCCGAACCCGACCGGGGTGAACTGCGTGGTCCGCAGCTTGCCGTCGGCCTTGAGGTCGTCCAGCAGGCCGGGGGTGGGCAGTTGAGCGGGCTTGATGTCGGTGACGGGCGTGTCGAACACCACGACGGCCATGTCGTGCAGGTCGGCCTTGTCCCGGTATCGGGGGTCGGCCAGGTAGCGCCCGGTGTAGAGCTTGGCGCCGGCCTCGTACTTGTCGGCGAAGGAAACATGCGCGGTCTTCTGCTTCGGCTCCCCGCAGTGGGCCGCGGTGAGGAAGACGGTGGGCGAGATGAGCGTGCCGGTGCAGTAGCTCCACGTGCCGTCCGAGTATGCCTCGTCGGCGATGAGCGCCCCTACCTCCGGGTGGGCGTTGCCGTCGGCGGAGCCGTTGGTGATGGCCGCTGCGGGGCTGGCGAGACTCGCGATCCAGGCAACGGCAATCATGACAAAAGCGACAAAACGCATGCACGGAGTTTACCTGCTGGTACTGATCCAATGACAGTCTGTGCAAAAGATCTACGTACGAGCCGTTTGGTGGCGCTCTGCTTCTTCGCGCGTTACGCCCGCTGTCCGCCCCCGTGGCGGCCGTCCGTTAATGCGTGGCGGGCGCTCGGGGGAGAGGCCAGACTGATCGGATGAGCCGGACGGTTAGCGCGTGGGTCACATCGGACGGCGAGCGCTTGGGCGTCGTCGGGCCGTTCGCGGTGGACGTGCCGTGGTGGGCGGAGGTCGAGCCGGTCGTCGCGCACCTGCGGGACGTGCTGGGCGTCGAGGTGCTGGTGTTGCGCCTGTTGCGGGTGGAGGGTGGCGAAGGGGCTCGGGACGGCCACGTGACCTATCACGTCGAAGCGCTCCAGCGGCCCGCGCCCGGCCTGGCGGCCTTTCTGCCCGCTGAGCACGCGGCCTTCGGGCGTGCGGCTTCTGAGGGGCGTGCGGCTTCTGAGGGGCGTTCGGCTCCTATGGGACGTGCGGGTTCTGGGGGGCCTGCGGGTTCTGAGTGGCGTTCGGCTCCTATGGGGCCTGCGGGTTCTGAGGGGCATGCGGCCTTTGACGGGCGTGCGGCCTTTGATGGGCCGGAGGAGCTGCGGGCGCCGTGGGCGGGGATCGAGGGGTTGAGGGAGGCGCTCGGCTGGGCCTCTGGCGCGCTGACCGCCGCCGGGCGGCCGGTGACCGGGCCGGTGCGTCAGCGCAAGACCTGGAATCTGGCCGGGCTGTTCCGCCTGCCCACCGGCCGGGGGCCGGTCTGGCTGAAGACCACGCCGCACTTCGCCGCCGACGAGGCCGCCGTCATCGGGGCGTTCGCGGAGGTACGCCCGGATCTGGTGCCGGCGGTCATCGCGTCGGCGCCGGGCCGGGTCCTGCTGGAGCACCTGCCCGGCGAGGACTGCTGGGACGCTTCCGCCGACGTCATCGCCGACGTCGTGACCCGCATGGCGTCCGCACAGGCCGCCCTGGCAGGTGGGGTTCTGCCTGGGTTGCCGGATCGGCGGGGGATCGTGGTGGCCGGCAAGGTCCGTGAGCTGCTCGCCGGTGACGTGGGTCGCGAGCTGACAGCCGAGGAGCTGGCCGGTGCGTACGAGCTGGTCGAACGGTGGCCGATGCTCGACGAGTGCGGCCTGCCCGACACGATCGTGCACGGCGACTTCCACCCGGGCAACTGCCGGGCCGACGGCGGGCCGCCGGTGGTGTTCGACTTCGCCGACGCGCATCTGGGCAACCCGGTGCTGGACGGCGCACGGATCTGCGACTTCCTGCCAGAAGCCAGGCGACCGGCCGCCGCCCGTGCCTGGATCGACGCCTGGACGGCTCACGTGCCGGGCAGCGACCCCGGCCGGGCCCTGGCCATCGCCGAACCGCTGGCGCATTTGGCCTACGCCGTGCGCTACCAGGAGTTCCTGGACGGCATCGAACCCGCGGAGCGCGTCTACCACGCAGGCGACCCCGTCGCCGGCATCCGCGCCGCGCTGCGTTTCCTCATGGTCCCGGACTGAGCGGAGTGGTCTTGGACTGAGTGGTTCCCGGCCTGAGTGGTCCCCGGCCTAAGTGGTTCCCGGCCTAAGTGGTTCCCGGCCTAAGTGGTTCCCGGACTGAGTGGTCTCGGACTGGATGCTTTCGGACTGACGTTCCCGCCGCCTGGAGAGTTTCCGAGAACTCGAATCCCGCTATCGGGTGATAGCAGGTGACAGGCCGAGGACGGGAGCCGAGAGTGGTTGTGGAGACAGACTCTGTCGAGGCGCTGGGGAATGTGGACGACGCCGAGGTGATCCGACGCTCCCGCTGGGATCCCGGCGCGTTCGCCGCCCTGTTCGACCGGCATGCCGCCGTCCTGCATCGCTACGTCACCCGGCGGCTGGGCGAGTCGCTCGCCGACGACATCGTGGCGGAGACCTTCCTGGCCGCCTTCCAACAGCGCGCCCGCTACGATCCCGGCCGCTCCGACGCCCGCCCCTGGCTGTACGGCATAGCCGCCAACCTCATCGGACGGCACCGCCGGACGGAGTTACGGTCCTACCTGGCGCTGGCCAGGACCGGCGTGGACGAGATCGCGGACAGCTACGCCGACCGCGTGGTGTCCCGGGTCGCGGCGTCGGCGGCGCACCGCGACCTGGCGGCCGCCCTGGCCGAGCTGTCGGACGGGGATCGGGAGGTGCTGCTCACCGTGGCCTGGGCGCAGCTCAGCTACGAGGAGACCGCGCACGCCCTCGGGATACCGATCGGCACCGTACGCTCCCGCCTGCACCGGGCCAGGAGGCTGACCCGCGCCGCGCTGGGCGGCGTGGACCCCACCGCCATCGCCGAGGAGGAGGACGATCGTGGATGACCTGGAGCTGCTCCAGCAACTGCGCGCCGACGCGCCCGAGCCCACCGCCGACCGGCTGGCCCCGCTCCGGGCCCGCCTGCTCGCCACGGCGACCACCACGCCCCCAGAGACCGCCACCACCCCGCTGGGCGATGCCGCCACGCCCCCAGGGACCGCCACCACGCCGCCAGGCGATTCCGCCACCCCGCTGGGCGATGCCGTCACGCCGCCAGGCGACGCCGTCACGCTGGCGGACCACGCTACCGCCGTTCGCCGGTCGCGTTCGCGCTCGCTTGGGCGGCGGGCGCTGCTGAGCGGGTTGCTGGCGGCCGGGATCGCGGCCGTGCTGGTGATCGCCAGACCGCCCGCGCCCGAGAGCGCCTTCAACGTGCCCGCTCCCCAGACCCTGCGCCCGGGGAGCATCTCACTCCTGGAGCAGGCGGCGCTCGTCGCCGAAAGCCGGCTCACCGCGGCCCCGCGACCCGACCAGTGGGTCTACACCAAGGTGAAAGACGTGCAGCCGAACACCGGAAAGGCGTCGATCTGGGAGCAGTGGACCCGGTATGACGGCAAGCAGCAAGCGGGTTACGACGAGAACGGCCGGATGCGGATCTCCGACGTGCCCCCGGACCCGGACGACGACGATCTGTCCCCGCAGGCGTACCGGGCCAAGCTGCTGAAGCTGCCCACCGACCCCGACAAGTTGCTCGCGCACGTGAAGGGCGACAGGCACTGGATCGACAAGCCGAGAGAGGAGGGCGTGCCGCGGACCGTCGCGCCGCCGGACCCGCAGGCATACCGGGTGCTCTCGGTGTATCTGGGGCAACAGGCCGTGATGCCGCCGAAGGTGGAGGCCGCCATCTATCGCGCGCTGGCCAAGATCCCCGGCGTCAAGATCGTCGTGGGGATGCGGGACGAGCAGGGCAGGGAGGGCATCGGGCTCTACTACGAACCGGACGGCCAGGAGGTCAGCACCCGCTACCTGGTGCTCGACCCCGACACCTACCGTCTCCTGGAGGATCGCATGATCTGGAATCGCGACGAGTTCCACACCCCGAGCGGTGGTGAGCCGGAGCTGATGACCAAGGCCGGAAGCGTGTGGACCGTCACCGAACTGGCGAACGGCGTCGTGGACCGGCCGGGTGAGACCTCTTAGCGCTCGAATGGTGATCCGCTGGTCATATGCGGAAAAGAATAAGATCATCGCTATATGTCCCCTCGCGTGGCCGTCACGTCGGCGATTCTGGCGCTGCTCACCCTGGCCTGCGCCTGCGCCTGCGCCTGCGGCGTGCCGGCCGTCGAGCGGGTGTCGCTCACCAGCCCGGAGTCACCCCCGCCGTCGGCCACGCTGCCCCTCCCGGCATCACTCTCGCCGTCGGCCGCGCCGCCATTCCCGGCATCACTCTCGCCGTCTGTCCCGGTGCCACTCTCGCCGAGTGTCCCGGTGTCACTCCCGCCGTTGCCGCAGGTGTCTTCTCCGGACCCGGCGAACCCCTCGGCGTCGCCGGTTCGTTCGCCGCTCCCACCACCGGCGACCACCCTGGCCACGCCGATGGCGACCGCGCCGGCCCGCCCGGTGACCGGCCCGCCGCGGTTCTTCGTCGCCGTGAGGAACCCCATCGCGCACTTCCCTGAGGGCTCGAAGACGCCGGACATCACACCGGTACGGCCCTCCGTGCACGACGCGCAGACCGGCGCGTTCGTGGCGAACATCGTGCTGCCCCCCAGCGTGCGCTCCTCCTGGCACCTCGTGACCGCGGCGCCGGACAACCGCACCTTCGTGCTGGCGGGATGGACGGGGGAACGGGATCCGCCCATACGTTTCTTCCGGGTCGTCCTCGACGAGAACGGCCGGCCGGGTGATCCGGTGGCCGTCCCCCAGCTCGAACGCGACGAGCTGAGCGCGGTCCACGCGATCGCCCTGAGCCACGACGCCACCAGGCTGGCGTACTCCACGTTGCTCATCGGCGGCGGGGCCAAGGTCTCCGTGCTCGACCTCGCCACCGGGCGACGCCGGGACTGGAGTACGCGGGCGCAGGTCGCGGTGGGCGGCCTGGCGTGGGCGCCGGACGGCCGCTCGCTCGCCTGGCTGCCCGGCGGCAAGGGCGTCGGCGTGCTCGATCTCGCCGGCCAGGGGTCCGATCTGATGGCCGCGACCCGGCTCGTCACCGAGGGCAGGATGTTGCTGGAGTCGGTGGCGTACACACCTGACGGCAGCGCCCTGATCTACTCAGTCGGCCACGCCGTCGAGCGGGTCCCCGTGAGCGGTCAGGGGGAGCCGCGGGTTCTCGCGCGGCTGACGTTGCCGCGCGACGCGTCGCTGGGGCTGTGGTTCAGCCTCGACGGGACCGGACGGCACCTGATGTACACGCACAAATGGCAGGGTTTCCGGGTCGACCTCGACGACGGCTCCACCACGTCGATGCCGATCTCGGCGGACGAGCATCCGAGTCAAGGAGAAACCCCGTGCACTGCGTGGTGAGCACTATGTAGCAGAATGACTACATAGAGTGGTTATAGGGGTGCGGTTCGAAGCGTTGGTCACAACGAGGGAGCATTTCCCGCCATGCGTGCTCGCGAACCCGCCGCTCGACCTGCCCGACGACCGCCCCGTCCGGGTCCGCTAGCGGTGCGGCCACATCCGGTCGAGCCGGTCCACGGTCGCCTGGTACGCCTTCTCCACGGCAGGCGTCAGGACGACGTCGGCGCCGGGGCCGGCGGCGGCCAGATGCTCGCGGAGCACGATGGACTCGGCCGTGTCGGCCAGGTCCAGCAGGCCGCTGACGCGGGCGGCCGCGGCGACCAGCTCGCCGGCCGGCACGTCCGCGGCCTCCAGGGTCTGCCTGACCACGCCCGTGCCGGTCGCGCCGAGGCCGAGCGCCACGGCGGCGGCCGACAACGTCACGACGTCGATCGGGTCCACGTCGACCAGGCGCAGCGGGAGGTGTTCGACCTGGCCGCCGGGGGCGTACAGGCGGCCGGCGAGCCTGGCGGCGGTGGCGCGCCGGCCCTGGCTGGGCGCCATCGCCGTCCAGAGCCGGCGCAGCGCGGTCAGCGCGGTCCCGCCGGCCAGCGGGCCGGGCAGCGCGGCCCCCTCGGACTCGGCGGCGCGCAGCGCCAGCAGCAGGCGCTCCAGCTCGCCGATCGCCTGGGCCAAAACCTCGCCCAGGTCGGGCACCAGGACCACGCGCAGGTCGAGGTCGCTCATCGGGCGCTCCTGTGGCGGGGGGTCGGCACAACCGAAAGGGTACGCCGATTGCTCCGTCACCAGCCGTGGAGGAGTCACGACCAGCACGTTGTGGCGCGATCGGCAGGTGTTGGCGGCCTCGCGGTGACAACGAAGCGCCCTTGGAGCGAACGGGCACTTCGCGGAAAGTGAGGAAGACACTCGTACATTGGAGATCTCCAATGGCTACCCCCCATGAACTGCCGGTCCCCGGCGAACGGACGTCGGAGACGATCTGCCGTCTGCGTGACCAGGGCGGACCGGTCCTGCCCATCGAGCTGCCCGGCAAGGTGAACGCCTGGATGGTCGCCTCGTACGACACGGCGAACGAGGTGCTCGCCAACGACGACACCCTCTACAGCAAGAACCCGCGAAACTTCACCGCGCTGAACGACGGCTCGATCCCGCCTGACTGGCCGCTGCGGCAGGTCATCGAGGGCGATCACCTGCTGACCAAGGACGGCACGGACCACCGGCGGCTGCGCAGCCTGATCAACCGCGCCTTCACCCCCGCCCGGGTACGATCCCTCGCCCCGCGCATCCAGGAGATGACGGACGAACTGCTCGACCAGATGGCGGCCGGCGACAGCGCGATCGACCTCGTGCGCGCTTTCAGCGAGCCGCTGCCCGTCGCGGTGATCTGCGAGCTGTTCGGCGTGCCCGAGCATGAGCGCCAGCAGATCCGCGACTGGAGCAACGTCCTGCTCTCCCACGAGACCAGCCCGGAGGAGGCGATGCGGGTCGGGGGCGAGCTGCTCGGCTATCTGGGCTCGTTCATCCAGCGCAAGCGCGGCGAGCCGGGCGACGACCTGACCACCGGGCTCATCCGCGCGCAGGCGGAGGACGGCGACCGCCTGTCCGACACCGAGATGCTCTGGATCCTGTGGCTGGTGCTCATCGCCGGCCACGAGACCACGGTGCACCTGATCGCCAACACGGTCATGGCGCTGTGCTCGGACGCGGAGCAGCTCGCCAGGGCTCGGGCGCAGGACGCCTGGGACGACGTGGTCGAGGAGGCGCTGCGCAGCCGCAACTCCGTGGTGGGGCTGCTGTTCCGTTATCCGGTGCAGGACGTGCGGCTGGCCGGGGTGACGATCCCGGCCGGGGCTCCGATCATGATCGGGCTCGGTGGCACGGGGACGGATCCGGCCACGTACGGGCCGGGTGCCGAGCGGTTCGACATCTCGCGCGGTCAGGAGACGCACCTGGGGTTCGGCCGGGGGCCGCACTTCTGCCTGGGCGCGCCGCTGGCCAGGCTGGAGGCCAGGATCGCGCTGGAGTCGTTGTTCCGCCGGTTCCCCGACCTGCGCATGGACACCGGGGCGGCCGGGATCGCCTACACCTCCTCACTCATCACCGAAGGGCCGGTCATGTTGCCGGTGGTGCTGGGGCCGGCCAAGGACGGCCCCTGAACCAGGCGAGAACAGGCCGTCCTTCCGCGAGCGCGTGATGGCGGCCTGTCCTGGCGCGTACGTGAGTCACGCGATGCCTCCGGCGACGTGACGTCAGCGGCCGAGGAGGCCGCCGAGCAGGCTCACGACGCCGATGGAGTCCAGGAGCGACTCCGGCGCGGCGGCCGGGGTCGTGCCGGGCGCCGCGCACGCCGTCGGGTACCCGGTGATCTCGCCGACGAGTTGCGGGACGCCCATGGTGCCCAGCAGCGTCGCGGGACCGGGCTCCTGGGTGGCCGTCGCGCAGGACTGCGAGGTGAGGGCGAGCGCTTCGAGCACCTCGGCAACGCCGAGGGCACGGAGCTGCGGGAGGGCCGGCATTTCCGCCACCGTCGGCATCTCTCCCACCGTCGAAAGCTCTTCCACCATGGGAGTTTCCCCCACCGTGAGCGTGCCGCCGTCGTTGTAGCAGGCCATCGCCCTGGCCACGAGGGCGTCGATCAGGGCACGAACCGGCGAGAGATCCGGCGCCACGGAGGCGGTCCCCCCGGCAAGGACACTCTCGGAAAGAGTGCCACCGGTAAGGACGTGCTCGGTAACAGTGCCTCCGGCAAGAGCGCTTCCGGAAAGGAAGCTGCCGAAGACGGTGGCACCGGGGGCGCCGACCGGCGGCACGACGGATGACGCGACCGGCTGTGCGGCGAGTGGCACGACCGGTGGCGCGGCGGGCGTGTACAGCTCGGCGGGCGTGAGCGGGCGCGCGGCGGTGGGCGGCATCCCGTCAGGGCCGATGATTCCCGGCGCGGGGTCGGGCACGCCGGTCAACGGATAGCGGCCGGTGACCACCGCGTCGAGGAACGCCGCGACCTCGGCCGCGTCGACGTCCCCGGCCAGCGGTGGCGGCGGCGACAGGTTGACGCTGACGGCGTTGTAGTCACTGCACCGTGCAGGGACGGCGGCCTCGGCGGCCACCGGCCCGGCCGTCAACAGGAGGGCGGCGGAGGTTGCGCTGAATGCGGCAATTGCGTGCTTGTACATGGTGCTCCCTGCGGATGATTTCCGGTTATCCGCAGCGATCAGTACCCTTAGTGATGGTTCAATTACTTCATAGTTGGATCTAGCCCTCTTTACCGCGTTGCTTCGGAAGGCAGGGGGCCTTATTCTCACCCCTCGTGAAACTTCTCAAAACCGTCGTATTGGCCGGCGTCCTGATGATGCCTTTAGCCGGTACCGCCCTCGCCGAGTCGACGGCATACCCGGTCAAACACCCCAAACTCATTGCCAACCCGCTGTACGAAGCAGGCGCTCTCCCCGCGACCGCCTGCGAGGAGCCGCCGGTCAAGCCGAACAATCGTCAGCAGGGCCGCGCCTACTTCGAGGCGGTCATCACGTGTCTGGAAACCACTTGGGGGCAACATCTGACCCAGGCGAGCCTGCCCTACAAGAAGGTCAAGGTACGCCACGTGGACAAGGTGCCGAAAAAGTACTGCGGTTATCAGATGAGCAAGGACGATTCGCAGGTCTGGTACTGCGCGAAGAACAGCACAATGCTGGTTCAGCTCGGCAGGGAATGGCTCAAGGATCCCTCAGACCTCTGGCTGTTCTATGTCGCATCGTCGATGTACGGCCAGCACGTGCAGAATCTGGTCGGAATCGACGCCGCCTTCGACGCGGCGCCGTATGACGGCAATCGCGAGCTGAACGAGCAGTCCAGGCGCTACAACCTGCAGAGCGACTGCCTCGCGGGCGCGTTCGCCAAGAGCGTCTGGCCGATGAAGGACCGGACCAAGGCGGATTGGGCCTACTTGCTCAGCCTTCCCGAAGGCGATGCCCGCGGCACGGTCCGCACGGCGGGCAAGGAGGCGAACATCGTGGCCTGGGTCAAGCGCGGCTTCGCCACCGGCGACCCGGGCTCGTGCAACACCTGGACCGCCTCGTCCGCCAAGGTGGCGTAATCTAAAAGCGCTGTTATAACTCTGAAGGAGAAGGAGCCCGGCCTTGAACCCGCCGATCGAGCCTTACGAGCACGGCATGCTGGACGTCGGCGACGGCAACCTCGTCTACTGGGAGACCTGCGGAAACCCGGACGGCAAGCCCGCCCTCGTCGTGCACGGCGGCCCAGGGTCGGGTTGCTCGACGGGCCAGCGCCGCGCCTTCGACCCGGAGCGTTACCGGGTCGTCCTGTTCGATCAGCGCAACTGCGGCAGGAGCCGGCCGCACGCCGCCGACCCCGCGACCGACCTGAGCGCCAACACCACCCATCATCTGGTCGCCGACATGGAGCTCCTGCGCGAGCACCTCGGCATCGACAGGTGGCTGCTCTATGGCGGCTCGTGGGGTTCGACGTTGATGCTGGCCTACGCCGAGGCCCATCCGGAACGGGTGTCGGAGATGGTCGTCACCGGCGTCACGATGACCCGGCGCTCCGAGATCGACTGGCTCTACCGGGGCGTGGGCCGCTTCTTCCCCGAGGAGTGGCAGCGGTTCAGGCAGGGCGTGCCCGAGGCCGACAGGGACGGCGACCTGCTGGCGGCGTACGCGCGGCTCGTCGTCGACCCCGACCCCCAGGTGCGGGAGCAGGCCACCCACGACTGGCTGGCCTGGGAGGACGCGGTGATCTCGCTGGAGGTCAACGGCAAGCCGAACGCCTACAGCGACCGCCCCCATGACGCCCGGCTCGCGCTGGTGCGCATGTGCGCCCACTACTTCTCCAACGCCGCCTGGCTGGAGGAGGGCGTGCTGCTGCGCGAGGCCGGCCGGCTGGCCGGGATCCCCGGCGTGCTCATCCACGGCCGCTTCGACCTGGGCGGGCCGCTGCACACGGCCTGGCAGCTCGCTCAGGCGTGGCCCGACGCCAAGCTGGTGGTCGTCGACGACTCCGGGCACACCGGAAGCAAGACGTTCGCGGCCGAGATCCGCGCGGCCCTCGACGGCTTCGCCGACAGGTGAGCGCGAGACCCGGGGCTCGGGTCGGCTTCGCCGACAGGTGAGCGCGGGACCCGCATGTCATAGCGGGGGCACCAAGGCGAAGTAGCGGTCGAGCAGGGTCTTGTCGCCGCGCACGTCCAGGTGGCCGGCCGGGATCCGCTGCCAGAGAAAGAGCAGCAGGTCCGAGACCGGCCCGGCCAGCTCGACGTCGGGGCGGCCGGCGGCGAGCCGCACCAGATCGCCCTCGAAGTGCACCGTCCAGTCGCCGGCGCCGTCGGTCCGCCGGAACCGGAACCGCTCGCCCTCCCCGGCCGGTGCCCGCAACCACGTCCGCCGCGCGGGCGCCATCACCTCGAACATCTGCGCGATCGCGTCGACGGCGACGTCGGCGTCGATCGGGCGAGCCGTTCCGAGGGCGTTCCCGGCGTCCCAGCGGTGCACGGCGGCCTCGATGGTCTGCATCCGCGACCAGAACCCGACGGTCTGCTCCACCGACCACGTCCACACGGCCTCGTCCGGCGAACGCTGCTCGAACAGGTCCGCCAGCTGGGCCGCCCCGTCGGCGAACCAGTCGAGCACCCCGGCCTGGATCGGCCCGGTATGGGGGGCCAGCGCCGGGTCGGGCCAGCCCGCGGGGTCGGCGGGCAGGTCGAGGAAGGACAGGTCGGACGGGTCGGGCGGGCCCGGGAGCCGGCCTTCGATGATGCTGATCACGCTCCGGTGCGTCGAGGCGAGATGGACGACCAGATCGGCGACCGACCAGCCGGGACAGGACGGCACCAGGGGCGTGTGGTCCCCTTGCGCCGCCTGCTGGGCGACGTCGTGGAACGCTCGGACTTCCCGGCGGAAACGTGCGGCGGATCCCATGGCTCCCACTGTGCCGCAGCCGCAAGATCGGCCTCCACCGAGTTCGTCAGGCGAAGAAGCGCGCGCTCTGGACGTACTCCATCGCCTTCGTGAACTCCGGGTCGCTCAGGCGGCGCTCCATCTCTTCCTGCGTGACGTCCTCGATGCGGGTCTGGATCCAGTAGAGGTTGCCGAACGGGTCGCGGACCCGCCCCACCCGGTCGCCGAACGCCAGGTGGGTGACCTCGGTGACCGACGTACCGCCCGCCTCGACGGCCTGGCGGTGGACGGCGTCCGCGTCGGGCACGTACAGGCGCAGGAAGGCCGGGGTGGGCGGCCAGCCGGGCGCCGCGTCGAACATCATCACCACCGCGTCCCCGATCCGCAGCTCCGCGTGCGCGATGCGTCCCTCCTCGTCGGCCAGGCGGCCCAGCTCGACGGCGTCGAAGGCGGCCGTGAGGTAGTCGATGAGCCCGGCCGTGTCCTGGGAGATGATCCACGGCGTGACGGTGGTGTAGCCCTCGGGGATGGGGTTGACGGACATGATGTTTCCTCTCCCGGATGCGTGATGACGCTTGCTACGCTATTCCTGGAGTAGGTCAAGTTCTGTCCTACATGGAAGGCCGTCATGAGCGAGTCCCGCCTTCTGAGTCTGCTGTCGCTGCTCCAGACCCCCCGTGAGTGGCCGGGTGGCGAGCTGGCCGACCGGCTGGGCGTCAGCCGCAGGACGGTCCGGCGCGACGTCGACCGCCTGCGCGGCCTGGGCTACCCGGTGGAGGCCAGCATGGGCGCCGACGGCGGCTACCGGCTGGTCGCCGGCACGGCCATGCCGCCGCTGCTGCTGGACGACGAGGAGGCGGTGGCGATCACCGTGGGCCTGGCCACCGCGGCCAGGCATCCGGTGCAGGGCATCGAGGAGGCCTCGGTACGCGCGCTGGCCAAGCTGGAGCAGGTGCTGCCGGCCCGGCTGCGGCACCGGGTCAGGTCACTGGGCCGCGCGACCGTGCCGATGCCCGTCATGGCCGGGCCTGAGGTGGACCCCGAGCGGCTCACGGCGCTGGCGGTGGCCGTGGCCAACCGGGAGCGGGTGCGGTTCGCGTACCGGTCGGATGAGGGGGTGAGCGGCCGGCGGCTGGTCGACCCGCACCGGGTGGTCGCGGCGGGGCGGCAGTGGTATCTGCTCGGGCACGACCACGACCGCGACGACTGGCGGATCTTCCGTGTCGACCGCATCGACGACGTGCGGCCGACCGGCGTCCGGGTCACGCCGCGCGAGCCGCCGGGCGGGGACGCCGCCGCGTATGTCGCGGAGCGGCTCTACTCCTCCGCGCCCACGTACGAGGCCGACGTCACGCTGCGCACCCCGCCGACGACGCTGATCGAGGCCCTGGGGGAGGTCACCCCGCTCGGCGCGCACGGTTGCCGGTTGCGCATGCACGCCGACACGCTCGGCTGGCTGGCCTTCCGGCTGATGACGCTCGGCTGCGCGTTCGAGGTGCACGGGCCGCCCGAGCTCACCGCGCACCTGCGGGAGCTGGCGGCCCGTCTCACCCGGGCGACGGAGTGAAGCCGAGCGCCCGTCTCACTCGGGCGACGGAGTGACCCCGGCCAGGAAGCCGAGCACCAGCGCTCCCGCGACGTCGCGGAACTCCTCGAAGTAAGCGTGCCGCGCGCCCTCGATCATCCGCAGTGCGGCCCCGGGGATGCGGCCGGCCAGCAGCGGGGCGTTGGCCGCCGGGTTGAACACGTCGTCGGTGCCGTGGACGACCAGCGTCGGGGCGGCGATCGAGGGCAGCGCGTCCCAGGCGTCGTGACCGGCGCTGGCGGCCAGGTGGCGGCGCCGGGCGTGCGGCGGCATGTCCGGATCGCCGGTCGTGTGGTGCGGGCCGGGGTGCCTGGCCAGCCAGGCGGGGGTGTACATGAGCTCCAGCAGCGCCCGCTCGGCCGCCGCCCGGTCCGGCTGGGCCAGGGACCGGCGCACGTCGTTGCCGCGCTCGATCCCGTGGGCACCGCCCGGCGAGCTGCAGCCGAGCACCAGCGCCCCGACCCGCCCCGGGTGGTCGGCCGCCAGCCACTGGGCCACCCGCCCGCCCATCGACGTGCCGTAGACGTGCGCCCGCCGCACCCCCAGCTCGTCCAGCACCGCCAGCACGTCGGTGGCGAAGCCGCGGGTGGTGTAGGGCTCGTCGGGCTTGTCGCTGCCGCCGGTGCCGCGGTAGTCGAGGGTGATCGTCCGGTAGGCCGCGTCGAAGTCGTCGCGCACGGGATCCCACCAGCGGTGGGAGTTGGCCTGTCCCTGGAGGAGCACGAGGGGCCGGCCGCCGCCGCGGACCTGGTAGGACAGCTTGGCGCCGTCCTGGGTTGTCGCATAGGGCACGTTCCCCCACTCTAATTGGAGACTCCGGTGGAGGGCATGTCCGGGGGGTGGCCGCGGCTCCGACGTACCTGGCGTAAGGCCCACGAGAGAGGACACGAACCCGTGAAGTACATGATCCTTACCTACGGCTCACAGCAGGACTACGACGTCCTGTCCGGCAAATCCTCGGGTGACCAGGCCGCCTGGGCGCCTGAGGACGTGGCGGCGATGGTGCAGTTCATGACGGCGTTCAACAAGGAGCTGGAGGAGTCGGGAGAGCTGGTCGAGACCAGGGCGCTGGCCGCTCCCGTGCACACCAGGCGGCTCGGCTCCAAGGACGGCGCTCCGCTCGTCACGGACGGGCCGTACGCCGAGACCCAGGAGGTGCTGGCCGGCTACTGGATCGTGGAGTGCGAGAGCTTCGACCGCGCGACCGAGATCGCCGCCCGCTTCTCCCAGTGCCCCTACCCCGGCGGTGCCTACGACAACGCCGTGGCCGACATCCGGCCCATCGTCGACGGCCGAGCCGACATGGGGTTCTGATCGCCGCCGTACCCGGGCCCGAGGATCTGCTGCGCGAGCTGGCGCCGCAGGTCCTCGGCGCGGTCGTCCGGCGCTACGGGCACTTCGCCGACGCCGAGGACGCCGTGCAGGAGGCGCTGCTGGCCGCGGCCACGCAGTGGCCCCGGGAGGGCAGACCGGACGATCCGCGCGCCTGGCTGATCACGGTGGCCGCGCGCCGGCTGACCGACCTGCTCCGCAGCGAGCAGGCGCGCCGCCGCAGGGAGGACACCGTGGCGGCCTGGCGGCTGCCTGGCGACTGGCTCGCGCCTCCCGCCGACAAGCCCGCCCCCGCCTCGGACGACACACTCGTCCTGCTGTTCATGTGCTGCCATCCGTCGCTCTCGCCGACCGCGCAGATCGCGCTCACCCTGCGCGCGGTCGGCGGCCTGACCACGTCGGAGATCGCCCGCGCGTTCCTGGTGCCCGAGGGCACGATGACCCGCCGCATCACCCGCGCCAAGCAGCGCGTCAAGGACAGCGGCCTGCCGTTCCGGCTGCCCCGGCCCGCCGATCGGGCGCAACGGCTGGGCGCGGTGCTGCACGTGCTCTACCTGATCTTCAACGAGGGGTACGCCAGCACCTCGGGGCCCGACCTGCAGCGCGCTGAGCTGGCGGCGGAGGCGATCCGGCTGGCCCGGATGGTGCGCCGGCTGCTGCCCGACGACGCCGAGGTGGCCGGGCTGCTCGCGCTCATGCTGCTCACGGACGCCCGGCGGCCCGCTCGTACGGGCCCGGACGGCGCGCTGATCCCCATGGCCGAGCAGGACCGCCGCCTGTGGAACGCCGCCCGGATCGAGGAGGGCGTCGCGCTCGTCACCGGTGCCCTGTCCCAGGGGACGCCGGGGCCGTACCAGCTCCAGGCGGCCATCGCGGCCCTGCACGACGAGGCGCCGAGCGCCGGGCTGACCGACTGGCTGCAGATCACCGCCCTGTACGAGCTGCTGATGCGGATCGTGGACAACCCGATGGTGGCGCTCAACCACACCGTCGCCGTCGCCATGGCCCACGGCCCCCGGGCCGGGCTGGACCGCCTCGAACGGCTCCAGCACGACGAGCGCGTCGCCGCGGACCACCGGCTGCACGCGGTCCGCGGGCACCTGCTGGAGATGTCGGGCGACCACGCGGCCGCCCGCGTGGCCTACGAGGAGGCGGCCAGGCGCACGACGAGCTTCCCGCAGCAGCGCTACCTGCACGCCCAGGCCGCCAAGCTGCCGGTCGAGCCCAATCCCGGAACGTGAGGGCTCAGGCGCCCCGCACCGCTTTCCCGTAGTAGGGATCAGTGACGCCGCCGGGGCTGCTCAGCGCCTCCGTGTCGGCCCCGGTCAGCCTGGCCCCGGCCTGGTAGGCGCTGTCCAGGAACTCCAGCACGGCCAGCACGGGATTCCCCATGGCCCGCACGTCGTCATAGCGCAGGACCGCCAGGTGGCTGCCCCGCGCGGCCAGCCATTCGGCCTGCTCGGGGCGGAGCGGCTCACGTTCGAGGCCGCTCGGCTCCGGCGCGGTGTAGGAGTAGAAGGCCGGCCAGGGCCGCTCCTCGTCGCCGAACCAGAACCCCGAGCTGATGACCTCCCAGCTGTAGGCCTCGCGGGTCACCGCGTCGGTGTCGGGCGAGACCCGCACCACCCGCCCGGTGAACCGGGTGACCGCGATGTCGAACGTGTGCCAGAAGTGATGCACCGGGCTGATCTTGCCGGAGAAGTCCGCGGCGAACCGATCGAGGAGCTGCACCACCTGCGACAGGATCCGCCAGTAGCGGTTGATCAGCATCGGGTCGTAGCGTGCGTGCGCGGTGTCCTCCGCGAACGGCGTCTCGTCCCCCATGTCGAACGGCACCGCCCAGATCTCGGGCCGGATCCCCAGCCCCGCCAGGGTCTCGAAGAGCCGGTCGTGGAACGAGGCGACCGACCTGCCGATCAGGCTGAACTCGGCGCTGCGCCCGTCGAGCAGGTCCACCACCAGCCGATGGCGTACGAGGTCGAAGTCGATGCAGAACAGCGGCTGCTCGCCCAGCCCGCCCATCGGCCGCGTGGTGAGCCCGCGCCCCGTCGGATGGAAGGGCACCTGCCACCAGTGGTTGCGCCGGTTGCTCGACGTCAACCGGATCTTCCCCACGATCTGGGCGAACCGGTGAAAGGTCTCCTTGGCCTCGGACCACTCGGCGAACGGCAGGGCGGGAAACAGCTCCATGACGACCCCCTCCTCCGGCCATCGTAACTACCGCCCGTCACCTGCCGGCTTCGGGGGGTGGCGGGCGGCGTCACCCCGAGCTGACGTACTTCCTGGGCCGCAGGGCGTGGTCCCGCAGCGCCGCCAGGGCCGCGAGCTGGCCCGGCCGGTCCATCCGCACGACCAGCTCGTCGCTGTAGGCCAGCCCCAGCGCGGTGAGCTGGGAGACCAGGTCGGTGACGGGCCCGGCGACGTCCTCCAGGCTCGTGGTGGGGTGCCAGCCCTCGCCCCCGACGACCTCCGCCACCCGCTCGCGCAGCGCGGCGGGCGACATCAGCGTGCCGTCGGCGAGCAGCATCAGCGCGGCCTCCCGCGCCGACACCTCGAACTCGTGCTCGCCCCTGGCCAGCAGCAGCTTCGTCACCGCCGACCACATGGCCGCCGGCGAGGTGAGCAGCCGCTTGCCGTAGTCGGTGATGGCCAGCTTGGAGCTGTCGCGGCTGATCGCGCCCAGCTCCCGCTCGGCCAGCTCACGCAGCCGCAGGGCGGCGGGGGAGGGCGCCAGCCGCAGCGGCAGGCTGCCCTCGGAGGCGGCCAGGGAGAGCAGCCGGTGCAGGAGCGGAAGCTGCTGCGGGGCCACCGGCGCGTGCAGGCGCACCTCGAACGGCTGCGCCAGCTCCCGCCTGGCCGGGCCCCGGCCCAGCACCCAGCGGTTGAGCCGCTCGCCGTGCACCCGGTTGAGCCAGCTGTCGCCGCCCAGATCCGTCCGCGGCTCGGTGAGCCAGCGGCGGGTCAGCGCGGCGCGATCGACCGGCTCGCCGGCCACGATCGCCAGCTCCAGGGCGGCGGAGCAGGCGACGTGCGCGCCCAGCTCCTCGGGCCCCATGATCATGCTCCACTGCAGCTCGGGCACGTCGGGCGGCAGCACGCCCGTGGCCTCCAGGGCCTGCTGGTAGGCGCTGGTGCCGGCGTCCTCGCCCTCGCGGGCGTAGGTGCGCAGGATCTGCAGCGTCGTCGGCGACACGCACAGCGCGGCGTAGCGATCCATGCCGCCGAGCTGCAGCAACGTCCCGAGGGACCGTGCCAGGCGTTCGTGGTCACCACCCGGCTTGAGCGGCCCCACCTTGATCGGCAGGGTGTACCAGAGGAACTCGCAGACGTCGAGCTGGGTCACCGTCTCCAACGGCTCCCCACCCGTCAACCATTCGACGGCGGTCCTGGCCTCCTCGGCCAGATCCGGCTGAGATCGCTCCAACTCGGCGAGAAGGGCGGTGACATCCGGTGCACTCATGCCTCGAAGTTTGCCGTATCGACCCCGGGCCTGACGATGACCGAATCCGGTGCGTATTGGGTCTTGCACAGCTACTACCCTAAGAAACCCCTATTGAGCCGACGGTAATCCGCTCATATCCATCGTTTCTCGAAGAGCATACGGGCCTTCCACTCGGTGTAGGGGATCAGCTCACCGGACAGGATCGGGTGCAGCCACCAGAAGTTGATCACGGCGAGCAGTGCGAAGGCGCCGACGATCGCCGCTCCGGCGGTCCGCCGCACCGGCATGGCGCCCGAGGCCGTCGGGGTGGACGGCCCGATCAGCAGCCCCGCGCAGAGCGTGATGGCCAGCACCATGAACGGCACCATCGGGATGGCATAGAACAGGAACATCGTCCGGTTGTCGGCGATGGCGAAGTAGAACCACGGCAGCCAGCCCATCGCGTACGACAGCAGCACGGCCCCGGCCCGCCAGTCGCGCGAGGAGAAATACCACGCGATGAGGGCGACCAGCGCGGCCACCGCCCCGAACCAGATCACCGGCGTGCCCACCCCGAGCACCGCCTCCGAGCAGTCCTTGACGCCGCACGCCTCTTGCTTGCCCTCGTAGGAGAAGGCGACGGGACGCAGCAGCAACGGCCACTGCCAGGGCTCCGACATGTAGGGATGCGAGGTCTCCAGGCCGCTGTGGAAGGTGAAGACCTGCCACTGGTACTGGATCCACGACCGCATCGAGTCGAAGACGAAGAAGAACGTGTTGTGGGCCGAGGTGGCCCGGTCCCAGTTGCGGCCGTAGCCGGTGGCGTTGATGAACCAGCCCGCCCAGGTGGCCATGTAGGCGAAGAACGGCACGATGGTGAACGCCGCGAGCCCCTGCGGCACGTCCTTGTTGAACGCGCCGACATAGGGATGGCGCAGCCCCACGGCCCGGCGGGCGCCGAAGTCCCACAGCAGCGACATGATCGCGAACGCCACCGCGAACGCCAGCCCCGACCACTTGACCGACATCGCGAAGGCCAGGCAGACGCCGGCCGCGATCCGCCACCACCTGATGCCCAGCGACGGGCCGTGCGGCGACATGGGCGAGCTTTCGTACCAGGCGACCAGCCGCTCCCTGGCCTGGTCGCGGTCGACCACCAGGCAGGCGAACGCGGCCAGCACCCAGAACATCAGGAAGATGTCCAGCAGCGCGGTGCGCGACAACACGAAGTGCAGGCCGTCCAGCGCCAGCAGCAGCCCGGCGAAGCAGCCGAGCAGCGTCGAGCGGGTCATCCGGCGGGCCACCCTGGCCAGGACGAGGATCGACAGCGTGCCGACCACCGCCGCGGCGAAGCGCCAGCCGAACGGGTTGAGCCCGAACAACCACTCGCCCAGGCCGATCATCCACTTGCCCAGCGGGGGATGGACGACGTAGGAGGCGCACTTGTCGAGGGTCTCGGACGTGCACGACTGCCAGATGTCGGTCTTGCCGGCCAGGATCGCCTTGTCCGCGTCCTTGATCGTGACCCGCTCGACACCCCAGGTGATCAGCGAGAACGAGTCCTTCATGTAGTAGGTCTCGTCGAAGACCACGGAGCTGGGATGCCCGAGGCCGACGAAACGCAGGACCCCGCCGAAGACGGTGATCAGCAGCGGGCCGATCCAGCCCCACAGGACGCTGCCGCGCAGGGGAGGGATGACCCGTTCGCGTACAGATCGCGGCTGAGGCCGGCCCTCGCCGGCCTTCGGGCTCTCGTAAGCCTGATACGGAGAATCGGTCACCGCCATTCGGACATCGTACGGGGCCCACGACAATAGGTACGTAGAAACACGGTCTTATGGGATGCCCTGCCACAATGGTCAGGTGACTGGAGACGGCAGGTTGGTGCTGGCAGGAGCCCCCATCGGTCAGGCGGGCGACGTGTCCCCGCGGCTGCGAGATGTGCTCGAAAGCGCCGACGTCGTGGCGGCCGAGGACACCCGCCGGCTGCGCAGACTCGCCCACGACCTGGGCGTGGAGATCACCGGCCGGGTGGTGTCCTACTACGACCAGAACGAGGCCGGCCGCGCCCAGGAGCTCCTGGAAACCCTCAAGGACGGCCGCACGGTCGTGATCATCACGGACGCCGGCATGCCGGGCGTCTCCGACCCCGGCTACCGCCTGACCCACCTCGCGGTCGAGGCCGGCATCACGGTCACCGCGCTGCCCGGGCCGAGCGCCGTCACCACCGCCCTGGCCGTGTCGGGGCTGCCCAGCGACCGGTTCTGCTTCGAGGGCTTCCCGCCGCGCAAGCCCGGCGACCGGGCCCGCCGCCTGTCCGCCCTGGCCGAGGAGGAGCGCACGATGGTCTTCTTCGAGGCGCCGCACCGGCTGGCCAGTTGCCTGGCGGCCATGGCCGGGGCGTTCGGCGCCGACCGGCGGGCGGCGGTGTGCAGGGAGCTGACGAAGACGTACGAGGAGGTGCGCCGCGGCGGCCTCGGTGAGCTGGCCGAATGGGCCGCGGGCGGCGTCAAGGGCGAGATCACGGTCGTGGTCGCGGGCCACGTGCCGGGCGGCGGCGAGCAGGACCTCGACGCGCTCGTCGCCGAGGTCGACCGCAGGGTGGCCGGGGGCACGCAGAGCAAGCTCGCGGTCGCCGACGTGGCCAAGGGCGCGGGGATCCCCAAACGTGAGCTCTATGACCTGGTTCACAGGAGATCCGCCACGCCGTAAGGTGCGCATCGTGGACAACCGGGAGCCGGCGCGGCGGCTGGTGCCGCCGTTCCAGGGGAGCGCGCCGGCAGGCTGGTTGGGCCCGCTCCTGGTGGCGATCTTCGGCGGGATCCTGCGCTTCGTCCGGCTCGGCGAGCCCAAGGCCGTCGTGTTCGACGAGACCTACTACGCCAAGGACGCCTACTCGCTGCTGCGGCACGGCGTCGAGCGGACCATGCTCGGCGACGCCAAGGACCCCGTCGCCGACAAGCGACTCATCACCGGCAACCTGGACATCTTCCAGCAGTGCCCGCAACCGGCCGACTGCGGCTCCTTCGTGGCCCATCCGCCGCTGGGCAAGTGGATGATCGCGGCGGGTGAGTGGCTGTTCGGGATGAACCCCTTCGGCTGGCGCTTCGCCGCGGCGCTGGTGGGCACGCTGTCCATCCTGGTCATGGCCAGGGTGGCGCGCCGGATGACCCGCTCGACGCTCCTGGGCTGCCTGGGCGGCCTGCTGCTGGCCCTCGACGGTCTGCACCTGGTGTTGTCGCGCACCGCGCTGCTGGACGTCTTCCTGATGTTCTGGGTGCTGGCCGGGTTCGCCTGCCTGGTGACCGACCGGGATTGGGCGCGGCGGCGGCTGGTCGCCTGGTACGAGAGCTCGCCGGTCACCGGGCTCGGCCCGCGGCTCGGGTTCCGGCCGTGGCGGCTCGCCGCCGGCCTGTGCCTGGGCGCGGCGTGCGCGGTGAAGTGGTCGGGGATCTTCTTCCTGATCGCCTTCGCCGTGCTGAGCGTCATGTGGGACCTGGGGGCCAGGCGGGCGCTGGGGTTGCGGGAGCCGTACCGGGGGGCGCTGGCGTACGACGTGCCCGGCGGGTTCGCGGCGCTGGCCGTCACGCCCGCCGTGACGTTCGTGGCCTCGTGGACGGGCTGGTTCGTCACCGCGGGCGGCTGGGGGCGCAACTGGGCCCAGGCCACCTCGTCGGGGCCGCTCTACTTCGTCTTCGACTCGGCGCGGTCGTGGCTGGCCTACCAGTCGCAGGTGCTCGGCTATCACAGCGGGCTGAAGGAATATCACCAGTACATGTCGGAGCCCTGGCAGTGGCCGCTGCTGTTACGCCCCGTCTCGTTCTACTATCCGCCGGAGCTGCCGCCGTCGGCGTGCGGGGCCGACAAGTGCTCCGCCGCCGTGCTCGGGGTCGGCACCCCCGCCCTGTGGTACGCCGCCGCGCTCGCGCTGATCGGCATGATCGGGTGGTACGCCGCCACCCGCGACTGGCGGGCGGGGGCGACGTTACTGGCGTACGCGGCCGGCTGGCTGCCCTGGTTCTACTACGCCATCGCCGACAACCGCACGATGTACCTGTTCTACATGATCCCCGTGGTGCCGTTCATGGTGCTGTCCCTCGTGCTGGCCGCGGGGCTGGTGCTGGGCCGGGCGGACGCGCCGCCGGCCCGGCGGGCGGCCGGGGCGGCGGCCGTGGGCGCGCTCGCGCTGATCGTGCTGATCAACTTTTGGTGGCTTCACCCGGTGCTGACCGCCGAGACCATCTCCCAAGCAGAGTGGTGGGCCCGGATGCTGATGCGCTCCTGGGTGACCGCCGCGCCCAAGTGACGCCGCGGCGCAGCGTGATCGCCGCCGCGACGCAGGCCAGCGGGACGGCCGGCAACACGTAGCGGTAGTCGAACTCCGCCGTCGCCGCCGGGGCCAGCAGCAGGCCGACAGCGCCCAGCCAGGGCAGCACCACCGGGCCGCCGAACCTGCGCCAGCGCACGGCGATGCCGTACAGGCCGATCAGCAGGATGCCGCCGAGTATGATGCCGCGCAGGTAGAACACCTTCTGGTAGCCGCTCATGATGTCGGCCCACGGGTGCACGATCCTCGTCTCGGGCGGGCCCTGCTCGTAGCTGAACGCGTCGGTGTCGGTCCGGCCGCCGGTGTAGGACTGCCACGTCGGCAACCGCTTGGGCCAGCCGTTGGCGTCGTCCGCGACGTACGTCCTGAACTGGTACATGTTGTAGGTCGACGGGTCCGGGAACTGCGGTCGCGACCAGTGGAACGAGCGGAAGAAGTCGCGCGCGACCACGCTCAGGTAGTCGCCGGGCTGCGACAGGATCGCCCGCGTGGCGAACTTGCTGGCGGCGTCGTTGGTGATCTCGCTCCACTTCTTGTTGATGCCCCACCGGTGCAGCACCTCGCCGGTGCCGCTGCCGTCGCCGTTGCCCTGGCCCCACAGGTACCACTGCGCGAACTGTTTGCGCTCGCTGACCGGATCGTTGATGCACAACAGCAGGAGCTGGACCTCTTTGTACTTGTCGATGTGCATCTTGTTGCAGTCGGCGAAGATGGCCGTGCGCATGTACAGGATGAGGCCGTCGCTGTTGGTCATGGCGAACTTGCCGTACGCGGAGGCGAACCAGCCCATGTACGCCATCACCGGAATAGCGCAGGCCGTCAGGAGGGCCACGATCGGGCGCCACCCGGTCCGCTTGACCAGCAGATAGAGCACCACCAGCGCGAGGATCGGCAGGCCGATCGAGCGGGTCAGCCAGGTCACCGCCAGCAGCAGGCCGATGACCGCGCCCATCTGCCACGACAACCGCCGCTTCCACAACACCAGCGTGATCACGCCCACCACCAGCAGCGTGAACATGGTGTCGGACATCACCATCTGCTCAAGCTGGATCTGGTAGGCGTCGAACAACACGGGCGCCGCCGCCAGCGTGGCGCCCCACTTCGGCAGCCGGAACTTGATCCGCAGCAGCGCGTAGATCAGCGCGGCCGTGGCCAGGCCCATCAGGTGCTGGGTGAACATCACCAGCGTGAAGCTGTGGAACGGCTTGAGCAGCATCAGCCAGGTGCTGTAGCCGTCGGGCCTGATCGGATGCGGTCTCGGGTGCAGCGCCACCGAGACGTACTCGTAGGAGTCGTTGAACCACATGGCCGGGCCGTAGCCGAGCATGGTGATGAGCCGCAGCACGGCACCGATGCCGAAGGCCGCGGCGAACACCCGATGCCGGGCCACCATGGACAGCAAACGGGCTGCCCGGCCAGGAGCGGAGTGCTCCGCAGGGGTTTTCTCGGCGACGCTCACCATGCTCTAAAGAATGCCAGGCGTTTTCAGGTCTGTGCCCGAGCATGGTCGTCTTCAGGGCATGATGGTTGACTGGAAGAGCCTTAACTGAAGGGTAGACACGTGGAACTGACGGTGGTCATGCCCTGCCTCAATGAGGCGGAGACCGTGGAAGTCTGTGTACGCAAGGCATTGGCGTGCATGGCAGAGCACGGCATCGAGGGTGAAGTCCTGATCGCCGACAATGGCAGCACGGACGGCTCGCAGCAGCTTGCCCGCGATGCCGGAGCCCGCGTGGTTCATGTCGACGAGAAGGGCTACGGAAACGCCCTCATGGGCGGCATCAGGGCGGCACGCGGCAAATACGTCATCATGGGCGACGCGGACGACTCCTACGACTTCACCGCGTTGCTGCCGTTCGTCGAGCAGTTGCGCGACGGCGCCGACCTGGTGATGGGCAACCGTTTCAAGGGCGGCATCGCCAAGGGCGCCATGCCACCGCTGCACCGCTACCTCGGCAACCCGGTGTTGTCGTTCGTCGGGCGGCTGTTCTACCCGTCGGCGATCGGCGACTTCCACTGCGGCCTGCGGGGTTTCCGGCGCGACTCGATCCTGCGGCTGCAGCTCCAGACCGGCGGCATGGAGTTCGCCTCGGAGATGGTGGTCCGCTCCACGCTGTCGGGTCTCGACGTGCGCGAGGTGGCCACGACGCTCTCGCCGGACGGCCGCTCCCGGCCGCCGCACCTGCGCTCGTGGCGCGACGGCTGGCGCCACCTGCGCTTCCTGCTGCTCTACAGCCCCAAGTGGCTGTTCTTCTACCCCGGCGTGCTCATGATGGTCGTGGGCCTGGTCGCGGGCACCGCGCTGACGTTCGGGCCGGTGGAGATCGGGGAGCTGGCGTTCGACGTCGACACCCTGGTCGGCACGGCCGCGCTGGTGGTGATCGGCTTCCAGGCGGCGCTCTTCGCGGTGTTCACCAAGGTCTACGCGGCCGAGGAGGGCTTCCTGCCGGAGTCGCCGCGCATCCGCCGGCTCATCGACATCGTGACCCTGGAGAAGGGGCTCGTGGTGGGCGGCCTGCTGGCGCTGGCCGGTCTGGTGGGCCTGGTGATGTCGCTGGTGCACTGGCAGGTCCGCAGCTTCGGCGAGCTGGACCCGCGCGAGTCGCTGCGCATCGTCGTGCCGTCGGCCACGGCGCTGATCATGAGCTTCCAGACGATCTTCGCCGCGCTGTTCATCAGCATCCTGGGCATCCGCCGCACCCGCGAGAGCTCCATCGACGTGGCCGCCAAGGCCGCCGAGGAGGCCGCCGCCGCCGTGTCCCTGAACGAGCCCGCGGTGTCCCTGGAGGAGACCAAGGCTTGACCATCCCTGTACGCGCTGCCGGGGTCGGCCATCCGCCGCACTCCGGCTCACGTCCGTTCAGGAAACGCCCGCTGACCGTTCAGCGGCGCGCCGCCGTCATGCCAACGGCCCGTCGGCCGGGCATGACGGCTCGTACCAATTGATCTAAGAGGAACCCGTAGGCTTAGAACCATGTCCCAGCACATCTTGACCGCCGTCGCGTGGCCGTATGCGAACGGCCCCCGTCACATCGGGCACGTCTCAGGGTTCGGCGTTCCGTCCGACGTCTTCAGCCGCTACCAGCGGATGGCGGGCAACAAGGTGCTGATGGTGTCCGGCACCGACGAGCACGGCACTCCCATCCAGGTGCAGGCCGACAAGGAGGGCGTCAGCGCCCGCGAGCTGGCCGACCGCTACAACCGGGTGATCGCCGAAGACCTGACCGGCCTGGGCCTGTCCTACGACCTGTTCACCAGGACCACGACCCGCAACCACTACGCCATCACGCAGGCGATCTTCAAGGGTCTCTACGACAACGGCTACATCTTCCCCAAGACCACGATGGGCGCGATCTCCCCGTCCACGGGCCGCACGCTGCCCGACCGCTACATCGAGGGCACCTGCCCCATCTGCAACTACGATGGTGCGCGCGGCGACCAGTGCGACAACTGCGGCAACCAGCTCGACCCGATCGAGCTCGTCAACCCCAAGAGCCGCATCAACGGCGAGACCCCGGTCTTCGTGGAGACCGAGCACTTCATGCTCGACCTGCCCGCCTTCGCCGAGGTGCTGGGCTCCTACCTGCAGGCCAAGCAGGGCGAGTGGCGGCCCAATGTGCTGAAGTTCGCCCTCAACCTGCTCGGCGACCTGCAGCCCAGGGCGATCAGCCGCGACCTCGACTGGGGCGTGCCGATCCCGCTCGACGGCTGGCGCGACCAGTCCAACAAGCGGCTCTACGTCTGGTTCGACGCGGTGATCGGCTATCTGTCGGCCTCCATCGAGTGGGCCAAGCGCTCCGGCGACCCCGACGCGTGGCGGCAGTGGTGGCAGAATCCCGACGCCCGCAGCTACTACTTCATGGGCAAGGACAACATCGTCTTCCACGCCGAGATCTGGCCGGCGATGTTGTTCGGCTACAACGGGGTGGGGGCCCGCGACGGCTCGGTCGGCGCGCTGGGCAAGCTCAACGTGCCCTCCGAGGTCGTCTCCAGCGAGTTCCTGACGATGGAGGGCAAGAAGTTCTCCTCCTCCCGCCAGGTCGTCATCTACGTCCGCGACTTCCTTGAGCGCTACGACGCCGACGCGCTGCGCTACTACATCTCGGTGGCCGGCCCGGAAAACCAGGACACCGACTTCACCTGGCAGGAGTTCGTCAACCGCAACAACGGCGAGCTCGTCGCGGCCTGGGGCAACCTGGTCAACCGGTCGATCTCGATGGCCGCGAAGAACTTCGGCTCCGTGCCCGAGGCCGGCGAGCTGACCGACGCCGACCGGACCCTGCTGGAGCGCTCGCGCAACACCTTCGGCCCGGTGGGCGCGGAGCTGGGCAGGTCGAGGTTCAAGAACGCCATCACCGAGGCGTTCGACGTCGTCCGCGAGGCCAACAAATACCTGGCCGACCAGGAGCCGTGGAAGCTCAAGGACGACCCGGAGCGGCAGAAGTCCATCCTGCACGTCGCGCTCCAGGTGGTCGACGACGCCAAGACGATGCTCACGCCGTTCCTGCCCGGCTCCTCCAACAAGGTGCACGCCATGCTGGGCGGCGAGGACGTCTGGTCGGGCATGCCGGAGATCCGCGAGGTCGACGAGGACGGCGGCACCCCCTACCCGGTGATCACCGGCGAGTACAACGGGGCCGCCCGCTGGGAGCACCGGCCGATCAAGCCGGGCACGCCGCTCGCGCCGCCCGTGCCGCTGTTCAAGAAGCTCGACCCGAAGGTCGTCGAGGAGGAGCTCGCCCGGCTGGAGAAGTGAGCCCGTAGCCCTGGAGGGCGGAGTGACCGGCTCCGCCCCCATCGGCGGCTGCGTTCCTCGCCGGCGGCTACGTTAGAGGGCGTGAGCAAGATTCCCGCTGCCCCAGAGCCGCTTTCCGCACCCGTTTTCGACAGCCACTGCCACCTCGACATCATGGTGGGCAACAGGCAGGCGTCGTCAGGCGATCCGGTGGCACAGGCCGCCCAGGCGGCGGCGGCCAGCGTGCGGAGCATCCTGGCGGACGCGCGGGCCGTCGGCGTGACCAGGCTGGTCACGATCGGCTACGACCTCAAGTCCTCCCGCTGGAACGCGGACGCGGCGGCCGGGCACGCGGACGTGTACGCCGGGGTGGCCATCCATCCGAACGAGGCCCACGAGGCCACCCCCGAGGTCCTGGCCGAGATCGAGGCGCTGGCACGGCGGCCCGAGGTGCGGGCGGTGGGGGAGACCGGGCTCGACTACTACCGCGACTGGGCGAGCAAGGACGACCAGCACGCCAGCTTCCGTGCGCACGTGGAGATCGCCAAGCGCACCGGGAAGGCGCTGGTCATCCATGATCGGGAGGCGCACGACGACGTTCTGCAGGTGCTGGCCGCCGAAGGGGCGCCGGAGACGGTGGTGTTCCACAGCTTCTCGGGCGACGCCGAAATGGCGAAAAAGTGTGCCGATGCCGGATATTTCATGTCCTTTTCGGGGCCGGTCACGTACAAGAACGCCGCCTACCTCCGCGCGGCCGCCGAGGTGGCCCCGAAGGAGCTCATGCTGGTCGAGACCGACGCCCCCTACCTGCCGCCGGTCCCGCACCGCGGCAAGCCCAACGCCCCCTACCTCATCCCGCTCACCCTGCGCTGCCTCGCCGAGGTCAAGAACGTGCATCCGGATGAGCTGTGCGAGGCGATCGGCGCCAACGGAGTCACGGTCTTCGGAGAGTGGTGACCATCATTAGGTGAACCGGTGGATGCCGGCCGCCGCCCGCCGCTAGCGTTCGGCCGTGATGCCCGCTATCGGAGGTGGTTCGTGCGAGGCAAGAGGCGTGCGCCGCGTCCGCCGATCCCGTGGCGTTCCCCGTGGACACCGTTCGTGTGCCTGGCGGGCGCGATGGTGCTGGGCGGGGTCATGGCGATGTCGTTCCTGGTCAAAGAGGTGGTCGTGGTCGTCGAAGGCGAGTCGACGGCCGTGCGCGGCTTCTCGGGGACCGTACGCGAGGTGCTGGCCAAGGCCGGGGTCTCGGTCGGCTACGGCGACGTCGTCAGCCCGCCGGGCCCTGCGGACGTCGCCGACGGGGCCACCATCCAGGTCTACCGGGCCCGCCCGATCACGCTGACCCTGGACGGCCACACCACCACCCACCTGGTCACCGCCACGAACGTCGGCGACGCCCTGGCCGAGATGGACCTCACCCCCGTGTCCGGCCGGCTCTCGGCCCCGCCCGGCCACGCCGTGCCGCTGTCGGGGATGCAGCTCACCGTCTACACCAGGCGCAAGGTGTACGTGGTCGCGGGCAGCACCCAGTTCACCTCGCGCACCACGGCGCCGACCGTGCGCGAGGTGCTCAGCCGCAAGCGGGTGCCTCTCGGGCCCGGGTACCAGGTGAACCCGCCGCTGAACAGCTTCCCCAAGGACGGAACGGTCATCACGGTCACTCCGCCGCACACCTTGCCCATCGAGCCGGCCGTCCTGCGGCTCGACTGGCGGGCGCTGGCGGAGTGCGAGGCGCACGGCGACCCCGGGGCGTACAACCCCGCGGGGCCCTACTACGGGATGTACCAGTTCAGCCGGCCCATGTGGGAGGCGGTGGGCGGGACCGGGCTGCCGAACACCTGGCCGGCGGAGGAGCAGACCTATCGGGCCCAGCTCCTCTACCAGCAGGTGGAGGGCAGGTGGCAGCGGCAGTGGCCCAACTGCGGCGCCCACCTGTTCCCCGGGGTGTAGCCCACGTGTCCGGGGTGTGCCCACGTTTCCGATGTCACGCGTGTTGCCCACGTTTCCGGTGTCAGCCGCTCACGGACACGCCGAAGTCGGCGCCCTTGGGCGGCTGGATCGGTTGTAACGTCTCGGCGTTCCGCCCGCTCACCCCGACCTTCCCGAAAGGTTGCGCGTCCGGCTGCCCCACGTAGAGCTTGTTGCCGCTGAAGGCCATCGACCAGCCGAACAGCCCGTCATCGCCGCCCACCTTCCGGTCCTCGGCGGGGTCCTTCCAGGAGACGATCCGGACGCCGCCGCCGTACGGCGCTCCGATGGCCAGCCGGCCGTCCGCCGACGCGGCCATCGAGAACCCGAACGCCTGCTTGCCCGCCTGCGTCACCCTTCTCGTGAGCTTCCTGCTCGGGTTGAGGAGCTGCACGTACCCGGATCCGGGTGCGCTCAGCGCGTAGCCGGCGCCCTCGGCGTAGGCGACGGCGTAGCCGTACCTGTCGCCGGAGACGTCGGTCGGCGAGTCGAGCTTGAGCGAGGTGATCTTCGGGGCCAGCACGTCGTCGATGAAGACGACCGAGCCCGAGTCGATCTTCCCGGCCTCCACCTGGCGGCCGGCGCCGTCGTCGTTCTCGTACGGAACGCCGACGACCAGCCCGTTCTTCGGCCCGAACGCCATCGACCAGCCGAACTGGTCGCCCACCTCGCTGTTGCCCCGGACGTCCACCGTCTCCTGGCTGATCCGCCTGAGCTGGCCCGCGCCCTTGCGCACGTAGAGGGCGCCCACGTCGAGGAGCTGCCCCTCGTCCTCATAGGGCGCGGAGATCGCCACCAGATCGTCGCGGGCCGCCAGCGACCACCCGAAGTGCGCGAACCGCTGCGGCTGCGGTGCCGCCAGGCGCTGCGGCGGCGTGGTGCCACCGCCGTAGACGACGTACACGGCGCCGGCGTCCTCGGTGCCGTCGACGTCCGCGTACGGGGCGCCGATCACGAGGTCGGCGCAGGCGTCGGCGTCGACCTTCGCCAGGCGTACCGACCAGCCGAAAGCGTCGCCCCTGGCGAGGCCGGGAACGGTGACGGGGACGACCTTGCCGCCCGACAACACGTGCGCGGCCCCCTTCTGGCCGTCGGCGAACGGATCACCCACGGCCACGTCGTCCACGCCGTCGCCATCGAAGTCGGCGGCACCGGCGCAGGCGCTCGTGACCGCGGCGGATGCGGCTTTTGTGAGTCCGGTGGCCGTGATGGCTCCTGCGGGTCCGGTGGCCGCGGCGGTTGCCACAGCTTCTGCGGGTCCGGTGGCCGCGGCGGCGAGTATGAGCGCTAAGAGCGCCGATCGGATCATCACAGCGCGACCTCGATCTGCTTGCCGCTCTCCAGCAGGCTCGCCGTCATCTTCACGGGCTTGCGGTACGTGGCCAGATCGAACACGAACGCGCTGTCCACCCGCGCGCCCGGCAGGATCGACGGCGGCAGGATGACGGGGATCGGGTCGTGCTCGCCGCCCCTGTCGTCGATCATGGTGACCACGGGCTGGATGAGCTGCTTGCGCTCGCCGCCCGGGTTCAGCATGGTCCAGCGGATGACGCAGAGCTGGCCCTGGGTCGCCGTCGAGCCCTCATACTCCTTCAGCCCGCACTCCGGCGCCGCCGCGACGATCGCGACGGGGTCGTCGAAGTTGCCGCCCAGCGCGAACCTGCGGCCCACGTCGTTCGGGCGGCTGCTGGTGGCGGCCTGGGTCGGGTCGTCGGCCGTCGTGGTGGTCTGGGGGCGGGCCGAGGTGAGGATCAGCACGGCCACCGTCACCACGATGGCCAGCACGGCCGCGGCGGCGGCGATGAGCCACCGCGTACCGGGCGTCCTGGACCCGCCCAGGGTGTCGGGCTCGTCGCCCGCCAGGACGTCCGGACGGTCCTGGCCCGGCTGCGTCTCGGTCCCGATCGGACCGCCTTGCCGCAACCGCACCTCCTGCCCGTCATCCTGCGACCCACTTCCGCGTCCTTGACGGTCGTCTTGCGGCGCTCCTTGGCGTCCTTGACGGTCGTCTTGCGGCGCTCCTTGGCGTCCTTGGCGGTCGTCCTGAGGCGCGGTGCCGCGTCCTTGGCGGTCGTCCTGCGACCCACTTCCGCGTCCTTGACGGTCGTCTTGCGGCGCGGTGCCGCGTCCGCGCCCGCCGTCCGGCAGCACCGCTCCACGGGGCCGGCCGTCAACCGGCGAGGCGCCTGATTGTTCGTGGTCCGGCGACGCCGGCCCGCGCGGCCGTCCGTCATCCGGCTCCCGGCCGATGTCCGGCTCCTGGCCCTTGCCCGCGCGTCCCTTGTTCTTCGCGCGCCCCTTGGCCGCCGCACGACCCCTGCCCAGCAACCCCAGCCGAGGCCGCACCTGCTCCTCCTGCTGCTGCCTGGCCTGCTCTCTCTGCTGGGCGAGAGCCTGCTCCTGCTCCTGCTCACGCTGCCGAGCCTGCGCCTCCCACCGGGCGAACTCCTCCTTGGCCGCCCGCTCCTCCCTGCGCGCCAGCTCCTCGATGGACGCCTGACTCGGCGGCGCCTGACCCGGCTGCGACTTCGACTGATGGGCCTGTGGCTGCCCGGCGTTGGGCATACCGGCCTGGTTCCCCTGCGGCACCCCACCCGCAGAACGCGCAGAACCGGTGGAACCGGCCGGACCGGTGGAACCCGCCGGACCCCCCGCGCCACCTGTGCCGGCCGTGCCACGGGAGTCACTCGAACCAGCCGAGCCCCCTGTGCCCGGCCGGCTGACGGCCCTGTTGCCCATGGTGTCGCTCGGCGGCGGCGTCGTGAACGTCGCCGTGATGTCGGGCTCGTCAACGACGTTCTGCGGTGGTTGCCAGTCGCTCAGCATCTCGGTGGCGACCAGGGTCGGCGGATCGACGGTGACCTGGGCGGGCGAGCTGCCTCCCACCAGGGCGATCAGCAGCTCCTGCGCCGAGGGACGGTGGACGGCCTCCATGGAGGTGGCCCGCCGTGCGAGCTCGTTGAGCGGCGCGGGCAGCGCACCCAGGTCGGGCGGGGTGTTCAGAACGCGCGAGGCCATCGTGATGGGGTCGCCACGGCCGAACGGATGACGCCCGTTGCCCGCGTACGCCACCAGACAGCCCCAGGCGAAGATGTCGGCGGCCGGGCTGACGACCTCACCGCGTACCTGCTCAGGAGCCCACCACCCAGGGCTGCCCAGCAGCTCGCCGGAGAGCGTGAACCCGGTCTCCCGGTCGAGCGCGCGGGCGATCCCGAAGTCGATCACCCGGGGTCCGGAGAGGGAGAGGATCACGTTCGCCGGCTTCAGGTCTCGGTGGACCAGCCCGGCCACATGGATGGCCGCCAGCGCCGCCGCGACGCCCAGCGCGACGCCGTGCAGCGGTCCCGGCTCCAGTGCTCCGTACCTGGAGATCTGTTCGTTCAGGGGAGTGCCCGCGATGTACTCGGTCACCATGTAGGGCCGGCCGTCGCCGGTGTTGCCGTTGTCCAGCACCTGGGCCGTACAGAACGACGCCACCCTGCGGGCGTTCTCCACCTCCGCGTGGAACCTGGCCGCGAACCCCTCCTGATTGGCGAACTCCGCCTTCACGACCTTGAGCGCGACGAATCGCCCCGTCGGTGCGCGGGCGAGGAACACCGTTCCCATCCCGCCCTCGCCCAGCCTCCCCAGCAGCCGGTACGGCCCGATTCCCCGCAAATCCGTCGGGCGGAGCGGCGCGGCGCCCGTTGGCTCCATGAGGGACGTTCCTTCCTGTTCCACGCCATCCTCTCCTTTGGTCTCCCCATCCGCCATCGCAGGTTCTTCGATGCGGGAGACTGGTTGGATGATGAGGCTGTTGGGCCCTGCAGAAATACGTATTTTGGCGGATAAGCTAGATCTTCGTCCGACAAAAAGGCTGGGCCAGAATTTTGTGATCGACGCCGGCACCGTCCGGCGCATCGTCCGCGTGGCCGATTTGTCACCAGATGACGTGGTCATCGAGGTCGGTCCGGGCCTCGGCTCGCTGACGCTCGAGCTCCTGTCGTCGGCGGCACACGTCGTGGCCGTCGAGATCGATCCGGTCCTCGCCACCCAGCTCCCCATCACGGTCGCCGGCCGCGACCTGTCCGACAAGCTCACCGTCGTGAACGCCGACGCCATGAGAATCGTTCTTGAGGACCTGCGGGGTTACACGCCCACGGCGTTGGTCGCCAACCTTCCGTACAACGTGTCCGTCCCGGTGATCCTCCACCTCCTGGAGGTTCTCCCGTCCATGCGCAAGGGCCTGATCATGGTCCAGTCGGAGGTCGCCGACCGCCTCGCCGCCGATCCGGGCTCCAAGGTGTACGGAGTGCCGTCGGTCAAGGCGGCCTGGTACGCGGACGTACGCCGAGCCGGACCCGTCGGCCGTACGGTCTTCTGGCCCGTCCCCAACGTCGATTCCGGCCTGGTCTCCCTGGCCCGCCGCGACCCGCCGGTCACCACGGCGACGAGGCAGCAGGTGTTCGCGGTGATCGACGCCGCCTTCGCCCAACGCCGCAAGACCCTCCGCGCCGCCCTGGCCTCCTGGGCCGGCTCACCGGCCCAGGCGGAAACGGCGCTGCGGGCCGCCGGCGTGGACCCGTCGACCAGGGGCGAGCAACTCGACGTCACCGCCTTCGCCCGCATAGCCGAAGCCAAACCCTGACCTCCATCCACCCGCCTTGGCCTGCTGCTTCTTGAGCTCCGTGCTGGGCGCAGTGTTATCCACAGCCTCACCCACCCGCCTCGGTCTGTCCACAGAACCACGTTCGGGTCATCGCCGCCTGCGCCTTTCCAACCATCCTGACCGGCATGAACGCTCGCCTCGCCACCCGCCTGTGGCTCGCCCTCAGCACAAGCCTCCTCACAGCCCTGGCCGCCACGGTCACCCCCGCCTACGCGGACCCCGCCCCCTTCGTCCAGGCGCACCACCCACGCCGAGCCATCACGGCCCCGAGCACTAGCAAGGGGCAGAAGGTGCAGAGAGGGCGGATCGCGGCCGCCGCAGCCGTCGGTCAGCTGGGCGTCTCCTTCTCCTGGGGCGGAGGCTCCATAAAAGGTGCCACCTTGGGGATCGGAAGAGGAGCCACCACAAAAGGCTTCGACTGCAGCGGCCTGACCCTCTACGCCTGGTCCAGAGCAGGCGTATCGCTGGCCCACTACACAGGCACCCAGTTCCGCCAGGGCCGCAGGATCCCACTCAGCGCCCGCCGCACAGGCGACCTGCTCTTCTTCGGCGGCGGCACTGGCGACCCCACACACGTGGCCCTCTTCTTAGGAGGAGGCGTCATGATCCACGCCCCCAAGACAGGCGACGTGGTCAGAAGGACCAACTTCGTCACCTCGCCCTACTACCGCACCACCTACCGCGGCACCGTACGCCCTGGCTGAGCCATGCCTGTGGGCGACGTGTGAAGCTGAGCCACCCCTGTGGGCGACATGTGAAGCTGAGCCACCCCTGTGGGTGACATGTGAAGCTGAGCCGACCCTGTGGGCGACACGTGAAAACTGACCCCCAGGCGGACTGCCGCCGGCGACGCCCTGGCCCGCGCCCGCGCGCTGACCCTCTCCGATGCCGAACGCGATCAGCCGGCCGATCACTCGGCGGCCATGGACGACCTGGAGAGCACCCGGTCGAGGGTGTCCAGCGTGCGGTCGTCCAGCATCTCGGCGTGACCACCGACGAGATGGCGCTCCACGATCTCGACCACCACCGTCTCACTCCGGCCGACCTTTTCCGCGATGCGCTCCCCTTGGGCGTCACTGCGCAGGTAGGTGACGTCGGCGAAGTACGGCAGCAGCCACGGCAGCGAGTTGCG
Source organism: Nonomuraea sp. NPDC002799 (assembly GCF_053592075.1). Taxonomy (NCBI): domain Bacteria; kingdom Bacillati; phylum Actinomycetota; class Actinomycetes; order Streptosporangiales; family Streptosporangiaceae; genus Nonomuraea; species Nonomuraea sp. NPDC002799. The sequence goes on from NZ_JBSFVA010000006.1 coordinate 98,533, forward strand.
GGTGAAGGAGTCGCCGATGAGCAGGGTCCGGGGCCGATACAGCGGCGCCCGGTCTGAGGCGTTGGCGGTGCTGAACGACACGGGTAACTCGCGGTCGTCCTGCCGGACCCGTCGCACTCCGTCCCGTACCAGCCGCCACCGGTCGATGGTCTCCTCGACCGGTATGCCTAGCAACCCGCCCAGGTCACCATTTCGCGGCACTCGCCCGACTTTTTCCAGCCGGGTGTCCCGGGACAGGCCAGGCTGGAGCGTCCGGGCCACCTCGGCGCCGTACAGCCCGGCGGAGTGCTCGTCCCAGTGGCTGTCGGTCCGCCAGTACGCCGGCAGGCCGGACCGCTCCAGTGGACCCCGGAGATCCACGTAACCGGGCAGCCGTGCCGCCCGCAGCGCGGCCCAGAACTCCTGCTTGCGCCTGAAGAGGCAGGTCCGGCCGGGGAAACGCGCCGGCAGCCGGTCCGGGTGAATCGTGGTCTTGTCCGGGGCCACCGTGAACACGAACCGCCTGCCGGACTTTCGCACGATCTCGGCCAGACGGCGCAACCGTTCCAGGGTTTCGGCGATGGACCGGCGCGGACGGCACGCCTCGGTCACGTCGTCGCCGAAGTAGAGCCACCCGTCACGCCCCTGGATCACCCGCGGATAGTCCGTGGCGCCCGCCGTGCCGTAGGACGGCGCCTCCTTGAACAGGAGCTCCGACAGGGCCGCGTTCCCGCGGACCGCGTACTGCCGCAACGGCAGGTGAGCCGTCGTCCAGGCTTCCACCTCCGGGACGATCTCCCAGCCACGTGACACCGCCGGGAACTCCGGCAGGCTCCGGTTCTCGATTTCCGCCGCCCGCACGCCCGCGGTGTAGGCCAGCGCGGGACCGGCGAAGAACAGCGCCGCGGCCAGCAAGGTGTGGGGTGTCCTCATGCGGAACCTCGTCAGAACTGGTAGTAGAGGAAGGGGCTGAAGGTGCCGGCGGCGACGAGCAGCGCCGCGTAGGGAGCGGCCACCCACGTCACCGCGGCACGTGCCAGCCGTGCCGGCACAGGTCGCCGGCCCGGTCGCGTGGCCGGCAGCAGCACCACGGCCAGTGCCAGCGCGAAGATGAGCAGCCGCTGGTGGTTGGCGGCGTACGCGGCGAACTCGTCCAGCGGGCCCGGCCGCCAGGTGAACATCGCCCGCAGCATGCTCCCGGCCTCAGCCATGCTCGTCGCCCGGAAGAACACCCAGCCCACCACGACCAGCAGGAACGTGATGCCGCGGCGCAGCGCCAAGGCCCAGGCGGTGCCGGGCGGACGATCCCAGCCCAGCAGTCGTTCCGCCACCAGCAGGGCACCGTGGTACAGGCCCCACACCAGGAACGTCCACCCGGCGCCGTGCCAGAAACCGCAGAGCACGAAGATGATCAGCAGGTTGCGGTAGGTCCTCAGCGCGCCGCCGCGGTTGCCGCCAAGAGGGATGTAGACGTAGTCACGGAACCAGCGGGACAGCGACATGTGCCAGCGCCGCCAGAAGTCGGTGACCGAGTACGACGAGTAAGGCCGGTCGAAGTTCTCCGGAAGCCGGAACCCGAACATCATCCCCAGCCCGACGGCCATGTCCGAGTAGCCGGAGAAGTCGAAGTAGATCTGCAGCGTGTAGGCCAGCACTCCCAGCCAGGCGGTCGGCGTGTTGATCGGGCCACCGGCGTGCGCGAACGCGGCGTCCGCCACGGGCGCCAGCGAGTCGGCCACGATCACCTTCTTGGCCAGGCCCAGAGCGAAGCGGGGAAAGCCGGCGGCGAGGTCGCCGAGACGGTCCTGGGGCGCGGCGCCGAGCTGCCCGGCGATCTCGTGGTAGCGGACGATCGGCCCGGCGATGAGCTGGGGAAACATGGCGATGTAGGTGATGAACCGGACAGGGTTCCGCTGGGCCGGTGTGCTGCGGCGGTAGACGTCCACCACGTACGACAGGTGATGGAAGGTGAAGAACGAGATCCCGATCGGCAGGGCCAGGCTCACGATCGGACTGTGGCTCAGCCCCAGCGCGTTCGTCAGGGCGTCGATCTGCACGCTGGCGAAACCGGCGTACTTCCACACCGCGAGCATCGACAGATCCCATCCGGCGGTCGCCAGCAGCACCGCGCGGCGCGCTCCTGGCCGGTCCCGCAGTCGCGCCGAGTCGAGCGCGAGACCGGCGCCGTAATTGACGGCGATCGCCGACAGCAGCAGCAGCGCGGACGGCCCGGCTCCCCAGGCGTAGAAGAGCAGGCTCGCACCAGCGACGACCGCGTCGCGGTGGCGCCGGGGGAGAATCCAGTAGATCAGGAGTACGGCAGGCATGAAGAGCCACAGAAACAAGGGGGAGGCGAACGACATCGGCGTCCCGAGGATCCAGGGGTCATGAAGGACACGACGCAGTCCAGCAACCGGCCCATAAGACAGGCGTTACCGGATGTGGTTATGCCGGCATTACCTCGCCGCTGACAGGCTGCGGCAGATGGCAACTCCGAAAGGACATGGGAGGCAGCGATGCGGATCCTGGTCGCCGAGGACGAGCGCGTACTCGCCGACTCGATCGCGGCCGGCCTTCGCAAAGAGGCGCTGGCCGTGGACGTCGCCTACAACGGCGCGGCGGCCCTGGAACGGCTCGCGGGCCACGACTACGACGTGCTCATCCTGGACCGTGACCTTCCTGGGCTGCACGGCGACGAGGTCTGCAGGAAGACGGTCGAGGCCGGCGGGCTGGTCCGGATCCTCATGCTGACCGCCGCCGGCAACGTACGGGATCGCGTGGTGGGCCTGTCCCTCGGCGCGGACGACTACCTGCCCAAGCCGTTCGCCTTCAAGGAACTGCTGGCCCGGGTGCGTGCGCTCAGCCGCCGCGCCACCCCCGCCGCGCCGCCGATCCTGCACCACGCGGGCATCAGCCTCGACCTGACGCATCAGCAGGTCTTCCGCGGCGGCCGTTACGTCCCGCTGGCGCCCAAGGAGTACGGCGTGCTCGCCGTCCTGCTGCGGGCCCGCGGCGCCGTGGTGTCGGCCGAGGAGTTGCTGGACAAGGTGTGGGACGAGCGAATCGACCCGTTCACCAACACGGTCAGGACCACGATGGTGAAACTCCGCAGAAAACTCGGCGAGCCCGAGGTCATCAAGACCGTCTTAGGAGTCGGATACCGGATCTCATGAGAACGACGATGCGGATGAGGTTCGCCCTGCTGTTCGGTGCCATGGCCTTCCTGATCGGCGCCTTGCTGCTGGCCGTGGTCATGCTCATCGTCGGACAGCGGCTCCAGGCTCCGGATCTGGGTCCACCCGTGGTCGAGACCGGCGTCGGCAACCTCGTGGTGATGGACCAGCGCCTGGTGGCTCTCGAATCGGCGCGGGTGAAAGGCTATCTGCGCGACACCAGGCGCGACCTGCGCGACTGGGGAGCACTCGCCCTGCTCGGACCGACGGCGATCGCCGCCGGAGCAGGGTGGTGGGCGGCCGGATTGGTGCTTCGCCCGGCCCGGAAGGTGACGTTCGCCGCCCGGCGCGTGGCGCAGAGTCACGACCTGACCGACCGGATCGGCTACGACGGCCCACTCGACGAGATCAAGGAACTGGCCGACATCTTCGACGGCATGCTCGGACGGCAGGCCCGCGCGCTGGACGGTCAGCGCCGCTTCATCGCCAATGCCTCGCACGAGCTGCGCACCCCGCTCGCCGTCAACCGCACCCTGGTGGACGTGGCGATTCACGGGCCCGACGCGACCCCGGAGCTCAGAGGGCTGGGCGAGTCGCTGCTCCTGGTCAACGCCAGACATCAGCGGCTGATCGACGGCCTGCTCGCGCTGGCCGAGGGTGAGCAGCGGATTCTCGATCCAAGCCGGTTCGATCTGGCCGACGTGGTGGAGCATGTCGTGATCCAGGCAGGGGAGGAAGCCGCGGACCGGGGGATCACCCTGCACTGCGCGCCGCACAGCGCGCCGACCGCGGGTGAACCGGCGCTGGTGGAACGGCTGGTGCAGAACCTCACCGAGAACGCGATCAGGCACAACGTCCCCGATGGAGAGGTGTGGGTGACCAGCCGGCGGTCCGGCGACATGGTGGAGCTGACGGTCGAGAACACCGGCTCCGTCGTGCCGCCGTACGAGATCGAGACGATCTTCCAGCCGTTCCGGCGGCTGAACGGCGACCGGCTGGACTCCGGGCACGGCAGTGGGCTCGGCCTGTCGATCGTCCGGGCCATCGCCGTCGCGCACGACGGCACCGTCACCGCACGGCCGCGCGACCAAGGCGGCCTCACGATCACGGTGCGCCTGCCGTACGAGGACGCGCTCGGGCCGCGATTGCCTGCATAGGGGGACCGTGATCGGTGCAGGTGACCACGACACGGCCATTCGGCACCCGGCCGGGAATCATCGGCGCCCGCAAACTTCCACCAGGTCCCGAACCAGCCCGGAGAGCAACTCCTGATCCTCCATCCGAGCAGGCTCATACTCCATCAGCCCAAGCCCGACGACCTCGAAGCGCTCGGCAACGGCCCCGACCAGGGAAAGAAGCTGCTCCGGCCGCAGTCCGCCCGGCGTAGGAGACCCCACACTCTCGAAGACCCGAGGATCCAGCACGTCGAAGTCGATATGCACGTAGACGACGGCCTCCTCGTCACCAGGTCCACAAGCCTCGATCGCCGCCACCAGCCCGGCGCCGTCGGCCACCGGAAGATGACGAACCCCGTGTCCGGCAACGAACGCCGCCTCAGCCGGGTCAAGATCACGCACCCCCGCCAACACGATCCGCCCCGGCTCCACCGGCTCACCGGCGACCAACCCCTCGGGCCCTTCCCCGGTCAGCGCCCGCAGCACCATCCCGTGGTAGGCGCCGGACGGCGAGGATTCGGGCGTGTTCAGATCGCCATGAGCATCGAACCAGACGACAACGAGCCGATCCCCAAAGCGCCTGCGAGCCGCCGCCACGGGCTCCAGCTCCACCCCGCAGTCCCCGCCGGCGACCACCACCAGCCCACGCGTCCCGGCCTCAGCGAGCGCCGCACGAACTCTGGAGGCGGTGACGACAAGATCGTCGTCGTCCACGTCGACCAGCACCCGCCGATCCGCCCCCACCATGCCGGCAAGCAACCGCGCCCCTTCCCGCAGCCGCTCCGCCGTACGAGCCCCGGACCCTCGCCACTGCGGCACTTCAACAACGCGCACTTCGCTCAACTCACGGCCCCGCATCTCTTCATCCTGCCAACGCCCGCCAAGCTCCGTCCAATGACTTCCGCCACATCTCCGGGCCGCACAGGCAGGATGATGGTGTGACCACGACCAGGTCACTCTTCGTCACTGACCAGGGCCGGGGCGGCGTCCGCCGAACTTGACTCTGTGTGGTGAGAACGTGCGCCTCTCGCAAGCGATATCTCGAGAACCGCATGTCAGGGCGGCGGGCCCCGATAGCATCGGGTGTCCTTGACCCCGGCAAGTGATGAAAGTGGCAGAAGATCGATGAGTTCGGTGACCGTACGTGTGCCCGCGAAGGTCAACGTGCAGCTTTCTGTCGGCCCGCTCAGGGAAGATGGCTACCACGACCTGGTCAACGTCTTCCACGCCGTCTCGATCTTCGATGAGGTGGTGGCGAAGGAGTCCGAGTCGATCACCGTGGCGGTGAACGGCAAGTGGTCCGACCAGGTGCCGATCGACGACAGCAACCTGGCGATCCGGGCCGCTCGCGCGCTGGCCAAGCATGCGGGCCGCTCCTACGGCGCCGACCTGATCATCCAGAAGGACATCCCCGTGGCGGGCGGGATGGCGGGCGGCAGCGCCGACGCCGCCGGCGCGCTGGTGGCCTGCAACGAGCTGTGGGGCCTGGGCCTGCCCTTCGAGGATCTCATGGAGATCGCCGGAGATCTCGGCAGCGACGTCCCGTTCTCGCTGCTGGGAGGCACGGCGGTCGGCACCGGCCGCGGTGAGCAGCTGAGCGAGCTGTCCACGGGCGGCACGTTCCACTGGGTGTTCGCGCTGGCGAACGGCGGCCTCTCGACGGTCAGCGTCTACGCCGAATGTGACCGGCTCAGGCAGGCCGAGGCCACCCAGGTGCCCTGGCCCCAGCTGAACGAGTCGCTGATCGAGGCCCTGAGCACCGGCGACGCCTACTCCCTGGGCGCGCACCTCAGCAACGACCTCCAGGTCGCCGCCCTCAACCTCCGCCCCGAACTCGCCATCACCCTGGACTCGGGCCGCCAGCACGGAGCCCTGGGCGCGATCGTCTCCGGCTCGGGCCCCACTTGCGCTTTCCTCGCCATCGACGCCACCCACGCCCGCGACCTGGCCCAGAGCCTGACGGCCACAGGCGCCGCCCACACGGCCGTCCCCGCCCACGGCCCCGTCCAGGGCGCCACCCTCGTCTGACCGGCCCAGGGCCCGCCGCTGTCCGCCTCTTCGTCTCCGAGGTGCCTCGCTCGTTCAACCTGCCCAGGGCATGAAGACCACAGACGCCGCCGTCTCCGGGATGCCAGGCGTGCGACCACGCCCGGAGCGCGGCTGGACGGGCGGGAGGCGGGTGGGGAGCCGATAGTCTGGAGAGGCCATGAATCTGGTCAATCTTGAGTCGGTCTCCCATGCTTATGGGCCTAAGCCGCTCCTCAGCAACGTATCTCTAGGCGTCGAGGCCGGGGAGCGCATCGGTGTGGTGGGCCTGAACGGGGGCGGTAAAACGACCCTGTTGTCCGTCATCGCCGGCGCCGTCCGCCCCGACAGCGGCCGCGTCACTCACAACCGCAGCCTGCGGGTCGGGTTCCTGTCGCAGCAGGACACCCTGGCCCCCGATGCCACCGTAGGGGAGATCGTCCTCGGCGGGCTGGCCGAGCACGAGTGGGCGGGGGATCAGCGGGTCCGCGAGATTCTCGCCAACCTGATCGGCGACCTCGACCTGGACGCCAGGGCCGCCGACCTCTCGGGCGGGGAGCGCCGGCGTACGGCGCTGGCCCAGCTACTGATCGACGACCATGATCTGCTCATGCTCGACGAGCCCACCAACCACCTCGACATCGAGGCCATCGCCTGGCTGGCCGCGCATCTGGGCAGCCGGAGGAGCGCGTTGGTGGTCGTGACGCACGACCGGTGGTTCCTGGACGCCGTGTCCACCCGTACGTGGGAGGTCGTGGACGGGCGGGTCGAGCGGTATGAAGGCGGTTATGCCGCCTATGTGCTCGCCAAGGCCGAGCGGGCGCGCATCGCCCAAGCCACCGAAGACCGCCGCCAGAACCTCATGCGCAAGGAGATCGCCTGGCTCCGCCGCGGCCCGCCCGCCCGTACGTCCAAGCCGAAGTTCCGCATCGACGCGGCCCAGGCCCTGATCGCGAACGAGCCGCCGGCCCGCGAGGTCGTCGAGCTGATGCGGTTCGCCTCCGCCCGGCTCGGCAAGACCGTCTACGACCTTGAAGACGTCACCCTGCACGCCGGCGGGCCGGGCACCGGGCCGCTGGTGCTCGATCACCTCACGTGGCAGTTCGGCCCGGGCGATCGCATCGGCCTGATCGGGGTCAACGGCTCCGGCAAGTCGTCTGTGCTGCGGCTGCTCGCTGACACGATCAAGCCGGATTCGGGGCGCGTGAACAGGGGCAAGACGGTGCGCCTGGCGCATCTGTCCCAGGAGTTGTCCGAGCTCGACCCGTCGCGGCGGGTGCTGGAGACGGTCGAGGAAGTACGCAAGTACCTCCTGCTCGGCAAGAAGGAGTGGTCCGCCTCCCAGCTCCTCGAACGCCTCGGCTTCCGGGGCGAGGCGCAGTGGAAGTTCGTCGGCGACCTGTCCGGCGGCGAGCGACGGCGGCTGCAGTTGCTGCGGCTCCTCATGGACGACCCCAACGTGCTGCTGCTCGACGAGCCCACCAACGACCTCGACATCGAGACGCTCAACGAGCTCGAAGACCTGCTGGACGGCTGGCCCGGCACGCTGATCCTGGTCAGCCACGACCGCTACTTCCTGGAGCGGGTGACCGACCGGTGCGTGGCGCTGCTGGGTGACGGCCGGCTGTCGATGTTGCCCGGCGGGGTGGACGAATATCTCGAACGGCGAGCGGCCGGCACGGCCGTGACCGCCCGCCTCACCCCGACGGCCAACCCGGCCGGCGCCGGCAGCGTCCGTTCCGCCGGCGCGACCATGTCCGGCCGTTCCACCGGCACCGCCGGATCGCCGGATTCCGGGGGAGCGGCTGGAATCAGTGGTTCCGGTGGATCGGGTGCCGCCTCGGGCACGACGGCCGGCGCGGGCGGCACGGGCGGCGTGGAATCGTCCGGTTCGGCCGCTGAGCAGGGAAAGGCCGCTCTCTCGGCCAAGGAGGAACGCGAGCTCCGCAAAGAGCTCAACCGCCTGGAACGGCAGATCGACAAGCTGACCGGTCAGGAGGCTCGCCTCCACGCGGCCATGGCGGAGGCGGCCAGCGACTACGCCAAGCTGGGCAGCCTCGACGCCCAGCTCCGCGAGGTCATCTCCCAGAAGGACACGATCGAAGGCGAGTGGCTGGAGATGGCCGACCGCCTCGGCGACTGACAACGATGGGGTGGCGTCAGTCGGCCCTCCATCCAGCGCTGACCACCCTCCGCGCCCACCTCGCCGCCACGGCGACCGGCCACGACGAGGCCGGGACCTGGACGCCGGACTGGGTGATTCCACGCTGAGACGCCGCCGCGTCCGCGATCATCGGGACCGGACGGCGACTGGCGTCGGCGGGTCCGGGCAACGTGGCCCCGCCGCAGAGGAGACAAGCTCAGGCGGTGGGAGACGGACCTCGCAAGGGGGAGTCGAACGGGGCGAGCAGGGTGCGGAGGAGTGCGGCGAGAACGTGCTGATCGTCGCCGCCCAGCCCGGACAGCAACTCCCGCTCCCTGCGCAACAGATCCGCGAACGCCGCGTCCACCCGCGTCAGCCCCGTGTCGGTCAGGGACACCAGCACCCCCCGCCGATCCTCCGGATCCGGCCGCCGCCGCACCAGCCCCGCCTGGGCGAGCCGGTCGATGCGGTTGGTCATGGTCCCCGACGTCACCAGCGTGGCGCGCAGCAGGGCTCCCGGGCTGAGCTCGTACGGCTTGCCGGCCCGCCGGAGCGCCGTCAGGACGTCGAACTCCCACGGCTCCAGATCGTGTTCGGCGAACGCCGCCCGTCGCGCCCGGTCGAGATGTTTGGCCAGTCGTGACACCCTGGAGAGCACCTGGAGCGGCTCGACGTCGAGGTCGGGACGCTCTGCTCGCCAGGCCGCGACGAGGCTGTCAACCTCGTCTCTAGCATCCTCCGTCATGACACACGAGTGTACTGTCTTGACATCGAGATATCTCTCTCGATATCAATTATCTTTATGTCAAGAGATATGTGGGATCCGGTCACCTACGCCGTCTACGCGGACGAGCGGTCGCGGCCGTTCATCGAGCTGATCTCCAGAGTCGGGGCGGTCGCTCCCGATTATGTCGTGGACGCCGGCTGCGGGAGCGGCGAACTCACCGTGGAGCTGGGCAATCGCTGGCCCGACGCGACCATCGAGGGCTTCGACTCCTCGCCCGCGATGATCACGAAGGCGCGCAAGCTGGAGACGCCGGTCAGGTTCGCGGTCGCCGACGTGGCCACGTGGCGGCCGGACCGCCCCATCGACGTGCTCGTCTCGAACGCCGTCCTGCAGTGGGTGCCCGAGCATCGCGACGTGCTGGAGCACTGGATGGACGGGCTGGCGGCCGGAGGCTGGCTGGCCTTCCAGGTGCCGGGCAACTTCGACGCCCCGAGTCACGTGGCCATCCGCGAGCTGTGCGCCTCGCGTACCTGGTCCGACAAACTCAGCAACCTCACCAGGGGAAACCCGGTCGGGGACCCGATGGAGTATCTGGACCTGCTCAACCAGGGCGGCTCCCAGGTGGACACGTGGGAGACGACGTACACGCACGTCCTGCACGGTGAGAACCCGGTGCTCGACTGGGTGTCCGGCACCGCCCTGCGCCCGATCTTCGACCGGCTCGACCCGGACGAGCAGCGCCGATTCGCGCGCGACCTGGGTAGGACTCTCGAAGAGGTGTATCCGGCCAGGAGCTACGGCACTCCCTTCCCGTTCAGAAGGATCTTCGTAGTGGCCCAGAAATAACCGGAGGCAAACGGATGATCAGAGGTCTGCACCACGTCCAGCTCGCCGCGCCCAAGGGCAGCGAGCCGATGTTAAGGGAGTTCTACGAGGGGGTGCTCGGCCTCAAGGAGGTGCCCAAGCCGCCGGAGCTGGCCAAGCGTGGCGGCGTCTGGTTCAGGGGAGAGAGTGTGGAGATCCACCTCGGCATCGAGGACGACTTCAGGCCGGCGCGCAAGGCGCACCCCGCGTTCCTGGTCGACGACCTCGACGCGTACGCCGCCCAGACGCCCGACGAGTTCCTGCCTGGCTACCGGCGGATCTATCTCTCTGACCCGGTAGGCAACAGAATCGAACTCCTGCAACCCGTGTGATGTTCACCCAGCGGTGGCATCATGGGCCGAAATCGGACACTTGCGAGGTGCAGTGGGCATCGAGATCGAGGACAAATACGACGTCTCCCCTGAGTACACGATTCCGGACCTGAGCGGTCTGGGCGATGTCGTCGGCCCGAAGAGCTACCAGCTTGTGGCTCTTTATTACGACACGCCCGATCTGAGGCTGGCCTCCAGAGGCGTCACGCTCAGACGCAGGCGCGGCGGCGCGGATGCCGGCTGGCACCTGAAGCTGCCCAAGGCCAAGGGCGCGCGCCAGGAGATCACCTCTCCGCTCACCCGCAGCACCAAGGTCGTGCCCGCCGAACTGGCCGAGCTCGTCCGGGCCTACACCCGTGGAGCCGAGCTCCGGGTCGTCGCCGAGCTGGAGACCCGCCGGACGATCAGCGTCCTGCACGACGGCGACACCAAGCTCGTCGAGATCGCCGACGACCGCGTCAAGGGCACCGTGTACGGCGAAGAGGTCAGGATCGTCCGGTGGCGCGAGGTCGAGGCGGAGCTGCTCGACGGCGAGCGGTCGCTGCTGGCCAAGGTCGGCAAGCGGCTCAGAAAGGCCGGAGCCGTCCCCTCGGAGGCCACCAGCAAGCTCGCCAAGCTGCTCGAACCCGCTCCGCTCCCCAAGGCGCCCACGAAGCCGGGCACGGCCGCCCAGATCGTGGTCGATTACCTGGCCGGCCAGGTAGCCGCCCTGCTGTCCCAGGACCCGCGCGTGCGCAGGGCCGAGGAGGACGCCGTGCACCAGATGCGGGTGGCCGCCCGCCGGCTGCGCAGCGCGCTGAAGGCGTTCAAGGCCGTTGTCGTCAAGACCGACGAGGTGCAGGAGGAGCTGCGCTGGCTCGGCACCGTGCTCGGCGAGGTCCGCGACCTGGAGGTGATCAGGGCCAGGTTCGCCAAGACGCTCGCCTCCCTGGCTCCCGAGCTGGTCAGCGGCCCCATCCAGAACAGGCTCGGCACGGATCTGCACGAACGCGAGCAGCAGGCGTACACGCGGGTCGAGGAGGCGCTCAGCGGCGACCGCTACTACGCCCTTCTCAACGCGCTCGACCAGCTCGTCTCGGACCCGATCCTGGGCAAGGCGGCGGCCGAGCCGGCGCGGGAGAAGCTCAGCGCCATCGCGAAGACCAACTGGAACCGGGTGACCAGGGCCTACGACACCGCCCAGGCCATCGACGACCCGGAACGCCGCGAGATCGCCATGCACGACGTGCGCAAGGCGGCCAAACGCGCTCGATACACCGCTGAGGCGCTCCAACCGGCCATCGGCGGAAACATGGGCAAGCTGGCCAAGCTTTCGGAGGACATCCAGGAGATACTGGGAGCGCACCAGGACGGCGTGGTCGCTCAGGAGACGCTGGCGAAGGAGGCGGAGAGCGCCCGGCAGGCAGGCGAGGACACCTTCACGTACGGCCTGCTCATCGGGATCGAGCGCAGCACGGCCGAGCGGGCCCACGCCGAGTTCCCCAGAGTTTGGGCGGAAACCGTCAAGGCAGTGAGGAAGGTTCTATGAGCAATCTTCCGGTCATCCCCTTCGAACGCGACAGCCTGCTGGAAGTGCCCTCGGCGTACCGGGATCTGCGGGCCAAGGAGGGCATCGCGAGGGTACGCACCCGCATGGGCGACGACGTCTGGCTGGTCAGCGGGTACGAAGAGGCACGCAAGCTGTTCAACGACCCGCGTCTGGGGCGTTCCCACCCGGAGCCGGAGAAGGCCGCGCGCCTGTCGGGCTCGGCGCTGCTCGGCGGCCCTCGGGGCGACGTGGCCACGGAGAAGGCCGAGCACGAGCGCATGCGCAAGCTGTTCATGCCCTCCTTCTCGGCGCGCCGGATGAAGGCGCTCACCGGCCATGTCGGCTCGCTGGTCGACGAGCGGCTCGACCACCTGGCCGCGCTGACGCCGCCGGTCGACCTGCACGCCGAGCTCTCCTTCCCGCTGCCGGTGCTGGTCATCTGCCGGCTCCTCGGCGTTCCCTACGAGGACCGGGAGTACTTCAGCGGCGTGTCCGGGCGCATGGGCGACATGCTCAACCCGCAGATCGGGGAGGCCGCGCGCGAGGAGATGGGCGCGTACATGGCGGGCCTGATCGAGCGCAAGCGGCACGAGCCGGCCGAGGACGTGCTGTCGGACCTGGTCGACGAGCTGGACGACGACGGGGCGATCGCGCAGCTCGCGGGCGCGCTGCTGTTCGCCGGGCATGAGACCACGGTCAACCGCATCGACTTCGGCGTGCTGCTCCTGCTGGCCAACCCCGACCAGCTCGACCTGCTCAAGGCCGACGCGGGGCTGGCGCCCGGCGCGGTCGAGGAGATCCTGCGGCTGGCCGCGCCGAGCCTGCACGGCCTGCCCCGGTACGCCCACGAGGACATCGAGCTCGACGGCCGCACGATCCGCAAGGGTGAGGCCGTCGTGATCACGCCCGGCGCGGCCAACCGGGATGAGCGGATCTATCCGGAGCCGGATGTGTTCGACATCCGCCGGCCGCCGTCAGACGCGCCGCACCTGAGCTTCGGGTACGGTCCGCGCTTCTGCATCGGCGCCAGCCTGGCCAGGGTCGAGCTGGTGGCCGTCTTCGGCAAGTTGTTCCAGCGCCTGCCGGGCCTGCGGCTGGCCGTGCCGGCCGATGAGCTGCCGCGCAACGAGGGGAGGATCACCGAAGGCTTCGCCCGGCTGCCGGTCCTGTGGTGAGCTGAGCCGCGTGGCGTCCGACGGGTGTCAGGCCGCGCGATTGGTGTGTCAGGTCGGGTGGTCGGTGTGTCACGTCGGGTGGCGTTCGACGCTCACCACGTGCCGCCCCGCCCGTTGCAGCACGGCGAAAGCACCCTTGCGCAGGTGCACGGTCTTGCCGCCGAGCGCCTCGATCAGCTCGGGCAGCACCTTCCCGTGGCTGCACACCGCGGCGGGCGCGGTGATGTCCCTGACCAGGGCGGGGGTCTTCTGCGGATCCTGGCCTTCCTCGCTGAGCAGCGGCTCGGTCCTGATCTCGCCACCGTACGGCTCCAGCGTCTGGACGCACCGGGCGCTGGGCGAGCTGAGCAGCAGATCGGGCCGGTAGGCGGCCAGCGCGGTGGCCAGACCGGCGGCCTGGGAGCGGCCGTCGGCGTCGAGCGGGCGCGCCGTGTCGTCGCCGGACCACTCGGCCCTGGAGCCGGCCGTGCCGTGCCGTACGAGGACGAGGGGCACGGTCACGAGCGGCGCGACCCCCAGCGCCCGCAGCAGCCCCATGTCCCATTCGTACGTCAGCAGCCGCCTGGCCTCCTCCACCGGCACCCAGCGCAGCTCGTCCACCTCATCGCCGGGGACGAACCCGTCGTCGGCGGCCACCCGCGCCGCCCAGTAGTCGACCCGCTTGAGCCGGCCGTCGCTCATGTAGTGGACGGGCGGCAGGGCCCGGCCGAGCAGGACGGTCAGGCCGGTCTCCTCGTGCACCTCGCGCAGGGCGGCGGCGATCACGTGCTCCCCGGACTTCAGCTTGCCCTTGGGAAGGGTCCAGTCGTCGTAGCGGGGGCGGTGGATGACGGCCACCTCGGGGCGGTGCTCCGCACCCCTCCAGACCACGGCTCCGGCGGCCCGGAGCAGGTCAGTCATCAACGGTCCTCCAGCGGCGGGTGCCGATGAGACGGTTCTGCAGATCCTCGCCGAGGTGGCGGGCCCACGTGCCGTCGGCGTTCAGGAGCCACGCGTTGGTGGTCTCGGCCATGGCCAGGTCCATCAGCTCGACGAGATAGGCCTTGTGCTGCTGCGAGGTCACCTTGACCAGGGCTTCGACGCGGCGGTCCAGGTTTCGGCGCATCAGGTCGGCACTGCCGATCCACACCTCGGGCCGCCGGCCGAGGCCGAACTCGTAGACCCGGGAGTGCTCCAGGAAGCGCCCCAGAATCGACCTGACGCGGATGTTCTCGGACAGGTCGGGGATGCCGGGGCGGAGGATGCAGATGCCGCGTACCCACAGATCCACCGGAACGCCCGCCCTGGACGCCCGGTAGAGCGCGTCGATGATCGGCTCGTCCACCAGGGAGTTCGTCTTGATCCGGATCCGGGCGGGGCGCCCCGCCTGCTGGTGCGCGATCTCCCGCTCGATCCTGGCCAGCAGCCCGCTGCGCATGGAGTGCGGCGCGACCAGCAGCCGCCGGTAGGCGGAGTGGTTGGAGTAGCCGGTCAGGTGGATGAACAGGTCGGTGACGTCCTCGCCGACCAGCGGGTCGGCCGTGAGCAGGCCGAAGTCCTCGTAGTGCCGGGCGGTCTTGGGGTTGTAGTTGCCGGTGCCGATGTGGCAGTAGCGGCGCAGCTCGCCGGAGGCCTCCTGGCGCACCACGAGCGCGAGCTTGCAGTGGGTCTTCAGGCCGACCACGCCGTAGACGACGTGGCAGCCGGCACGTTCGAGTTTGCGGGCCCAGGAGATGTTGGCGTGCTCGTCGAAGCGGGCCTTGATCTCCACGACCACCACGACCTGCTTGCCGGCCTCGGCCGCGTCGATGAGCGCGTCCACGATGGGGGAGTCGCCGCTGGTCCGGTAGACGGTCTGCTTGATCGCCAGGACTCTGGGGTCGGCCGCGGCGGCCTCGATGAAGCGCTGCACGCTGGTGGCGAACGAGTCGTAGGGGTGGTGCAGCAGCACGTCGCGCTCGCGCAGGATCGAGAAGATGTCGTCCTCGGCGTTCATCACCTCGGCCGGCACGAACGGCCGGTAACCGAGCTCGCCGCGGTCCAGGTCGGCGATGGCGTGCAGCCCCGACAGGTCGAGCGGCCCCGGCAGGCGGTAGATCTCGTGCGGCGCGAGCTCCAGCTCGTCCACCAGAAGCGCGAGCACCTCGGCGGTGATCGTGTCCTCGACCTCCAACCGCACGGGAGGGCCGAAACGCCGCCTGAGCAGCTCCTTCTCCAGCGCCTGCATGAGGTTCTCGGTGACGTCCTCGTCCACGTCGAGGTCCTCGTTGCGGGTGACGCGGAAGACGTGGTGCTGGAGGATCTCCATGCCTTTGAAAAGCTGTCCCAGATGCGCCGCTATAACGTCTTCAAGCGGAACAAATCGCTCTTTAGAGGCTTGTACGAACCTGGGCAACTGCGAAGGAACCTTGACCCGGGCGAAAACCGTATGATCGGTCGCCGGATTGCGCACCAGAACGGCCAGATTAAGGCTGAGGCCGGAAATATACGGAAAAGGGTGGGCGGGGTCCACGGCCAGCGGGGTCAGGACCGGCCGGATCCGCTCCCTGAACAGCTTGCGCAGCTCCGTGCGCTCCTCGCGGCCCAGATCCTCCCACCTGGCGATCTGGATGCCCTCGATCGCCAGATCAGGGGAGATCTTCTCGTGGAAGGTGGCCGCGTGCCGCCTGGCCAGCTCGTCCGCGATCGCCGCGATCCTGACGAGCTCCTCGCGCGGCTTCAGCCCGCTCTTGGTCCGCCGCAGCAGACCGGTCGCCATGCGGCGTTTGAGCCCCGCCACGCGGACGCGGAAGAACTCATCCAGGTTGCTCGCGAAGATGGCGAGAAAACGCACCCGCTCCAGCAAGGGGAGCGTGGGATCCTCGGCCAGGGCGAGCACCCGCTCGTTGAACTGGAGCCAGCTCTCCTCGCGGTTGAGAAACCGCTCCTGCGGCAGAGGCAGGTCGTTGGCAGGGTGCACCGGATCCGCGGACATATGACCTATATTGCCCCGTTCGGTTGAACAGAACGTTAACGTAGCCGCAACGGCTCACTCTGGATGGTCAGCCCTGCTCTACACCATCGTCACTCAGGACGGTCCGCCTGTTCAAGACGTGGATCCACCTGTTGTTCCAGGCGAGCGGCCCGCTCGGCCAGCTTGGCCTCCCGCTGGCGGATCTTCTCCTCGCGTTCCCGGGCCTTCTCCGCCTCCTTCAGCAGCCGCTCGCGCTCCTTCAGCTCGCGCACCCGGGCTTTTTCGGCCTCTTTCAGCTCCCGCTGGCGGACCTTTTCGGTCTCTTTGAGTTCTTTCTCCCTGGCCCGCTCCAGGTCGCGCAGTTCCTTCTCGCTGGCCTTCTCCGCCTCGCGCAGTTCTTTCTCGCTGGCCTTCTCCAGCTCGCGCAGTTCCTTGTCGCTGGTGCGCGGCTTGGCGAGGGCCGCCTGCTCGCGGGTCGTCGCCGCGGTGATCGACGGGTCGGGATTGAGCCCGGTGAGGCCGTTCCAGGCGAGGTTGACCAGGTGGGCGGCGACCTCCTCGCGTCCGGGCTTGCGCACGTCGAGCCACCACTGGCCGGTCAGCGCGACCATGCCGACCAGCATCTGGGCGTACATCGGCGCGAGCTTGGGGTCGTAGCCGCGCGCGGCGAACTCGTCGGCCAGGACGTCCTCGACCTGGCTGGCGATCTCGCTGATCAGGCTCGCGAACGTGCCCGTGCCGGAGGCGGCGTGCGAGTCGCGCACCAGGATGCGGAAGCCCTCGCTGCTCTCCTCGATATAGCGCAGCAGGGCCAGCGCGGCGCGTTCGAGTTTCACCAGGGAATGGGTGGCGGAGAGCGCGCCGGTGATCATGCCGAGCAGTTTCTGCATCTCGCGGTCGACCACGACCGCGTAAACGCCTTCCTTGCCGCCGAAATGTTCGTACACCACGGGTTTCGACACCTGCGCGGTAGCCGCTATCTCCTCGATAGAGGTCCCGTCGAACCCCTTCTCCGCGAAGAGCGTGCGGCTGATCTGGATCAGTTGCTCTCTTCGCTCGCTACCGGACATACGTCTGCGGGATCGGGGTTCGGTCACGGTCTCCATAATGACGGCCGATGTCGCGCGGCCGCTCATGGCAGGAGCGAGGGCTTCAGGCAATGCGCTTCGCCGCCAGGCGCTCGGGGGTCGGCCAGCGGACGTCGTAGGCCCAGCCCAGCTTCTCGAAGATGCGGATCAGGCCGGCGCTCAGGTCGATCTGGCCCTTGAGCGCGCCGTGCCTGGCGCAGGTCGGCTCGGAGTGGTGCAGGTTGTGCCAGGACTCGCCGAAGGAGGGGATGGCCAGCCACCACACGTTGCGGGACTTGTCGCGTACCTCGAAGGCCTCATCGCCGAAGACGTGGCAGATCGAGTTGATCGACCAGGTCACGTGGTGCAGCAGGCCGATGCGGACGAGCGTGCCCCAGAACAGCGCGGTCAGCGCGCCCTGCCAGGACCAGGTGATGAGCAGGCCGAGCAGGCCGGGCAGCACCAGCGAGATGACGGCGAGCGCGCCGAACCACTTGTGCAGCTTGACGACGTCCTTGTCCTTGCACAGGTCGGGGGCGTACTTCTCCCTGTTGGTGCGCTCGCTCTCGAACAACCAGCCCATGTGGGCGTAGAGCAGGCCCTTGGTCATCGACTTGAAGCCGGGGCCGAAGCGCCACGGCGAGTGCGGGTCGCCGTCCTTGTCGGAGAACTTGTGGTGCTTGCGGTGCGTGGCGACCCAGTCGAGCACCGACATCTCCAGCGACAGGCTGCCCGCGATGCCCAGCGCGATCTTCAGGGGCCGCTTGGCCTTGAACGAGCCGTGCGTGAAGTAGCGGTGCAGGCCGACGGTGACGCCGAGCCCCGAGACCACGTAGAAGACGAACGCGATGGCGACGTCGGTCCAGCCGAGTAGTCCCCATCCCCACGCCAGCGGCACCGCGACCGCGAATGCCACGAGCGGGAGCCCGACCACGAGCCCGAAGATGACGATTTCGGCCTTCGACTTCGGTTCGGGTTCGAAGTCCGGCTTCGGGGAAGGGGCTGGACGCTCGGCGACAACGGTCATGAGCTACCTCCGACGGCATGTATGGGTCGAATGTCCTGGCTACGCTACCGTAACCTACGCCAGCGTAAGTTAGGAAGACCTAAGTGGGGAATAGCCGGAAGGTCGCACTCCGCGGGGCAAGACGGGTAGGGTTCGTGGCTTGCGTCTTTTAGGGCGCTCTGTTAGGTGACCGGTATGCCATGACCCCTGCTGTGACCAGGAGATTCAGCCGCGGGGGCGGGGATGCGGTCTAATTACGGGCGCGCGCGGGCCCGCGGGCTCGGTATCGTAGAAGGTGTCGGACGCCACGTGTCCGAACTGTCCCGGATCGTCTAAACGGCAGGACAAGTGGTTTTGGTCCACTTTATAGGGGTTCGAATCCTCTTCCGGGAGCTCTGAGGCGCCGCCCCAGCGGAAGCGCCCGGGCGAGAGCCAGGTATCCTCACGGTGTCGGGAGGGTAGCGGTGCGGTAGCCGCACCAAATGCCCTGATCCGTCCAGTCACAGGGAGCCTCAGTCCGTGAGTGTGCCACGCCCGGCAGCCGTCATCGTCCTCGCCGCCGGCGAGGGCACCCGGATGAAGAGTCAGACCCCCAAAGTCCTGCACGAGCTGTGCGGACGCGCACTGGTCGACCACATGCTCGCGGCGGCTCGCGAGCTCGGTCCCGAGCAGCTCATCGTCGTCATCGGCCACGCGCTCGAGCGGGTCGGCGGCCATCTGGCCGCCACCAGCCCCGACGCGCGCGCCGTGGTCCAGCGGGAGCAGCGCGGCACCGGTCACGCCGTGCGCACCGTGCTCGAAGAGGTCGGCACGATCTCCGGCACGGTCCTGGTCACCTACGGTGATGTGCCGCTCCTGCGCACCCAGACCCTCACCGCGCTGCTCGAACGGCACGAGACCGACGGCAACGCGGTCACCGTCCTGACGGCCGAGGTGCCCGACCCCACCGGCTACGGGCGCATCATCCGTGACGAGAGCGGCGCCGTGCTGGAGATCGTCGAAGAGAAGGACGCCGGCGCGGAGCAGCGCGCCATCAAGGAGATGAACTCCGGCATCTACGCCTTCGACGGCGCCCTGCTGGCCGACGCCGTCAAGCGGATCTCCACGGACAACGCCCAGGGCGAGGAATACCTCACCGACGTGCTGTCCATCCTGCGCGGCGACGGCCACCGGGTCGGCGCCTGCGTGGCCGTCGACTTCGTCGAGGTCGAGGGCGTCAACGACCGGGTGCAGCTCGCCGCCGCCCGCAAGGTGCTCAACCAGCGCCTGCTCGAAGAGCACATGCGCGCGGGCGTCACGATCATCGACCCGGCCGGCACGTGGATCGACGTCGGCGTGCGGATCGCCACCGATGTGATCATCCACCCCGGCACCCAGCTGCACGGCGACACCGTCATCGAGGCCGGCGCCGAGATCGGTCCCGGCACCACGCTGACCGGCACCCGCGTCGGCGAGGGGGCGGTCGTGCGCAACGCCGTCTGCGACAGCGCCGAGATCGGCCCCGAGGCGAGCGTCGGCCCTTACGCCTATCTTCGCCCCGGCACCGTGCTCGGCCGCAAGTCCAAGGCCGGCACCTTCGTCGAGATGAAGAACACCCAGGTCGGCGAGCGCTCCAAGGTGCCCCACCTGTCCTACGCGGGAGACGCCACCATCGGCGACGACGTCAACATCGGCGCCGCCGTGGTGTTCGTCAACTACGACGGGGTCAACAAGCATCGCTCGACGGTGCGCGACGGCGCGTTCGTCGGATGCGACACCATGGTCGTCGCTCCGGTGACGGTCGGAGACGGCGCCTACACGGCAGCCGGGTCCGTCATCGACGGCGATGTGCCCCCCGGCGCGATCGGGGTGGCGAGAGCGCGGCAGCGCAACATCGAGAAATGGGTCTTGCGCAGGCGCGCGGGCACGAAATCGGCCGCGGCCGCCGAGCGGGCGCTGGCCGAGCAAGAGCAGGAGAAGAATCAGTGACCAGCATCAAGCAGCCGGGCGAGAAGAACCTCATGCTCTTCTCGGGCCGGGCCTATCCGGAGCTGGCCGAGGAGGTCGCCGAGCACGTCGGCGTCTCCCTCACCCCCACCAAACTGATCGACTTCGCCAACGGCGAGATCTACGCCCGCTATCTGGAGTCCGTACGCGGGTGTGACGCCTTCGTCCTTCAGAGCCACACCGGGCCCATCAACAAGTGGATCATGGAACAGATCATCATGGTCGACGCGCTGAAGCGGGCCTCCGCCAAGCGCATCACCGTGGTCATGCCGTTCTTCGGCTACGCCCGCCAGGACAAGAAGAGCCGCGGCCGCGAGCCGATCACGGCCAGGCTCATGGCCGACCTGTTCAAGACCGCGGGCGCCGACCGGCTCATGTCGATCGACCTGCACACCTCCCAGATCCAGGGCTTCTTCGACGGCCCCGTCGACCACCTGTTCGCCATGCCGGTGCTGGAGAGCTACCTCAAGAACAAGCTCGACCTGGAGAACACCACCGTCGTCTCGCCCGACACCGGCCGCGTGCGCCTGTCGGAGCGCTGGGCCGACACGCTCGGCACGCCGCTGGCCTTCATCCACAAGCGCCGCGACCTCGACGTGGCCAACTCCGTGAAGGTCAGCGAGGTCGTCGGCACGGTCCGGGGCCGCACCTGTGTGCTGATCGACGACATGATCGACACCGCGGGCACGATCTGCAAGGCCGCCGACGCCCTGTACGACCAGGGGGCGACCAACGTGATCGTCGCCGCCACCCACGCGGTCTTCTCCGACCCGGCGGTCGACCGGCTGAAGAACTCCCGGATCTCCGAGGTCATCGTCACCAACACGCTGCCGCTCTCGCCGGGCAACGAGTTCGACAAGCTCACCGTGTTGTCGATCGCGCCGCTCATCGCCCGCGCCATCACCGAGGTCTTCCAGGACGGCTCGGTGACGAGCCTGTTCGAGGGCGACACCTGAGCCGCGGCACCTGAGCCGCGGCACCTGAGCCGCGACGCGGCCCTGCCCGAGCCGCCCGCTGAGTCGCCCGAGCCGGCCGCGATTCGCCCGCCGTGCCGTCGGCCGAGCTGAGCCCGGCGGGCGGCGCGGTAGACTGGTCAGGTTGCGCTCGTAACGCCTTCCGCTAGGGCGGATGAGGGAGAGCGTTCAACGATCCGATCCCCTGAGCATCCCTAGGAGATGTCGATGTCCGAAGTCCGTATCGCCGTAGAGCCCCGCACCGTTTTCGGCAAGGGCGCGGCCCGCAAGATCCGCCGCTCCGACAAGGTGCCCGCCGTTCTCTATGGGCACGGCATCGACCCCAAGCACCTGACGCTGCCCGGTCACGAGCTGCTGCTCGCCCTGCGCACGCCCAACGTGCTGATCCGCCTCGCGGGTGAGGGCGTCGACGAGCTGGCCCTGCCCAAGGGCGTGCAGCGCGACCCGATCAAGGGCTTCGTCGAGCACGTCGACCTGCTCCTGGTCAAGAGCGGCGAGAAGGTGACCGTCGAAATCCCGGTCACCACCGTCGGCGACGTCAACGGCGAGGGCCTGCTCGACCAGCAGCTCGTCTCGATCGCCATCGAGGCCGAGGCCACCCACATCCCGACCGGCGTGGAGGTCGACGTCGAGGGCCTGGAGATCGGCAGCGTGGTCACCGCCGCCGACCTCAAGCTGCCCAAGGGCTCGACGCTGATCGCCGAGCCCGAGACCGTCATCCTGCAGGTCATCGCCAAGCCGACCGAGGAGCCGGCCGAGGGCGAGACCGCCGAGACCACCGAGGGCGAGACCGCCGAGGCTCCCGCCGCCGAGTGACGACGGGTTTCATCGTGTGAACGGGGCGGCCGGATTCGAGCCGTCCCGTTCCGTTGTGAGGGGATCGTATGGATCGCTGGCTGATCGCCGGACTCGGCAATCCGGGGCCCGAGTACGCGGGCAACCGGCACAACGCGGGCTTCATGGTGCTCGACGAGCTGGCCGCCCGGGCGAGCGGGCGCTTCAAGGCGCACAAGAGCAGGGCCGAGGTCTGCGAGACGCGCCCCGCCATCCTGGCCAAGCCCCTGACCTTCATGAACCTGTCCGGCGGCCCCGTCAAGGCGCTCTGCGACTTCTACAAGATCGGCCCCGAGCGCCTGATCGTCGTCCACGACGAGCTCGACGTGCCCTACGGCGCGCTGCGGGCCAAGCTCGGCGGCGGCGACAACGGCCACAACGGGCTCAAGTCGATCACCAGGGTCCTCGGCACCCGCGACTACCTGCGGGTCCGCTTCGGCATCGGACGCCCGCCCGGCCGGATGGACCCCGCCTCCTTCGTGCTCAAGGACTTCGCCACCATGGAGCGCAAGGACCTGCCCTTCCTCGTCGACCGGGCGGCCGACATCGTGGAGTCGCTGATGACCCGCGACCTGGAGACCACCCAGAACGACTTCCACCGCGCTGACCTGAACATTTCCGGCCCTCCTCGCTGATCACCGCATAGGGCCGTTCGCCGGTTCGGCCGCCCGCACGCGACTACGATCAGTGACCATCCGTTCAGGAATGGTCACCTGGAGGCGTCCGTGCGCGGCCAAGCTCGTGAAGGGCTCATGACCGTCGTCAGATCCGGTCATGTGTCCTCCTGGCGCGTCAGTCCGCGCACACCCTCGTGGGTCCGCGTCTACCGCCTGCACGCCGTGCTGGCCGATCTGTGCGGGGCGGGTCTCGGGGCCGCGACCGCGTTCTCCGTCAGGTTCGGCGGTTTCACCCCGTACGTGCTGCCGTACCTGCTGGTCAGCCTGGCCCTGCCGGTCGTGTGGTGCTGCGCGGTGGCGCTCAACAGGGCGTACGAGCCGCGCATGCTCGGCTTCGGCTCCGAGGAGTTCCGCCGGGTGCTGCAGTCGGGGGTCGCCCTGATCGCGGGCACCGCGATCGGCTCCTACGTGACCAAGACCGACGTCGCGCGCGGCTACGTGGTGCTGGCGCTGCCGCTGATCACGTTCCTGACGCTGATCTTCAGGTACGCCCTGCGCCGCTCGCTGCACCGCCGCAGAGCCGCGGGCGAGTGCATGCGCAAGGTCGTCGCGGTCGGGCACGCGGCCTCGGTCGCCGAGCTGGTGCAGCTCTTCCGCGAGGAGCGCCATCACGGCATGGACGTCGTGGCCGCCTGCCTGCCCGGCGGCGCCTACGGCGAGCGGGTGGCAGGGGTGCCCGTCGCGGGCGACCTCAGCGACGTGGCCATCGTGGTCGAGCAGCTCGGCGCCGACACCGTCGCCGTGCTGGCCTGCCCCGAGATGGACGGCCAGGCGCTGCGGCGGCTGGCCTGGCGGCTGGAGCGCACCCACACCGAGCTGGTGGTCGCGCCCGCGCTGATGGACGTGGCGGGCCCGCGCACCACGATCCGGCCGGTCGCCGGGCTGCCGCTGCTGCACGTGGAGCATCCGGAGCTGACCGGGGCCAGGCAACTGGTCAAGAACGTCTTCGACCGGCTGGTGGCCGCCGTGCTGCTGGTGCTGCTGGCGCCGGTGCTGGCGGGGCTGGCCATCGCCGTCCGCGCGACGAGCCCGGGGCCCGCGCTGTTCCGGCAGACGCGGGTCGGCAAGGGCGGGGCGCTCTTCACGATGGTGAAGTTCCGCACCATGCGGCGCGGGTCGGAGCAGCAGAAGGTCACCCTGGTGAGCGACCGCGACGGGCTGCTGTTCAAGCTCAGGAACGATCCGCGCGTCACGCCGCTCGGCACGCTGCTGCGCCGCCACTCCCTCGACGAGCTGCCTCAGCTCATCAACGTGGTGCTGGGCCACATGTCGCTCGTGGGCCCCCGGCCGCCGCTGCCGGATGAGGTGGCACGCTACGGTGACGACGTGCGCAGACGCCTCCTCGTCCGGCCCGGGCTGACCGGGCTGTGGCAGGTCAGTGGAAGATCTGACCTATCTTGGGAGGAATCCGTACGTCTAGACCTGCGTTATGTGGAGAACTGGTCCCTCACGCTGGACCTCCAGATCCTGTGGAAGACTTGGTCGGCCGTCGCCCGCGGGCAAGGAGCATATTGATGACGATTCGCGACGACCACGCCCTCGCCGCCGACCTGGCGACCGAGGCGGGGGAGCGGCTGCTGGCGATTCGCGAGCGCCTGGGGTTCGCCGACTCCGCCGCGCTGCGGGCCGAGGGCGACAGGGCCGCCCACGTCCAGCTCATGGAGTCGCTGGCCAGACTGCGGCCGAGTGACAGCGTGCTCTCGGAGGAGGCCACCCGCGAGGAGCGGCTCGACCCGCGGCGGCTGAGCGCGGACCGGGTGTGGATCGTCGACCCGCTCGACGGCACCCGGGAGTTCGCCGAGGAGGGCCGGCCCGACTGGGCCGTCCACGTGGCGTTGTGGGAGCGTGGCAGGCTGGCCGCGGGCGCCGTGGCGCTGCCCGCCCAGGGCCGTACACTGACGACCGCCGCCCCGCCCAAGCTGCCCGCGTACGAGAAGGGGCGCTTCCGCATCGCGGTGAGCCGCACCAGGCCGCCGGAGTTCGTGCAGAAGCTGGCCTATCTCGTCGGCGCCGACCTCGTGCCGATCGGTTCGGCAGGCGCCAAGATCTCGGCCGTGCTCACCGGCGAGGTCGAAGCCTACGTGCACGCCGGCGGCCAGTACGAATGGGACTCCGCCGCGCCGGTCGCCGTCGCGCAGGCGGCGGGAGCCCACGCGAGCCGCATCGACGGCTCCGAGCTGACCTACAACCAAGCCGACCCCTCACTACCAGATATCCTGGTTTCCCTACCGGAGCTGGCGGCATCGTTGCTCGCCGGCATTCGGGACCTGCATCGCTAAACCGCCGGAGGAAGCTCCCATGCTCCAGCGCGACTACACAACGTCGCAGCTCGACGTGCTCGAGGCCGAAGCCATCCACATCATGCGCGAGGTGGCGGCCGAGTTCGAGCGTCCCTGTCTGCTCTTCTCCGGCGGCAAGGACTCCATCGTCATGCTCCGCATCGCGGAGAAGGCTTTCTGGCCCGCGCCGATCCCGTTCCCGCTGATGCACGTCGACACCGACCACAACTTCGACGAGGTCATCGAGTTCCGCGACCGCCGCTCGGCCGAGCTGGGCGCACGGCTGATCGTGGCGAGCGTGCAGGACTCCATCGACCAGGGCCGGGTCGTGGAGGAGACCGGGCGGCGCGCCTCGCGCAACCGCCTGCAGACCACCACGCTGCTCGACGCGATCGAGGAGCAGGAGTTCGACGCCGTGTTCGGCGGCGCGCGGCGCGACGAGGAGAAGGCCAGGGCCAAGGAGCGGGTGTTCTCCTTCCGCGACGACTTCGGGCAGTGGGATCCGAAGAACCAGCGCCCCGAGCTGTGGAACCTCTACAACGCGCGCATCCGCAAGGGCGAGCACATCCGCGTCTTCCCGCTGTCCAACTGGACCGAGCTCGACGTCTGGGACTACATCAGGCGTGAGGGCATCGAGATCCCCTCCATCTACTTCTCCCACACCCGCAAGGTGTTCGAGCGCGACGGCATGTTGCTGCCCGACTCCGACGTGGTGCAGCGGGGCGACGACGAGCCGCTCTTCGAGGCCGTGGTGCGCTACCGCACCGTGGGCGACATGACCTGCACCGGCGCCGTGCAGTCCGCGGCCGCCACGGTCGAGGAGATCATCGAGGAGATCGCGGTCACCCGGATCACCGAGCGCGGGGCCACCAGGGCCGACGACCGCGCGTCCGAGGCCGCCATGGAGGACCGTAAGCGAGAGGGCTACTTCTAATGGACATTCTTCGCTTTGCCACCGCGGGAAGCGTCGACGACGGCAAGTCCACCCTCATCGGACGGTTGCTCTTCGACTCCAAGGCCATCTTCGAGGACCAGCTTGAGGCGGTCGAGCGCACCTCGCGCGACCGGGGCACCGAATACACCGACCTGTCGCTGCTGACCGACGGCCTGCGGGCCGAGCGGGAGCAGGGGATCACGATCGACGTGGCGTACCGCTATTTCGCCACGCCGAAGCGTAAGTTCATCATCGCCGACACGCCCGGCCACATTCAGTACACCCGCAACATGGTGACCGGCGCGTCCACGGCCGACCTGGCGATCATCCTCATCGACGCCCGCAAGGGCGTGCTGGAGCAGTCGCGCCGGCACGCGTTCCTGACCACGCTGCTGCGCGTGCCGCACCTGGTGCTGGCCGTCAACAAGATGGACCTGGTCGACTACTCGCAGGAGCGTTTCGAGGAGATCAGGGAGGAGTTCACGGCGTTCGCCTCCAAGCTGAACGTCTCCGACCTGACCTTCATCCCGATCTCCGCCCTCAACGGCGACAACGTGGTCTCGCGGTCGGAGAACATGCCGTGGTACCTCGGCTCCTCCCTGCTGCACCACCTGGAGCACGTGCACATCGCCTCCGACCGCAACCTGGTCGACGTGCGCTTCCCCGTCCAGTACGTCATCCGCCCGCAGCGCGCCACCGACCACGCCTTCCACGACTACCGCGGTTACGCGGGCCAGGTCGCGGGCGGCGTGCTGAAGCCGGGCGACGAGGTGGTGCACCTGCCGTCGGGCCTGAACACCAGGATCGCCTCGATCGACACGTTCGACGGCCCGGTGGAGGAGGCGTTCCCGCCCATGTCGGTGACGCTGCGCTTCGAGGACGACCTCGACATCTCGCGCGGCGACATGATCGCCCGCCCCAACAACCAGCCGAACGTGGCCCAGGAGCTGGAGGCGATGGTCTGCTGGATGGGCGACGGGCTCAAGTTGTCAGCGCGCTCCAAACTGATGATCAAGCACACCACCCGTTCGGCCCGCGCCCTCGTCCGCGAGCTGCACTACCGGCTCGACGTCAACACCCTGCACCGGGACGAGGAGGCGACGTCGTTGTCGCTCAACGAGATCGGGCGGGTGTCGCTGCGGGTCACGCAGCCGTTGTTCGTGGACGACTACGCCCGCAACCGGATGACCGGCGGCTTCATTCTGGTGGATGAGTCCACGAACGGCACGGTCGGCGCCGGCATGATCATCGACTCCCGCTGAGGTAGATCTTTTGTCGCTTCTGTGACCGGCTGATTACTCTCCGCGCTATGGTCTTCGCGTTCCGTACCGACGAACGTGAAGGCTCTCCTCCGTGACCTACCGTGCTACCACCCGGGTGATCTTTCTGGGCGGGCTGGGCCGTAGCGGCACCACCCTGCTCGAAAGGCTCTTGGGGGAGCTGCCCGGCGTGGTGGCGCTCGGTGAGGTGGTGCACCTCTGGGAAAGAGGTGTGCTGGCGGAGGAGCTCTGCGGGTGCGGTGTGGCCTTCCCCTCCTGCGCCTTCTGGCATCAGGTGGGGCAGCGGGCGTTCGGCGGCTGGTCGCGTGGGCACGCGCGGCGAGTCTTGTCCCTCCGTCACAAGGTCGACCGCACCCGCAGGATCCCGCGCATCCACCATCGTGACCTGGCCGAGTACACGCAGGCGTACCAGCGGGTGTACGAAGCGGCGCAGGCGCGGATCGTGATCGACTCCAGCAAGCACGCCTCACTGGCCTGCTGCCTGCTGGCCGCCGGAGTGGACCTGCGGATCGTGCACGTGGTCAGGGACCCGCGAGCCGTCGCCCACTCGTGGGGCAGGAACGTGCCGCGCCCCGAGAGCGGCGAGCCCATGACGCGCTGGTCGCCCGCCCGCACCGCGATCCACTGGACGGCCCAGAACGCCGCGCTGGAGCTGCTGCCCGGACGCGGGGCCCGCGTGACCAGGGTCCGCTACGAAGACCTGCTCGCCGAACCCGAGGCGACCCTCCGGGCGCTGGCCCGCCGCCTCGACCTGGCCGATCCGGAGTTCCCGTTCCTGGACGGCACCACCGCCTGGCTCGGGCCCGCGCACACCGTCTCCGGCAATCCCATGCGCTTCCACGTGGGGCGGGTCGAGCTGCGCCGGGACGACTCGTGGGTGTCGCGCCTGCCCGAGAGGGATCGGCGGCTGGTCAACGCGCTGACGATCCCGCTCAGGGCCAAATACGGCTACTGGGGGGCGGCGGCGTGACGCGATCCGTCGGCGTGGTGATCCCGACGTGCGGCGACCGGCCGCGCCACCTGCGCGAGGCCGTCGAGGCCGTGCTCGCCCAGGACTATCCGGGGAAGCTCCGGGTGTTCGTGGTGGCCGACGGCGTCGATCCCGCCGTGGTGGCCGAACAGGTGGCCGAACAGGTGGCCGACGCCTCGGTGCGGGTCCTGCCCAACCGGCTCAGCCCGGGGCTTCCTGGGGCGCGCAACACCGGCATCGCCGCCTGCGAGACCGATCTGGTGGCCTTCTGTGACGACGACGACGTGTGGCTGCCGGGCAAGCTCGCCGCGCAGGAGCGCGCGCTGCGGGACGGCGGCGAGTTCGCCAGTTGCGGCGTCGAGGTCGAGCACGGCCGCCGCCGGGTGACCCGCCTCGCCGGTACGTCCGTCGTGACCGCCGCCGATCTGGTCCGCTCGCGGATGGTGATGGTGCACTCCTCGACGTTCGTGTTCGAGCGCGGCCGGTGGTGGGCCGACGAGAGCGCGCCCGCCGGTCAGAACGAGGACTGGGACCTCGCCCTGCGCGCGGCCAAGCGGCGGCCGATCACCCATGTCGACCGGCCGCTCGTCCGGGTGCGGTGGGGTGGATCCCACTATGCCGCCCGATGGGCGGACCGGATTGCCGGGCTGGACTGGATGCTGGCCCGGCACCCTGAACTGGCCGTGGACTCGCGCGGCGCGGCGCGGGTCTACGGTCAGCTCGCCTTCAGCCACGCGGCACTGGGGCAGCGCCGGGAGGCCGTTCGCTGGGCCGCGCGTGCCTTCTCGACCCGGCGGGGCGAGCCGCGGGCGCCGATCGCGCTCGCGGTGGCGGCGGGTCTGATCTCGGCGCCGGCCGTGCTCGCGCTGCTGCACGACCGGGGACACGGCATTTGACCCCGCCCGGGACTCCGCCGAGCACCCCTCCCACGACCCCGCCGCCGGGCGTCCCGGCCCTCGCCACGCCGCCGGGCGTCCCGGCCCTTTCTGCGCCGCCGGGCGTCCCGGCCCGCTTTACGCCGCCGAGTGTCCCGGCTTGCCTCGCGTCACCGGTGGTGCCGGCTCAGCGCCGCGCCGACCAGGCCATGCCGGTTGCCGAGGGGGCCGCCGCTGACGGGCACGTCTCCGAGCACGCGAGCCGGAGTCACTTCGGGGTGCGGGTGCGGGTGGGCGGGGTCGAGGTGGACGCGGTCACCGAGGATGAGGTGGTCCGGCGGGTGGGCGATGAGCTGGCGGCCGGCCGGGGCGGGCGCATCGTCACCCCCAACGTCGACATCTGCCGCGCCGCCGCCACCGACCCGGCCCTCCGCCACCTGGTCTGCTCGGCCGACCTGGTCGTGGCCGACGGGATGCCGCTCGTCTGGGCGGCCCGGCTGCTCGGCACCCCGCTCCCGCAGCGGGTCACGGGAGCCGACCTCATCTGGTCGCTCAGCGAGCTCGCCGCCCGCGACGGTCACCCCGTCTACCTGCTCGGCGGCCTGCCCGGGGTGGCCGAGCAGGCCGCGGCCGAGCTCGCGGGCCGCCATCCGGGGCTCAGGATCTGCGGCGTGCACGCGCCCCCGTACCACTTCGACGCCACCGACGAAGGCCGGGCGCGCGTGCGGCGGGAGGTGGTCGCCGCCCGTCCGCGCCTGGTGTTCGTCGGGCTCGGCTTTCCCCGGCAGGACCGGCTCATCGCCGAGTTGCGCGAGGAGTTGCCGGGCGCGTGGTTCCTGGGGTGCGGGGCGGCCATCGCGTTCGCGGCGGGGACGGTGTCCAGGGCGCCGGAGTGGATGCGGACGGCCGGGCTGGAGTGGGCGTTCCGGCTGGCCGCCGAGCCAGGGCGGCTGGCGCGCCGTTATCTGGTGGACGATCTGCCGTTCGCGCTACGACTGCTGAGCGGCTGCCTGGCCACCCGCCTCAGGCGGTGAGCTCGCCAGGTGGTGAGTGCACGTCAGGTGGGGACTGCGCGTCAGGCGGTCAGTGCTCGGATGCGGGCCACGTCGCCGGGGGTGAGGCCGCGGGCGGCGTGGTCCAGGGCGCGGCGGGAGTCCATGGGCCGGTAGGCGGTGCGGGACAGGCCCGACCAGGTGAACGCGGCCTCGGAAGAGGCGCCCGTGCAGGCTCTGGTGACGCGGCGGGCGGCCGCGGGCGTCCAGGGCAGGCCGGCGTGGGCGTACAGGGACTGGAAGCCGGGCAGCGGGTCGGTGGCCAGCGACTCGTACGACGTGACGAGGATGCCCGGCGTGCGGTCCAGGATCGTCCGCGTCACCCGCCACAGGGCGGCGGCCACGGCGAGCCGGTCGCCGGAGCCGGCCAGCGCCCGCAACTCCAGCACCTCCGGATGGTCGCGCACCAGCAGCGGCTGGTCGAGCAGCTCGCGGAAGTGGACCGTCCAGCCGAGACGCCGCCAGCTCGCCACGAACGACACGGGATCCCGCACCAGCGCGATCACCTTGCAGCCCAGCCGGGCGGCGAACCAGCCCGCGCTCAGCACCGCGAACGGGTCGTCCAGCAGGGCGCGCCGGCCCGCCAGCCGCCCGACGGTGAAGGCGGTGCCGTAGCGGAGCAGGCGGGCCAGGTCGTAGGGCGAGCGGTTGGCGCGCAGCTCGGCGCGCCAGTGGTAGCGCAGGGACACCGTGTCGCGGAAGGCGGGCAGCCAGTCGGCGGCGTTGTCGTCGCAGATGTACTGGAATCGGTGGGTCACGGTCGCCCTGAGCACGCCGGGGCAGCGGCCGGGCGGGTGCTGGGGGTTGAGGGGCTCGTTGACGTAGACGAGGCCGCCGCCTGCCGCCAGCATCCGGCCGGTCCAGCTCGTGCCGCTGCGCGGCAGGCCGGTCACCAGGACGGTCATGCCGCCGCCCACGTACGGGGCCGCAGCGCCGCCAGCGTGTGCCGTCCGAACGGATGCAGGCCGTACCGCCGGTGCACCTGCCACAGGGGCAGCAGGTTCTTCACGACCACGCCCCCCGACCAGCCGAGCACCGCGCCGAAGGCCCCGTGCTCCGGGATCAGCGCCACGTCCAGCAGCACGGTGCAGCAGACGGCGATCACCAGGTTGAGGAGGCTGGTCCCGGTATGCCCGGCGGCTGTCAGCACCACGTCCACCATCCCGCAGGCGGACGCCAGCATCATCGTCCCCGCCAGGACCAGCGCCACCGGCGCGCCGGCGCCGTACGCCGGCCCGAACAGCCGCAGCAGCCAGGGCGCCAGCGCCGCGTACACCAGCCACACCGGCCAGGTCAGCAGCACCAGCCAGACGGTCGTCATCTGGTACAGCTCCCTGGCGGAGCCGCGCTCGCCGTCGGCCAGCGCCCTGACCAGCCGAGCCTGTACGGCCTGCGCCAGCCCTTGGTTCGCGAGCTGCCCGACCACCTTGAACCGGGTGGCGGCCGTGTAGACGGCGGCCTGCGCGGGCCCCGCGAGCAGCGCGACGATCACGATGTCCACCCGCTGGAACACCGCCTGGATCGCCCCCGCGACCGACCGGGGCGCCGTGTACCGCCACAGGTCCCGCGCGGTGCCCGGCAGGTACGGCGTCCGCGGCGCCCGCCCCCGCACCCCGGCGACCGCCAGCACGAGCAGCAGCGCGTACGGCGCCCCCCACGCCAGCGGCAACCACCCGGCCGCCCCCGCCAGCGGCGGCCACTCGGCTGTCGCCGCCACGGCGAGCGCGGACACCAGGACGAGCTGGCAGGCGGGCAGCAACATGCCGTCCAGGAGCACGGTGGGCCGCATGGAGCCGAAGCCGCGGGTGGCGGCGAGCAGCACGTCGCCCACCACCATGACCGGCAGCAACAGGGCCAGCGGGCCGAGCCGTGGATACAGCACGACCCCGGCGGCGCAGGCCGCCATCACGCAGGGCACGACGGCCGCCCGGATATATCCGGATATGCCGTGATAGTCGTAGGTCGCCGAGCGGGCGATGAAGTACACCAGCCCGTTGCCCGCGTCCAGCCGCGCCACCCCGGCCGCCATGAGCGCCAGCGCGGTCACGGTGAAGAACGCCCCGGCCTCCGCCGCGGAAAACGCCCTGGTCACGACCACCACCAGCAGGAACTGGGCGAGCGCGGTGAACGCCGCCCCCGTCACCCCCGCGATCCCGCCCCTGGTCAGCGACGCCACGAAGGCTCACCGCCCAGCCATCGGGCCAGCCGCGCGTCGTACACCTCGAAGTGGTCCCGCAGCGCCTCGCCCAGCACCCGGGGCGCGCGCCGGGGCAGCGCCCGGCCGTTGTGCCGCTCGAACACCGGATAGCCCAGGTGCGGCACTCCCAGGAACTCCAGCACCCGGTCGTAGACGGCCTCCGGCTCCGCGAAGAACCGGTGGCTGTCCAGCACCATGATGCGCTCGCGCCCGATCAGCGGCTCCAGCCGGTCCAACTGCTCGGCGTAGCGCCCGCGCGCCAGGTAGGCGTGGTGGCGATGCGAGTGGTGCTCGGAGAAGGGCGACTCCCGCAGCGACTCCTCGGCGCCCGCCAGCCGGCGGGCCTCCAGCTCGACGGCGTACTCGAAGTGCGACTCGGTCTCGAAGCCCCTGGCCAGCTCGTGGGCGTGGGCCGAGCAGGCCCGCTCCACCGGATCGCGGACCAGCACGATGAGCTTCACCTCCGGCAGATCCGCCGCGATCCGCTCCCCGGCCAGTGGATGGAACAGGTAGTAGGGGGAGGACTCGAACGCCAGCGCGTGGCTGCCGTACCGGTGGGCGAGCAGGGCCGCGCCCAGCCGCAGCGGGAAGTGCGCCTGATACCAGGGCAGTCCCCGCTGGTAGCCGACGTCGAAGTAGTGCACGCCCTTGTGCAGCACCGGCTTGAGCAGCAGCGGATGCTGGGCCAGCGCCCGGTAGAGCGACGTGGTGCCGCACCGCTGCGCCCCGGCGATGAGGAACGACGGCAGCATCCGCGCCCCGGACGTGAGCTTGCCCGTGGTGCGCGACAACGACAACACCGACCGCTTCATGGTCCTCACGTGATCAGCTCCTCGTGGTCGACGACCGGGTTGAGCCAGGTCTCCGGCGGCCCGAGCGGCGCGTGGCCGTCCGCGGCGTGCCTGTCGGCCAGCGCGATGAGGTAGCGCAGCGCGGTCTGCCTGGCCGCCGCCGACGACAGCCCGTGGGGCGCGAGCACGCGTACGGCCCCCGCCACGCAGGCCCGCGCGGCGGCCAGGGGGCTCATCCGGCGCAGCGCCCGCTGGAAGAAGTGGTGCATGGCGTCGAACCCGTAGGGCACGCCGACCTCGTAGCGCTCCCAGTCCCACACGAGCACCCGCCCGTCGGAGGACGGGGAGATGTTCCACGGCGCGAGGTCCCCGTGCCAGGCCGCGCACGGCCCGCCGGTGCCCGCGATCTCCGTGATCGCCTCGCGCAGCAGCGGTTGCGGCACCCGGCCGCGCCGCACCGGCAGCGGTGACAGGGCCAGCACCGCCAGCCCGCGCCAGTCGCCGTGGTGCAGCACGCGGGGCGTGATCACCGTGCTGAGCGCCAGCCCGGTCAGCTTGCGCAGGGCCGCCGCCTCGGTGCTGATCAGCGCGCGCGCCCGCGGGCTGTCGCCGATCTTCACGAACGCCAGCCGCCGTCCGCCGGACCTGGCCTCCAGCACGGGCTTCCGGTTGGCCCGCAGCGCGGGACGTACGTGCACCACGGTCTCGACCGGCTGCCGGAAGACCTCGCTGAGGTGCGCGGCGATGGACCCCTCGACGGGCACCAAGATCTGGGACCCCAGATGCCACCACCGCCGTGGCGCCAGCCGCCGGGGGAGTGCGGCGTGCGGCAGCAGGGTGTAGGGCCGTGGCGAGCCGGAGCCGGGATACAGCAGCTCTACGGTCTCCGCCAGGTAGCCGAGCCGGATGGAGGCGTCGTTCATGAGTTCCTCCACAGGAGGGCGTACGAGACGAGATAGAGGCTGAGCGGCGTGACCAGGCCGTCGTAGACGAACATGTAGAGCAGCACGAGCCCCATCACGAGCACCCCCGCCAGCCCGATCGGGCTGTGGTCACGCCGGTGGCGGCGGATCGCGCCGGCGAAGAAGGCCACGTAGAGCGCCGCCCCGGTGAACCCCTGCGTCATGATCAGCAGCCAGAGTTGCCCGTCGCTGCCCAGCGGCGGATGCCCGCACCCCGAGCACCACTCGGTCTTGCCCGTGGTGATCGTGTGATGGTTGCCCATCGCGTTGCGGGTGTTGCCGAAGCCGATGATCGGCGAGTGGCCGGCGGCGGTGAGGGTCGCGGTCACGGTGAAGGCTCTGATGTCGTTGGAGTGCGGTTTGTCCAGGCGCTGGGCGACCAGCGGGGCCAGCGGGCTGATCGCGAACGCCAGGGCCGCCACCGCCGCCACCCCGCAGAGCGCCACCCTGGTGCGCCCGCCCACCCGGACGATCAGGTAGACCACGGCCAGGCCGAGGCCGATCCACAGGCCCCGGTTGAGTGAGTACACGATGGGGATCGCCGCCAGCGCCATCAGCACGGCCACGAAGACCTTGTGCCGCGGTCCGCCGTGCGTCCACCACCCGACCACGAACCACACCAGCAGCACCGACACGTTGCTGCCCCACGCGTTCGCCCACTCGAACGGCGCCTCCGGGCGCGGCGAGGCGTAACCGAGCACCTTCTGCGTCTGGGCGGCGGTGGGATGGATGAGG
Source organism: Nonomuraea sp. NPDC002799 (assembly GCF_053592075.1). Lineage (NCBI taxonomy): Bacteria > Bacillati > Actinomycetota > Actinomycetes > Streptosporangiales > Streptosporangiaceae > Nonomuraea > Nonomuraea sp. NPDC002799. Next base: position 133,205 of record NZ_JBSFVA010000006.1, read on the forward strand.
TTCTGCACGAAGGAGTTGCCGCTGATCCAGTCGGGCAGCAGCCACTCCATCGGCGAGGTGAAGGCGAACTGCGGCAGGAACACGCCCAGCAGCCCGCCCGCGACCGTGGTGACGAAGAGCACGCCGAGCATCCGTACCAGCCGCAGTTGCGGAAGCTCCCGCTCGGTGAGGTTGCCCAGGTAGAGCACCATGACGAGGACGGCCGTGTACAGGGCCAGCCGCATGAGGTAGCCGACGATCCGGCCGGGGCCGAGCTCGCCGTACGTGCCCGGCGGCGACTCCGCCAGCATCAGCGCGCTCACCAGGTAGCCCGCCAGGAGCAGCACCCACCAGACGAACCCGCGCGGCACCTTGATCGGCCGGCGTCGCCACAACACCACGCCCATCGGCACCGCCAGGACGATCACCGCCAGACCGCCGAACCCGAGCGCCCACCAGACCGGATAGCCGACGAGCAGCGCCCCGATGGGCCAGGCGGGCCCCCTCACGTCGGCTTGCCTGGCCGCCGGGGCTGGTGGAGCGCCTGCATGGGCGTGGTCTCGGCGGACAGGCCGACCTCCAGCTCACCGGTCGCGACGAGCTTGCCGAGCGAGGTGTGCGAGCGCGGCTCCAGCAGCGGCACGAACGACGGCACCGCGTCGGTGGCCGTCACCACACCGATGATCGGCACGTCGTGTCTGCCCAGATGGCGTACGGCGGCCGCGACCTGTTTCGAGGTGACCCGGCCCAGCCCCACCAGCAGCAGGGCCGCGTCCGCCCTGGCCAGATCGCGCACGTCGGAGCCGTCGAGCACGATCAGCGGCGCGCTGACCGCGAGCGGCTCGGCCAGCGAGGAGGCGTAGAGGTCGGGGGGCAGCGCCTTGACCAGCAGCCGCTTGCCCGGGCACGCGGCGACCACCACGCAGGCCAGATCGTGCAGCACGCCCTGCTCGCGCGGGGTCGACAGGTCGCTCAGCACCGGCAGGCCGGTCAGCCGCTCGACGTCGGAGGACGTGCGCAGGCGCTTGTCGAGCCGGTCGCGGACGTAGGCGGCGGCGGAGCCGGTGAGCAGACCGGCCATCAGCCCGGTGCCGAGGTGCAGGGGCAGGCTGGGCGAGCTGGGCGCGGCCGGGGTCGCGGCCTGGCTGATGATCGTGCCCGGGGTCACCGCGACCGTGCGGAGCGCGTCGTACTTCAGCGCGAGGGTGGCGGCCTGCCGGTTGAGCACGCCCTGCCGCTGGGCGGCGATCGCGTGCTCGGCGCTGCCTTTCGTCAGCGTGCCGAGCTGCGTGATGACCTGGTCGATGCCGGCGTTGACCTGCTTGAGCTTGCCCAGCACCGCCTGCTGCTGCTGGGCCATCGAGGACAGGGCGCTCTCGCGGCGGTTGGCCAGGTAGGCCTCGGCGTAGGCGTGGGAGCGGGCGGCCGCGGCGGCCGGCTCGGCGGTCGTCACGGAGATCCACAACACCGACGAGTTGGGCGGCACGGAGACCTCGGCCGGCTCTGGGATGGCGCCGCCCAGGGCCGTGGCCGCGCGCGTCGCCACCACGGCCGACTGCGCGACCTGGGCCTCGGTGTCGAGGTTGAGCGACTCCCGCTGGCGGGCGGTGACCTGGTTGGCCGGCTCCTGCGGCCCGATCGGCAGGACGAGGACGTGGGTGGTCGCGGTGTAGGCGGGCGGTGTCAGGCGCATCAGCGCGAGCCCTGCCGTGCCGCCGAACACGACGCAGCCCACGAGAAGCAACCACCGCCGGCGCAGCAGGGAGAGGTGCTCTTCCAGGTCGGTGCCGGAGCTCATGAGCGCCCACTATAGGACGGACGGTCATTACCCAAGGAGAATAACCAAGATTTTCGCCAGTAGCGTTAGTCAGAAGCACCTTAATAAAAGGAAATGTCCGGAAAATTCGGCGGGCTGAACTGCTGCCGCGAGCTGGGGAGACTTGCACACTGGCTGACGGCCCCTGAATGACATGGCATGGTTCAGGATTGATAGGCGGAGGTCATTCGACGAGGGGGTTGGAAGGCTTTGCAGCTACGGGGAATTTCGCATACCGCAACTAATACCGCGTTCATCCTGGCGGTGGTCGCGGTGCTGGCCGCCTGCTCCAGTGCGGAGGGCTCGCACGTGACGCCCTCCAACGCGCGGGCGCCGGTCGCGGCGCCCGCGCAGGCGGTCTCGCCGTCCTGTACGGCCACCTCCAGGCTCATCCCGTCGTGCGGGGCCTGGTGGGGCATCGCGCCGGAGGTCTTCACCGGCGCCTCGGTGGAGGAGGCGCTGCACGGCGCCGAGTCGCGCATGGGCGCCCCCGCCGACGTGGTGCACGTCTACCACCGGGGCAGCGAGCTGTTCCCGACCGAGGCGGAGATCCGGCTGGCCCGCGATCCGGCCACGCCGCGGCTGCTCATGATCAACTGGAAGCCGTCGTTCGACCACACCTGGGCCGAGATCGCCGACGGGGCCCTCGACGCCAGGATCCACCGGCTGGCCGGCTACCTCAGGCGCACCTTTCCCGAGCGGTTCTTCCTCACGCTGCACCACGAGCCGGAGAACGACGTGGAGGCCGCGTCGGACTCGGGGATGCGGGCCGCCGACTACGCGGCCATGTTCCGGCACGTGGTGTCCAGGCTGCGGGCCGAGGGCGTGAAGAGCGCTGTCATGGTCATGACGTACATGGGGGCCCCCAACTGGGCGGCCAAGTCCTGGTTCGAGGGTCTCTATCCGGGTGACGACGTGGTCGACTGGGTGGCCATGGACCCGTACGCCGACGACCGGGTCGACGACTTCGACGGGCTCGTCAACAAGCGGCGCAAGGAATATCCGGACTGGTCCGGGTTCTACCGGTGGATGCAGGCCCGCTTTCCCGGCAAGCCCGTCATGGTGGCCGAGTGGGGGGTGTTCACGCGGCCGCAGGATCGTTCGTTCAAGCGGGCCTTCTTCGAGTCGGTGCGCCGGCAGATCAAGAACTATCCGCAGATCAAGGCGCTGGTCTACTTCGACTCGCCGCGGGCGCCGCGCGGTGACACCAGTTTCGACGTGGGACTCGGGGCGACGCGGGCGTTCACCGAGCTCGCGCGGGATCCGTACTTCCGCGCCACCCGCGTCCCACGGCCCTGAGCGCCGTCATGAGCGCCGTCGTAAGCCTGTTGTACGCGCCGTCATGAGCGCTGTCGTGAGCCTGTCGAAAGCGCCCTCATGAGCGCGCTTTCTCGGTTGCCGGGGCGTCCGCGGCCTTCTTGCCCGCGTTCACCCGCAATCGCCAGCCCGCCACCGTGACCAGGGTCGCCGCGACGAGCGCCCCGGCGGTGAGCGTGTTGCTCACGTCGAGCAGCTTGAGCGCGGAAGCGAGCAGGACGATCGCCAGCAGCGCCCTGATCAGGCCGCCCGGCGCCCGCGAGGAGATCCTGGCGCCGAGATAGACGCCCGGGATCGAGCCGATGAGCAGCGACAGCGTGAGGTCGAGCTGGAAGTCGCCGAAGAGGATGTGGCCGAGCGCGGCCGAGGCGACCAGGGGGACGGCCTGGACCAGGTCCGTGCCGACGAGCTGGTTGGCCTTGAGCGCCGGATAGAGGGCCAGCAGGGCGACGATGATCAGCGATCCCGAGCCGACGGACGACACGCCGACGACCACCCCACCTACCATACCGACCAGTAGGGTCGGAATTGGGCGCACGACGATCTCGTGCGCGCTCGACGTCCCGCCCTTGGCGCCGAGCCAGCTCTTCAGCGCCATGCCGGCGACGGCCAGCAGCAGCGCCACGCCGAGGGCGTACGTGACCGCGTCGGTGACCGCGAACGCCCTGGCCAGGAAGACCCCGCAGAACGCGGCCGGCACCGACCCCGCGCAGAGCCAGCCGACCAGGCGCAGGTTGACGGTGCCGTGACGCAGGTGGACCGCGCTGCCGACCGGCTTCATGACCGCCGAGGCGACCAGGTCGCTGGAGACCGCGGCCAGGGGCGGGACGTTGAAGAAGAGCATCATCATCGGCGTCATCAGCGCGCCGCCGCCCATGCCCGTCAGCCCGACGACGATGGCGATGACGAAGGACCCGCCGATCAGCGCGAGGTCGATCAACGCACCCAGCCTCCGGACCTGAGCGTGTCCAGGACCCGGGTGACGGCCGCCTCGATCGTGCTGTCCGTGGTGTCGATCGCCAGGTCGGCGTCCTCCGGCTCCTCATAGGGGTCGGAGATGCCGGTGAACTCGGGGATGAGGCCGGCGCGCGCCTTGGCGTACAGGCCCTTGCGGTCGCGCCGCTCGCACTCCTCCAGCGGCGTCGCCACGTGCACGAGCAGGAAGTCGGCGCCGACCGACTCGGCCATCTCGCGCACCTCCTCGCGGGTGGCCGCGTAGGGGGCGATGGGCGCGCAGAGGGCCAGGCCGCCGTGGCGCGCGGCCTCGGCGGCGACGAAGCCGATGCGGCGGACGTTGAGGTCGCGGTCGGCCTTGGAGAACGTCAGTCCCTTGGACAGCAGGTGGCGGACCACGTCGCCGTCGAGGTAGGTGACCGTGCGGGTGCCGAGCTCCAGCAGCGCGTCGCGCAGGCCGCGGGCGATCGTGGACTTGCCGGAGCCGGACAGGCCGGTGAAGAAGACCACGAGGCCGCGGCGGTGCGGCGGGCCGGGGATGCGCACGGGCGGGGGGCCGGCCAGGTGCTCGGTGGCGCCGTAGGCGGTGGCGACGTGCTCGCGCAGCTCCAGGTCGATCTCGGGCTCCTCGCGGGGCGCGAGGGGCACCGAGACCACGAGTGTGCCGCCGGGGAGCTGCTCCTTGGCGCGCAGCGCGGCGCGGACGATCGCGGGGCCCGCCTCGCCGTAGAGGAGGGGGAGCAGCACGATCACCGCGTCGAGCTCCTTGGCGGTGGCGACGATCTCGGAGAGGTCGTCGAGGGGGCCGCGCATGGTGACCGCGAGTGCGGGCCGCCCGCCGAGCTCCTCCTTGACCTGCGCCGGGGTGCGTCGCAGCCGCGCGAACGGCCCGTGCTCCGGCGCGGCCAGGCTCCTGATCGGCCCCGAGGTGAGCCCGTCGGGCTCGCGGGTGCTCACGGTGAGCACCGCCAGCGGCAGGCCCTCCGGATCGAGCAGCGTCACCTCGTCGCCGGGGGAGACCTCGGCGCCCACGTGGAGGGTGACGGGCGCGGGCCACGGCGCGCCGTCGGCGAGCGTGCCGCGCTCGTGCACCGCGTGCAGGTCGTCGTGGCCGAGGAACCCGGTCAGCGGCTCGAACGCCCCCGAGAGCAGCAGTTCGAGGTCGGCCAGCTCGCGCGGCCCGGGGGTCCACTCCACGTTTACGACATCCCAACTAATCCGATTGAATTGGTAGGAAAGGAGTTTACCTACCGATACCAGTGTGTCGCTAGATAAGTCTGGCGAAGTGGTGTTGCGGCTTTCTGATCACCATGGTGATCTCGTCGTGGGCGTCGGTGTACCGGCCGTTGGTCAGCCGGGCCGTCGCCGCGACCGCGGCGGCGCCGAGCCCGCGGGTGCGCGCCGGGCCGCTGACGCCCCGCTCGTCGTCGGTGATCATGAGGCCGCGGCTCAGGCAGAACGCGTGCATGCCGTCGCTGGAGGCCAGGGGCTCGTACACGGTGGGCAGCGGGCCCGGCGTGCCCGGCGTGACGAGCGGGCGCCACAACAGGCGGCGCAACCACGACGGGGTGATCCGGTCGAGCAGACCGTAGGAGGAGCGGCGGTCGCGCATGCGCAGCAGCACCAGGCCGCCGGGGCGCAGCGACTGCAGCAGCCGGTCGAACACCAGCTCCGCGTGCCTGACGCGCTCCAGCAGGAACGAGAGCTGGATCACGTCATAGGACCTGGGCGGCAGCGGCAGGCAGCGCAGGTCACCCAGCGACCAAGAGACCAGGTCCGCCCGCTCCGCGAGGACGCGCCTGATCACCGGGTGATCCTCGTCGGCGCCGGTCGCCCTGGTCTCGATGTGCTCAAGCACCAGTGGCTCGTCGTGCGCGCACCCGGCGACGAGCACGTCGACCCGCCTGCTCGCCTGCGCCGCGCAGTGCTCGCGAATCCGTTGACCGAAAAGATCGCCTCGGCGGGCGACCGAACGCACCTCAGACATGTCACCTACAGTAATCATCCAATCGGGACCAGTAATGCATTTCCCTGCTAGCGTCCGGCCATGTGAACGATCAGGTGTACGTCGGGAACGCCGGGGCCGACGGAGCCCTCGACCGCGGCTGGCTCCTCGGTCACTTCAAACCCCCGGGCGACCCAAGACACAGCGAGGACGTCGAGATCAAGTGGGGCGTGCACCTGCCGGGCGACGAGCGGGCGCAGTGGGTCGAAGGGGAAGAGCGCACCGCCCTGCTCGTGCTGATCAGCGGCCGGTTCCGTGTCGAGCTGCCCGGCCGCAGCGTGTTGCTGGCGCGGCCGGGCGACTACGTCGTCTGGGGCAAGGGGGTCGGCCACTCGTGGCGGGCCGAGGAGGAATCCACCGTGCTCACCGTGCGCTGGCCCTCCGTGGCCGGCTACCAGCTCAGATGAGGCTCGGCGGCGAGTAGTCTGTTTCAAGACCCCCGCGACCTGACCCGGCCGGGGGTAATCGTGTTGCCGTCGTGGGGCTGTGGGCGTATCTGATGAGTCTTTCCGGACTGCTTGACCTTGTTCGCGCCGACCCGAAGCTGACCGCCGCTCTGGAACAGGGCGGCGATGTCGCGCTGGTCGCGCCGTCGTCGTTGCGGCCGTTCGGCGTGGCCGCGCTGGCCGGGCACGATCAGCGCACCGTGCTGGCGGTCACCGCGACCGGCCGCGAGGCCGAGGATCTGGCCTCCGCGCTGACCAGTCTGGTCGAGCCCGCGTCCGTGGCCGTGTTCCCGGCGTGGGAGACGCTGCCGCACGAGCGGCTCTCGCCGCGCAGTGACACCGTGGGCCAGCGGCTGGCCGTCCTCAGAAGGCTGGCGCACCCGATCAAGGGCGACGCCTCGGCCGGGCCGCTCAGCGTGGTCGTGGCGCCGATCAGGGCGCTGCTGCAGCCGATCATGAAGGGTCTGGGCGACCTGGAGCCCATGCGGCTGCGGGCCGGTGACGACGCCGACCTCGACGAGGTGGTGCAGCGGCTGGTCACCAACGGATACCACCGGGTCGACATGGTGGAGAAGCGCGGCGAGGTGGCCGTGCGGGGCGGGCTGCTCGACGTGTTCCCGCCGACCGAGGAGCATCCGCTGCGGCTGGAGTTCTGGGGCGACACGGTCGAGGAGATCCGCTGGTTCAAGGTGGCCGACCAGCGCTCGCTGGAGGCGGCCGAGGACGGGCTGTTCGCGCCGCCGTGCTCCGAGTTGTTGCTGACCGCCGAGGTCAGGGAACGGGCGCGGGAGCTGGCGCAGGAGCATCCGTCGCTGGCCGAGGTGCTCGACCAGCTCGCCGAGGGCCTGCCGGTCGAGGGCATGGAGGCGTTCACGCCCGTGCTGGCCGGTGAGATGGACCTGCTGCTCGACCACCTGCCGGTCAGGTCGGCGGTGTTCGTGTGCGACCCCGAGCGGATCAGGGGGCGGGCCGAGGAGCTCGTGCACACCTCGCAGGAGTTCCTCGAAGCCTCCTGGATCAACGCGGCGGCCGGCGGCGAGGCGCCCATCGACCTCGGGGCGGCCGCGTTCCGCTCGCTGGAGGAGATCCGCCTGCACGCCGACGTGCTGGGGCAGCCGTGGTGGACGATGGCGCCGTTCGGCGGCGGGGTGGAGCTGGACGCGCACGACTCCGAGGCCTATCGCGGCGACACGGCCAAGGCGCTGGCCGACATCAAGGGCTGGCTGGCCGAGGAGAAGGCCGTGGTGCTGCTCAGCGAGGGCCATGGGCCCGCCGAGCGCATGGTGGAGGTCCTCAAGGGTGTCGACGTGCCCGCCCGTCTCCAGAAATTTCTGGACAAGGCGCCCGAGCCCAAGGTCGTCCACGTCAGCACCGGCCTGATCGAGCACGGCTTCATCACCTCCAACCTCGCCGTGCTCACCCACCTCGACCTGGTGGGACAGAAGGCCTCCACCAAGGACATGCGCCGGCTGCCCTCCCGCCGCCGCAACATGGTCGACCCGCTCCAGCTCAAGGTCGGCGACCACGTCGTGCACGAGCAGCACGGCGTCGGCCGCTACATCGAGATGGTGCAGCGCACGGTCCAGGGCGCCACCCGCGAATACCTGGTCATCGAGTACGCCAAGGGCGACCGCCTCTACGTGCCCACCGACCAGCTCGACGAGGTCACCCGCTACGTCGGCGGCGAGGCGCCCACGCTCAACCGCATGGGCGGCGGCGACTGGGCCAAGGCCAAGTCCCGGGCGAAGAAGGCGGTCAAGGAGATCGCCGGGGAGCTGATCCGGCTCTACTCCGCCCGGATGGCCTCGCCGGGGCACGCGTTCGGCGGCGACACGCCGTGGCAGCGGGAGATGGAGGACGCCTTCCCGTACGCGGAGACCGGCGACCAGCTTGAGGCCATCGACGAGGTCAAGCGCGACATGGAGCGCGGCGTGCCGATGGACCGGCTGATCTGCGGCGACGTCGGCTACGGCAAGACCGAGATCGCGGTGCGGGCGGCGTTCAAGGCGGTGCAGGACGGCAAGCAGGTCGCGTTGCTGGTGCCGACGACGCTGCTGGTGCAGCAGCACATGTCCACCTTCACCGAGCGCTTCTCCAGCTTCCCCGTCACGCTGAAGCCGGTCTCCAGGTTCCAGAGCGACGCCGAGGTCAAGGGCACGCTCGACGGCCTGCGGACCGGCGCGGTGGACCTGGTGATCGGCACGCACCGGCTGCTCAGCCCCGAGGTCAGGTTCAAGGACCTCGGGCTCATCATCATCGATGAGGAGCAGCGGTTCGGCGTCGAGCACAAGGAGGCCATGAAGCACCTGCGCACCCAGGTCGACGTGCTGGCCATGTCGGCCACGCCGATCCCGCGCACGCTGGAGATGGGTTTGACGGGGATCAGGGAGATGTCCACGATCCTCACGCCGCCGGAGGAGCGGCATCCGATCCTCACGTTCGTGGGGCCGTACGAGGAGAAGCAGATCGGCGCCGCGATCCGGCGCGAGCTGATGCGCGACGGCCAGATCTTCTTCGTGCACAACCGGGTGGCCTCGATCAACCGGGTCGCCGCGCGGCTGCGCGAGCTGGTCCCCGAGGCGCGCATCCAGGTGGCGCACGGGCAGATGAACGAGCACCAGCTGGAGAAGATCATGGTCGGCTTCTGGGAGCGCGAGTACGACCTGCTCGTCTGCACCACGATCGTCGAGTCCGGTCTCGACGTGCCCAACGCCAACACGCTGATCGTCGACCGGGCGGACAACTACGGCCTGTCGCAGCTCCACCAGCTCAGAGGACGTGTCGGGCGAGGCAGGGAGCGCGGTTACGCCTACTTCCTCTATCCGCCGGAGAAGCCGCTGACGGAGACCGCGCACGAGCGGCTGGCGACCATCTCGCAGCACACCGAGATGGGCGCCGGCATGTACGTCGCGATGAAGGACCTGGAGATCCGCGGCGCGGGCAACGTGCTCGGGGCCGAGCAGTCGGGATTCATCGCGGGCGTCGGCTTCGACCTGTACGTGCGGCTCATGTCCGACGCGGTGAAGGAGCAGAAGGCCAAGCTGTCGGGCGCCGAGGTCGAGGAGGAGCCGCACGACGTCAAGGTCGAGCTGCCGATCAACGCCCACATCCCGCACGACTACGTCACCTCCGAGCGGTTGCGGCTGGAGGCGTACAAGCGGATCGCGGCCATCACCGCCGCCGTCCACATCGACGAGGTGCGCGCCGAGCTGACCGACCGCTACGGCAAGCCGCCCGCGGAGGTGGAGAACCTGTTCGAGGTCGCCAGGTTCCGGCTGAGGGCGCGCCAGGCCGGGCTCACCGACGTCACGCTGCAGGGCCCGAACATCAAGTTCGGCCCGGCGCGGCTGCGGGAGTCCCAGCAGGTGCGGCTCGATCGGCTCTACAAGAAGGCGATATACAAGCAGGCGGCGGAGACGCTGCTGGTGCCCGTGCCCAAGACCAAGCCGCTCGGCGGGCAGCCGCTACGCGACCTCGACCTGCTCAAATGGTGCGGTGACCTGGTCGAGGCGATGTTCCTTGAGCCCGCACGGGTAAGCTAGCGGCGGATTTTGAGGCGGAAAGGGACGCATGTGAAGTCGATACGAGTGGCTGTGGCCACCGCTGCGGTGGCCATCGCGCTGACCGCCTGTTCATCTCCCATGCATGCCGGGGCCGCGGCCGTGGTGGGGAACGAGCGCATCTCGACGAGTCAGCTGCAGGCGGACACCGAGGACTACCTCGCCGCGCTCAAGCGGGCCAAGCTGGACGAGTCCGCGCTCGGAGGTGTGCCGGCCACGCAGTTCGTGTTGCAGCGGCTCACCGACGTGAGCGGGGCCCGGCAGCTTCTGGCGCGCTACAACGTGCAGGTGAGCCAGACGGAGATCGACACCGCGCTCAAGAACCCAGGCGACTATCCGTCGCCCGAGGTCTACCTGCTCTCCAGGGGAGTCTCGCCCGCGGACGCGAACGAGTACGGCCGCGTGCTGGTCGGTCTGGGCAAGCTGCAGCAGCAGTGGGGCGGCGCCGAGGCCGCGCAGCAGCGGCTGGCCAAGGAGCTGGGCGGCATCAAGGCCACCTACAGCCCCCGCTACGGGGCGCTCAACCAGCAGCAGTCGCAGGAGAACCCGTCGTTGTTCGTCGACACCGGCAGGTTCGGCAAGCTGACCCCGCAGCAGGCGCAGCCGCAGCAGCCGCAGCAGGGCTGAGGCGTGCCGCTGATCGTCGTCACCACCTCGCCCAGGGTCGCGCCCGGCCTGCTGAGCCACCAGGCCTGGCAGGCGCTGCGCTCCGGCCCGGTGCTCACGGCGTCGGGCGCCCATCCGCACCTGCCCTACCTGGCCGAGGCCGGGGTCGAGGTGCAGGTCACCGAGCCGGACCCGGCGGGGCTGGCGGCGCGGGCGGTCACCGAGACCGTCGTGTGGCTGGCCGAGGACGACGCCGACTTCATGCGCGCGGTCGGCAACGCGGCCGTCGTGCTCGACGAGCCGCCGCTGATCGAGATCGTGCCCGGCTCCTATGACCTGCCGGGCGCGCGGGTGCTCGACCTGGTGGCGGTGATGGACCGGCTGCGCACCGAGTGCCCCTGGGATCGTAAGCAGACGCACGAGTCGCTGGTCCCCTACCTGCTCGAAGAGGCCTACGAGGTCCTGGAGACCATCGAGCAGGGCGACTACCCGGCGCTGCGTGAGGAGCTGGGCGACCTGCTGCTGCAGGTGGTCTTCCACGCGCGGGTGGCGGAGGACTTCGACATGGACGACGTCGCCGCCGGGATCATCGACAAGCTCGTCCGCCGCCATCCGCACGTGTTCGGCACGGTGCGGGCGGAGAGCGCCGACGAGGTGAACGACAACTGGGACGCGATCAAGGCGGCCGAGCGGGCGGCCAAGGGCAGTGAGTCGGTGCTCGACGGGGTGCCCATGGGTCAGCCCGCGCTGTCGCTCGCGGCCCAGCTCCTGCGCAGGGCCGAGCGGGGCGGCGCGCCCGCGTCGTTGTCGGCCGCGGTCGGGCAGGGCGTGGCGCGGGAGTTGTTCGACCTCGTCCGCCGGGCCGGGGAGGCCGGTCTCGACGCCGAGGCCGAGCTGCGCGCCGCCGCCCGCACCTACCGCGATCGCGTCCGGACCTGGGAATCCGGCTGAGGTCCGCGCGCCCGGGGATGTCTCGCACCCGGGTGGCGGCCTGGGGATCCGGCTGAGGTCCGCGCGCTTGGGACGTCTCACACCCGGGTGGCGCGCGCCGTGACCGCGCCGTCGGCGCGCGCGGCCGTACCGATAGGCTCTGATGGCATATCGCCTTCCGATTTAGGAGCTCATCCGTGGCTACCATCGAGGTCGTTTACGCCCGCGAGATCCTCGACTCCAGGGGCAACCCGACGGTTGAGGTCGAGGTGGTGCTCGACGACGGCAGCACCGGCCGCGCGGCCGTGCCGAGCGGGGCGTCCACCGGCCAGTTCGAGGCGGTCGAGCTGCGTGACGGCGGCAAGCGTTACGGCGGCAAGGGCGTGGAGAAGGCCGTCCTCGCGGTCACCGACGAGATCTTCGACGAGATCAGCGGGGTCGAGGCGGAGGACCAGCGCATCATCGATCAGATCATGATCGACCTGGACCGCACGCCCAACAAGGCCAAGCTCGGCGCCAACGCCATCCTGGGCGTCTCGCTGGCCGTCGCGAAGGCCGCGGCCGACAGCGCCGACCTGCCGCTCTTCCGCTACATCGGCGGTCCCAACGCCCACGTGCTGCCCGTCCCGATGATGAACATCGTCAACGGCGGCGCCCACGCCGACACCAACGTCGACATCCAGGAGTTCATGATCGCGCCGATCGGCGCGGAGTCGTTCCGCGAGGCCGTGCGCATGGGCACCGAGGTCTATCACGCGCTCAAGGCCGTGCTCAAGGAGAAGGGCTACGCCACGGGTCTGGGCGACGAGGGCGGGTTCGCGCCCAACCTGCCGTCCAACCGCGACGCGCTCGACCTGATCCTGGTCGCCATCGAGCGGGCCGGCTACGTGCCGGGCGAGGACATCGCGCTGGCCCTCGACGCGGCCGCCTCCGAGTTCCACAAGGACGGCGTCTACACGATCGACGGCAAGGGCCTGTCGTCCGACGAGCTGATCGCCTTCTACGCGGACCTGGTCGCCAACTACCCGCTCGTCTCCCTCGAGGACCCGCTCGACGAGGAGGACTGGGCCGGCTGGAAGGCCCTCACCGACGCGCTCGGCGACAAGGTGCAGCTCGTCGGCGACGACCTGTTCGTCACCAACCCCGAGCGGCTTGAGCGCGGCATCCAGGCGGGCACCGCCAACGCCCTGCTGGTCAAGGTCAACCAGATCGGCACGCTGTCGGAGACCCTCGACGCCGTGGACCTGGCCCACCGCAGCGGCTACCGGTGCATGATGAGCCACCGCTCCGGCGAGACCGAGGACACGACGATCGCCGACCTCGCGGTGGCGGTCAACTGCGGTCAGATCAAGACCGGCGCCCCCGCGCGTTCGGACCGGGTGGCGAAGTACAACCAGTTGCTCCGCATCGAGGAGCTCCTCGACGATGCCGCCCGTTACGCGGGTCGCGCGGCTTTCCCGCGTTTTCGGCGCTAGTTTCGAGTACGGCTCGCGGCGCCCCTGATCCGGCCGCGAGCCGCACTTGAGGGGGTGTGCAGCAATTGGCGAAGAGGCCGCAGCTCACCGGGCGGGCCGCCATCCTGGCCGTCGTGGTGTGCGCTATCGCGATGAGCCTGGCCTACCCGGTGCGCGAGTACATCAGCCTGCGTCGCAGCATCTCCGAGCTGCGCGCGGAGAAGGCCAGGGTCGAGGCGGAGAAGCAGGCGCTGCTGACCCGCGACCGGCAGAGCAACGACCCCAACTGGATCAAGAAGATCGCCAAGGAGCGGCTGCACTACTGCGGCCCCGGCGAGAAGTGTTATGTGGTGATGGAGCCCGCCCAGGGCAAGGAAGAGACGACGGTGAAGCAGCCGGCGGCGGTCCCGCCGTGGTATCTGACGCTCTGGGAGTCCGTGGAGGCCGCCGACAAGGGCACCGGGCGCAGGGCGGTCACCGGAAAGGAAAGTGTTGGACAGTAAAGACGTCGAGGTCGTGGAGAGGCAGCTCGGGCGACCGCCCAGAGGGCTGCGCGCGGTGGCGCACCGCTGCCCGTGCGGCAACCCCGACGTGGTGGAGACCGCGCCGCGGCTGCCCGACGGCTCGCCCTTCCCGACCCTCTACTACCTGACCTGCCCCAAGGCGGCCTCGGCCATCGGCACCCTGGAAGGCTCCGGCCTGATGCGGGAGATGCAGACCAGGCTGACCACCGAGCCCGAGCTGGCCGCCGCCTACGAGGCCGCCCACGAGGACTACGTGGCCAGGCGGGACAAGGCCGCGCAGGAGGAGGGCATGGCGCCGCTTCCGCGCGAGATGCAGAGCGCGGGCGGCATGCCGGCGCGGGTCAAGTGCCTGCACGCGCTCGTCGGGCACGAGCTGGCGGCGCCCGGCGCCAACCCTTTCGGCAGGGAGGCGCTGGACGCACTCCCCGACTGGTGGAGTGACGGACCATGCGTGTAGCCGCCGTCGACTGCGGCACCAACTCCGTGCGCCTGCTCATCGCGGACGTCGGCGACGACCGGATCGAGGACGTCGAGCGGCGGATGGAGATCGTCCGCCTGGGCCAGGACGTCGACAGGACCGGCAGGCTCGCCCCGGACGCCCTGGAGCGCACGTTCAAGGCCATGCGCGCCTACCGCGAGCTGATCGACCGCCACGGCGCCGCCGCGACCCGGGTGGTCGCCACGAGCGCGACGCGGGACGCGGCCAACCGGGCGGAGTTCGTGGCCGGGGTGCGCGAGATCTTCGGGGTGGAGCCTGAGGTCGTGTCGGGGGCGGAGGAGGCCGAGCTCTCCTTCGTGGGCGCGACCAGGGGCCTGATCCGGCTGTCTCCGGAGACGGAGGTGCCGCAGGGCCCGCTGCCCCCTTACCTGGTGGTGGACATCGGCGGCGGATCCACCGAGTTCGTGGTCGGCTCCGAGCACGCGGAGGCGGCGCTGTCGGTCGACATCGGCTGCGTGCGCCTGACCGAGCGGCACCTGCGCGACGCCGGCGATCCGCCGCCCGCGCCCGCCCTGGAGGCCGTGGTGGCCGACATCGAGGCGGCGCTCGACCGGGTCGAGGCGGAGGTGCCCGTGCGCCGGGCGCACACGCTGGTGGGACTGGCGGGCTCCGTGACGACGGTCGCGGGCATCGCGCTCGACCTGCCCGCCTACGATCCGGCGCGGATCCATCACGCCAGGATCTCGGCCGAGCAGGTCCACGACGTGACACGGCGGCTGTTGGCGATGACGCATGGTGAGCGCGCGGCTGTTCCCGTGATGCATCCGGGAAGGGTCGACGTGATTGGCGCGGGGGCGCTAATTCTCGACCGGATTGTCCGCCGTTTCGCGTTTTCGCAGGTAGTCGTCAGCGAACACGACATTTTGGATGGGATCGCCTGGTCTCTGACCGATTAGCTGAAGAAATCCGGACATTTCCGGTACATGTGCCGTGTTGAGTGTGCAATCAGTATTGTGATTAGGTGAAGGGGCATTACGGGGGCTTTGCCATATCGCTGTGCACGGAAGGTGCCGGCGTGGCGACCGTTCCCGAGCGCGTCTCTTCCCTCACGGAATGGAGCACTCTCACATGATGTCTGTTGGTTTAGCGCGCAGGGCGGCGGCGTTCGGCGCCTCCGCCGCAGTGCTGGCCGCTCTCAGCGCGGGCCTGGTCGCCAGCCCCGCGCAGGCGAGCACCTCGACCAAGACCTCCACGGCGTCGTCGAAGGCCAAGATCTCGGTCTCGACGCCCAAGGCCGCCACGGGTAACTACGAAGGCTCGTGTCCGGTCAAGGTCAACTTCTCGGCCAAGATCGCGGTGCCGGTGAAGGGCTCGACCAAACTGGCCTACCGCTGGCTGCATGGTGACGGGTCCAAGAGCAAGGTCAGCGTGATCAAGCTCAAGGGCAAGGGCACCAAGACGGTGACGGTCAAGCAGGCCATCACCTTCAAGGAAGAGGTCAAGGGCTGGGAGGCCGTCCAGGTCCTCGGTCCCAAGAAGGTCACGTCCAAGAAGGGCTACTTCTCCGTTTCCTGCGTCAAGCCGCAGGACAACGTGCGGACGCACCTCGACGTGTCGGTGTCGGCCAGTGCCTGGGCGAGCCCGTCCTCGTACGTCGGCCCCTGCACCCCCGGTGACAAGATCGACTTCGTCGGCCTGATCAGGACCACCCACCCGACCTGGGTCCGTTACCGCTGGATCCTCAACGGTGACGTGGTCGACTACGGCAAGGTCAAGGTCGGCGACGCGCGCAAGGTCGGCTTCGGCATCTCCCCGCGGCACAGCCAGCGTGGCTATGCGCAGCTGGAGATCCTGGGCCGCGACGGCACGTCCTCCAACCGGGCCTCCTACAAGGTCTGGTGCAAGGACGCGGCCCCCGAGGCGCCGCACGCGAAGGTCTCCGCCTCCGCCACGGTGTCCACCACGTCCAACTGCACGCTGTACGCGATCGGCACCGTCCAGTCGACGGGCGCCGGCCGGGTCAGCTACTCCTGGACGGTCAACGGCCGTACGGCCGCCACCGGCGAGGTCTCCTTCGACCGCCACGGCGGCACGCGGAGCGTCCCCTCCCTGACGGCCGAGCTGATCGGGCAGGCCGCCAAGGGTGGCCGTGTCACGCTGTCCGTCTCGGGTCCGCACAACAGCGACTCGGTGACGCAGTCGTACGCCCCCTGCAAGGTGGAGGCCCCGGCTCCGGCCACGGCCACGCCCACGCCCCCGGCTTCCCTGCCGGCCGCGTGAGCTGATCGACCCACGCTTCCCGGCTCTCCTGCCGGTCGCGTGAACTGCTGGACCCACGCCTCTCGGCTTCCCTGCCGGTCGCGTGGACTGATCGGCCTATGACCGGGTGGCGCCTTCGGGTGCCACCCGGTCGTGTTCTCCCCGTGGCCGGCGCCCGCGAGGTGATGGGGCACGATCGTGGTCATGAGTTTCGTACCTCCCGGCACCGGCTGGCCCGGCGACCCGGCGACCGCGCGGACCCCGGTCGCCCACGACCCCGAGGACGTGCGGCGCCTCGCCGCCGCCAGCGCCACCCTGGCCGAGCTCACGGCCGGGGAGTCCGTCTGCCGGGCCTGCCCGCGCCTGGTGGAGTGGCGCGAGGAGGTCGCCAGGGTGAAGCGGCGCGCGTTCGCGGAGGAGACCTACTGGGGCCGTCCCGTTCCCGGGTGGGGCGACGAGCACCCGCGGATCCTGATCGTCGGGCTGGCGCCCGCCGCGCACGGCGGCAACAGGACGGGGCGGATCTTCACCGGCGACCGCAGTGGCGACTGGTTGTTCGCCGCGCTCCACCAGGCCGGCCTGGCCGCGAAGGACACCAGCACGCACGCCGGCGACGGGCAGCGGCTCATCGGCGCGCGGGTGGTGGCCGCGGTCCGCTGCGCGCCGCCGGACAACAAGCCCACCCCGTCGGAGAAGAGCGCCTGCTTCCCCTGGCTGGCCCGCGAGATGACGCTGGCCGCCCCGGACGTGCGGGTGGTCGTGGCGCTCGGCGGCTACGCCTGGCAGGCCATGTGGCCCGCGCTCAAGGAGGCGGGCTACGAGCTGCCGCGCGCCAGGCCGCCGTTCGGGCACGGGGCCGAGGTCCAGGCCCGGCACGGCGGCGAGCCGGTGACGCTGATCGGCTGCTACCACCCCAGCCAGCAGAACACCTTCACCGGCCGCGTCACCGCACGTATGCTGGAGGAAATCTTCATCAAGGCCAGGTCACTGGCTGTGTGACGCGTAGCACCACGGGGGGATTGGCTTCTTGGGGAGTGCTTGACATAGGCTTGTGAATGCTTTCACAAGCATTCCACGAGGGATGGGGCCTCAGGATGAACCAGCACATCTTGATCGTCGGCGGCGGATACGTCGGCCTGTACACAGCACTGCGGCTGCAACGCAAGCTCCACCGGGAGCTGCGCGCCGGTGAGGCACGCATCACGATCATCGACCCCCAGTCCTACATGACCTACCAGCCGTTCCTGCCGGAGGCGGCGGCGGGCAACCTCTCGCCCCGGCACGTGGTGGCTCCGCTGCGGCGGATCCTCCCCAAGGTGCGCATACTCAACGGCACGGTGACGAAGATCAGCCACGCCGAGCGTGCCGTCACCTTCCAGCCGGCCGAGGGCGAGCCGCGCCAGGTGGCCTACGACGTGATCGTGATGGCCGCCGGCTCGATCTCCCGCACGCTGCCCATTCCGGGGCTCACCGACATCGGCATCGGCTTCAAGACCGTCGGCGAGGCCATCGCGCTGCGCAACCGGGTGCTGCACCTGCTCGACGTGGCCGAGTCCACCGAGGACCCGGAGGTGCGGCGCAGGGCGCTGACCTTCGTCGTGGTCGGGGCCGGCTTCGCGGGCGTGGAGGCGCTGGCCGAGCTGGAGGACATGGCGAAGGACTCCACCCGCTACTACCGCAACCTCACGCCCGCCGACATCCGGTGGGTGCTCGTGGAGGCCACCGACCGGGTGCTGCCCGAAGTCGGCCCCGAGATGGGCAAGTGGACGCTGGAGCAGCTCCGCGAGCGCGGCATCGACGTACGGCTCGACACCCGCCTGGTGTCCTGCGAGGGCGGCCGCGTGGTGCTCTCGGACGGCACGGAGTTCGACGCGGAGACCCTCGTCTGGACCGCCGGGGTCAAGCCCAGCCCCGTGGTCAACGACGCCGATCTCCCGCTCGACGAGCGCGGCCGGATCAAGGCCACCGCCAAGCTGACCATCGCGGCCACGTCGGACGCCTTCGCCGCGGGCGACGCCGCGGGGGTGCCCGACGTCACCAACCCCGGGCAATACTGCGCGCCGAACGCCCAGCACGCGGTGCGCCAGGCCAAGGTGCTGGCCGACAACATCGTCCGGCACCTGCGCGGGGAGCAACTGGTCGAATACCGCCACAAGTATGTCGGATCGGTGGCCGGATTGGGCCTGCATCAAGGCGTCGCCAATGTCTATGGCGTCAAGCTTCGCGGATTCCCTGCATGGTTCATGCACCGGACCTACCATCTGTCGCGGGTGCCGACGCTGAACCGCAAGGTCCGTGTCGTCGTCGATTGGACCCTGGCCCTGTTCTTCAAGCGAGAGACGATCTCACTGGGTGAGATGGAGCACCCGCGCGAGGGCTTCAGGGCCGCGGTGGCGACGACCCGCCGCTAGCCCAGGCACGGCAGCGCCCCGGCCCACATGGCCGGGGCGTTCTCGGCGCCCCTGATCGCAAGGCGGAAGGGGTACCACGGGTGGGGCTCTCAGCGGTGACCGTGCTCGGCGTGGACCGGCCCGGCGTGATCGCCGCGGTCACCGGTTCGCTCGCCGACTGCGGAGCGAACATCCAGGACTCGACCATGACGTTGCTCGGCGGCCACGTGGCGATGATGTTGCTGGTCTCGGGCGAGCTGGACTCCGCGGAGCTGGTGCGGCGGCTGCGCGCGCCCGAGCTCGTGGTGACCGCCTCCGCCATCAAGGCCAGCCGGCACTTCTGCGACGGGGGCGCGGGCCTCGAATACGTGCTCACCGTGTACGGGCCCGACCGGCCCGGCATCATCTCCGGCATCAGCGCCGTGCTGGCCGCCGACGGCGGCAACATCACGGGGATGAGCACCCGGCTCACCGGCCGCCTCTATGTGCTGATCGCCGACGTCGAGCTGCCCAAGGAGGTGGACGTGGCGGCGCTCATGCGCAGGCTGGCCGCCGTCGGCGCCGGCCTCGACGCCGAGATCACCTTCCGCCCCGTCGAACCGGACCTGTTGTGAGGGGAACCGCGCGTGCGGTGCTCGGCGCCCCGCATCCCCTCCTGTCGGCCACCGCCGAGGCGGTGGACCCGACCGACCCGGACGTCATGACCGCCGCCGCCGATCTGCTGGCCACCCTGCGCGCTGAGACGGCCACGACCGGGCTGGCGGCCCCCCAGATCGGCCTGAGCTGGCGGCTGATCGCCTTTGACGCCGGACTCCACCCCCGGAGCAGGTCGTGGGCCGGAGAGCTCGTCGTGGTCAATCCACGCCTCACCCGGGCCTCCCACTGGGATCACGGGCGCGAGGGGTGCGCGTCCATCGCTGGACTCATGGCCGACGTACTGCGTGCGACGCGTATCACGGTACGTGGGCATTTGCCAGGCACGGGCGAGGGCGTCACCATCGAGGCGGATGCCTTCGAAGCCCGCTGCATTCAGCACCAACTGGACCATCTGGACGGTCTACTCTTCTTGGACAGAGTCCCTGGAGCGCTATCACTTCACCGCAGACTTCACAGTTGTGACGCCTGATGCGAAGTTGTGCTCCTCGGAAGCATGGTCCGTTTCGTATGATTGCGGCGCCCCCGTAGCCCAATGGCAGAGGCAAACCCCTTAAAAGGGTTGACGTGCGGGTTCGAATCCCGCCGGGGGCACTGCCATCTTCTTCGCCCTTTAGGTCTCTGACCTGGAGATTCACCGCGATCGTCCGATGGGCCCCGCTCGGCCGTTCCCGGCCGATATCGAGTTGTTATGGAGTTGCCATCGTTCTGGCTGCTCCGGCGTGCACGCACGGGGTCGGAGACCCCGTCGCCGAGTGGCCCAGTAAGCTCTCCGCAGCGGCGCGGTCACGGGATTGACTTTCGACTTCCCGCATTGTGACAAGCCGTCGTCGCGGCCTTCTCGGATTGTTTCTTTCCGTGAATGGACGACTACGCTTTACGACGGGTCTTTTGGTCCGGGGAAAGGGTCCGCGCCGCCGGCGGCGCGAGGTCACGGCCACCGGCCGGGAAGATCCGGATGACCTTGGGAACTCCACGGCGCGCACGCTCGTTGTGATGGCTGCCGAAGTTCCGAATGAACACCGATCTGAGCGCGAGTTGACCAAGGTGCCGCCGGGCCCCGTAGGCTCGTCGTCACAGGAGGCAGCGATGGAGAGCAAGAACCCCGTATTCAGCAGGTCGCGGCAGCAGGCCGGTGGGTGGGCCGGGCCCGCGCCGTCCCCCGGCCAGTTGCAGAACATGTACGACGCCCCGTCGTACGCGGCCCCCACCCGACCCGCGCAGCGCGCCATGACGCTCGACGACGTCGTCGTGCGCGGCTTCCTCACCCTGGGCGCGCTCGTCGTCGCGGCGACCGCCGCCTGGATCCTCAGGGTCCCGCCCGTGGTCGCCATCGGCGCCGCTGTCGTGGCGCTGATCCTGGGACTCATCGTCTCGTTCACGCAGAGCACCAACCCGGCGCTCATCCTCGGCTACGCCGTGTTCGAGGGCGTCTTCCTGGGCAAGATCAGCTTCGTCTTCTCCGGCGGGGCCAGCGGCATCGTGCTGCAGGCGATCCTCGGCACGGCCTTCGCCTTCGGCGCCGTGCTGACCGTCTACTCGCTGCGCGTCATCCGGGTGACGCCGAAGCTGGTGAAGTTCGGCATCGCCGCCGCCATCGCGGCCTTGGGCCTGCTGCTCGTCAACCTGCTCGTGAGTTTCTTCAACGCGGGCGTCGGCCTCGGCCTCCGGACCGACAGCCCCATCGGCTGGGTCTTCAGCATCGCGATGATCCTGATCGGCTGCTTCTTCCTGCTGCTCGACTTCGACGCGATCGAGCAGGGCGTCAAGCAGGGCGCTCCGGAGAAGTTCGCCTGGCAGTGCGCCTTCGGGCTCACGGTGAGCCTGGTCTGGATCTACCTGGAAGTGCTCCGCTTGGTCAGCTACTTCACCCGCGACTAGTCTCCCGCGCACCTGACCACCCGAGAGGGCCCCGCCGTTGAGGCGGGGCCCTCTCTCTGTGTGCGACCGAAAATCTACGTGCCGTCACAAAATGATGCCTGGTTGGGGGCTTGCCAACTGGACGATGCTGTTGCAGTGTCGAGCAAAGGACCTTAATCCGCGGAGGTGCCCATGTCCTTGAACCACTCACCGGAGACGCAGACGAAGCTCATCGCAAGGGTCCCCACGATAACGGGACGCGAACTCCCCGAGTGGTTTCAAGCCATCGACAACGGCCCGGCTTTCCTGAGGTGCGGCGAGCGGGCCAACTGGCTCGCCGACGAGCACGGGCTCACGCACGGCTACGCCGCCGCGATCGTGCACGAACACGAGCGGCACCGCCGTAACCGCATGGGCTTCATTTAGGCCCATCCGTCCCCGCGCGCCCGTGCCCTGAGCGCGGGCGCGTCATCATGGGGGCATGGATCTCGACAAAGCACTCGGCTTTCTCCGCACCCATCATCGAGCCGTCCTGCTGACCAGGCATCGCGACGGGCGTCCGCAGATGACCCCGGTGACGGCCGGCGTCCAGGACGGCGCGGTGGTGATCAGCACCCGGGAGACGGCGGCCAAGGTCCGCAACATCCACCGCGACCCGCACGTCTCCCTGTGCGTCTTCACCGACGGCTTCTACGGCGACTGGATCCAGGTCGACGGCACGGCCGAGATCATCTCGCTGCCGGACGCCATGGATCACCTGGTGGCCTACTACCGCGACATCTCCGGCGAGCATCCCGACTGGGACGACTACCGCGCCGCCATGGTCCGGGACCGGCGCGTCATCCTCCGCGTCACGCCGACCCGCGCCGGTCCTGACCGCCACGGGTGACCAAATCCCCCGAGCGCCCCAGGGAGCGGGCCACGGAAGCCGGGTGACGGGGGCTCGCGTAGCGGCGGGCCACCGGCATCCGGTCAGCGGCCGTTTCCCTGGAGGCGCTCAGCCACGTGCGGTGGGTGGGAGACCCCGGCTCGCGTACCTGATGGGGTCTTTTATCCGGTCAGCTCAGGCGCTCCAGGACCATCGCCATGCCCTGGCCGCCGCCGACGCACATCGTCTCCAGGCCGAAGCTCTTGTCGTGGTGCTGCAGGCTGTTGATCAGCGTGGACGTGATGCGCGCGCCCGTCATCCCGAACGGGTGGCCCACCGCGATGGCGCCGCCGTTGACGTTCAGCCGCTCCAGCGGGATCCCCAGCTCCTGGTACGACGGGATCACCTGGGCCGCGAACGCCTCGTTGATCTCCACGAGGTCGATGTCCTCGATCGCCATCCCGGCCCGCGCGAGCGCCTGCTTGCTCGCCTCCACCGGGCCCAGCCCCATGATCTCCGGCGACAACCCGGTGACGCCCGTCGAGACGATCCTGGCCAGCGGCGTGATGCCGAGCTCGGCCGCCTTGACGTCGCTCATCACGATCACGGCGGCGGCGCCGTCGTTCAGCGCGCAGCAGTTGCCGGCCGTGACGGTCCCGTCCGGCCGGAAGACCGGCGCGAGGCTCGACACCTTCTCGTACGTCGTCCCCGCCCGCGGACCGTCGTCCTTGGCCACCACGCTCCCGTCGGGCAGCGTCACCGGCGTGATGTCCTTCTGCCAGAACCCGTCGGCCTGCGCCTTCTCCGCGAGGTTCTGCGAGCGCACCCCGAACTCGTCCTGCTCCTGACGGCTCACGCCCTTGATCTGCGCGAGGTTCTCGGCGGTCTGTCCCATCGCGACGTAGATGTCGGGGATCGACCCGTCCTCGCGAGGGTCGTGCCAGCTCTGCCCGCCCTCGGCGGACTTCTTGGTCCGCGACAACGCGTCGAGGAAGGCCGGGTTGTGCGTGTCGGGCAGCGAGTCGGAGTTGCCCTTGACGAACCGCGACACGGTCTCCACGCCGGCCGAGACGAACACGTCGCCCTCGCCCGCCTTGATCGCGTGGAAGGCCATGCGCGTGGTCTGCAGCGACGACGAGCAGTAACGCGTCACGGTGGTGCCGGGCACGTTGTCGAGCCCGAGCAGCACCGACACCACCCGGGCCATGTTGAAGCCCTGCTCACCCCCGGGCAGCCCGCACCCCAGCATGATGTCGTCGATGCTCGACGGGTCGAGCTGGGGCACCTTGGCCAGCGCCGCCTGGATCATCTGCGCGGTGAGGTCGTCGGGGCGGATCTCCTTGAGCGAACCCTTGAAGGCTCGTCCGATCGGGGATCGCGCGGTTGCGACGATGACTGCCTCGGGCATGGCTCCTCCTTTGTCGGCGCTAATAGTAGAACTATATTCCAGTTCTCCGCGCAAGCCCCGCCGACCCCGCCGCGTTTATCCGTACATGCCCGGAGCAGTGGCGACGTGATCGTTCAAGGCGTGGATGCCGCCCTTCTCGTCGCGCCACAACCGCCAGCCGTCCTGGCTGCCGGTGAACCAGGGCGGTGGCGCGGCCGCCGGGGAGACCCGCTTGCCGGCGCCGAGGGTGTACTCGCACAGGGCGGCCGTCGAGTAGAACCCGGGCGCCTGGCCGCGCAGCGGCAGCGGCTTGGGATCGGTGACGCAGAAGGACCAGCCGCGCTCCTCCTCCACGGGCACGGCCTTGCCGGAGGCGATGTCGAAGGCGGTGCCCTTGGCGTCGTGCTTGAGGAAGCCGAGCCGCTCCATCCGCTCGGGGAAGGCGAGCCACCAGCCGGATCCCGGCACGTCGGCGGCGGTGATCTGGCCGAGCACCCGGCCGGTCTCCGAGTCCAGCCGGGCGAAGCCGCCGTAGGCGCCCTGGCGGTCGACGGGGCGCACGACCGGGGCGTAGCCGGGGTTGCCGCTCGGATAGACGCGGACGACCGAGGGCCGCATCCAGTTGATCGTCCCATCGCTGATCTTGATGGAGAAGAGGCCGAAGGTGGAGAGCTTCTTCGTCTTGGGGCTGGTGTAGGGGGCGACGTAGCCGACCAGGTTCGCGCCTGTCGAGCCGAACGCCCATCCGCCCGACATGTCGATGCCGGGGCCCAGCGCCTGGTCGATCGGCTGCTGCCACTGGAGCTTGCCGGTCTTGAGCTCGTACGACTCGATCATCGGGTTGGCCGCCAGCCTGAGCAGCAGGACCCGGCTCTGGTCGGCCCACTCGACCTCGGAGATGCCCGGCAGCGTCCACAGGGGCTTTCCCGTGGCCGGGTCGAGCACCACCATCCGCGCCTTGGCCAGGGCGGTGTGCTCGGACAGGCAGAGGTAGGGCCCGCACCGCTGCGGGCCGAACGTCGAGTGCACCGGCCGGGTCCACTTCTGCGCCCCCGAGTGGGCGTCGCGGGCGACGAGGGTGGCGTTCCACCGGCCCTTCTTGGCCGGATCGAGCGCGGCGACCACCCCCTGGCCCTTGGCCGTGTCCACGATCGCTGGCGTGGACACTCCCATCCCGGGCAGGCGGCCCGCCATCGTGGCGGGGTGGGCCCACAGCCGCTTGCCGTCGCGCAGGCCGACGGCGACCGTCTCCAGCGTGCCGTCGGGCTTCATCGAGGTGACGGCGACCACCCCGGCCGCCACGGCCATCCTGCTGACCGTGTTGACCTGGGTGTTGTGCCAGGTGGGGAAGTGTGTGGTGGCCGCGTCGCTGCCGGAGCAGGCTGTCGCGGCGAGGGTTCCGGCGAGGACGAGGGACGGTTTCCACAGGGGCCGGAGCACAGGCAATCCACTCCAAAGAAGACGGGGAGTGGCGGCTCGGGCTCGGAGGGTAACCGGAGTCAGGCGTCGTTGAGCGGCTCGCCGAGCCGCCGGCGGAACAACGTGGCCCATTTCCCGTGCAGGCCCGTCGCCCGTCCGTCGACCCGGGTCGCGGTGACCTCGGTGCCGGGCTCCTCCGCGGCCGTAGCCGCCGCAAGGTAAATCGGTTGCAGCGCTGCGCCAAGTGCGGGGCGCGGCTCAGGCCACAGCCCCAACGCAGCGCACACTGACGGTAGCACCGCGTAAGCGGCCTGCGCGTAACCTCGGTCAGATGGATGGAAACGATCCGGTCCGAACATTTCTGCCGGATTTGTATCGAACTCCGGGCCCAGAACGTCCGCGAACGCCACCGTCCGGCCGCCGGCGTCCACCACCGCCACCGTCTGCGCCGCCGCGAGCTGGCGGCTCCAGCGCCGCGTCACCCAGCGCAGCGGCTGCGCGATCGGCCGCACCGTGCCGAGGTCGGGGCAGGTGCCCACGACCACCTCGACGCCCGCGTCCCGCAGCCGGCGCACGGCCTTGGTCAGATGCCGTACGGCCGCCGCGGGCGGTGTCTGCGTGATGATGTCGTTGGCGCCCACGAAGATCACCACGATCTCGGGCTCCAGGGCCAGGGCCACGTCCACCTGCTCGCCCAGCTCGGCCGACGGGGCGCCCGACTTGCCGGCGACGACGAGGTGCACCGGGCGCTCGGCGACGGCGGCCAGGCCGTTGGCGAGCAGCACGGCGGGGGTGTGGCCCGGGTCGGCCAGGCCGAGGCCGACGGAGGTGGAGTCGCCCAGCATGGCCATCCTGAGCGGCTCGCCGGGGAAGTCGCCGTAGACGCCGTCGGCCGGCGGCCCGTCCAGGCCGTGCGGGCGGCCGATCGCCTTCCGCGCGAGCAGCCCCTCCGCGATCAGCAGACCGTACGCCGTGGCCCCGAGGGCCGTCAGCCCGCCACCTCCGAGTGCGGCCGCGGTCGCGATCTTGCGTGCCGCGCGCGCCATGCCTGCTGCCCAGACCACGTAGGTGCCCTCCCTAGTCGAACTCGGCGGTAGCGTTTCCCTGGAAAACTAGCCGAGGGCCTGCCGCCCCCACTGGATCTCGGCCACTGGCAAGCTGATCAAGCTTCGGCAAAGAAGGTGAACACCTCGGTGCGCGTTTACGATTCCCTGGTCGACCTGATGGGCAACACCCCGCTCGTCCGCCTGCACAAAGTCACCGCTGGACTGCCCGCACAAGTGGTGGCCAAGGTCGAGTACTTCAACCCGGGTGGCTCCGTCAAGGATCGCATCGCCGTGCGCATGATCGAGGCCGCCGAGGCTTCGGGGGCGTTGCGTCCCGGTGGCGTCATCGTCGAGCCGACCTCGGGTAACACCGGCGTCGGCCTGGCCATCGTGGCCCAGCAGAAGGGCTACCGGTGCCTGTTCGTGGTGCCCGACAAGGTGGCCCAGGACAAGATCGCGGTGCTGCGGGCGTACGGGGCCGAGGTCGTGGTCTGCCCGACCGCCGTCTCGCCCGAGCACCCCGACTCCTACTACTCGGTCTCCGACCGGCTGGCCCGCGAGGTGCCGAACGCCTGGAAGCCCGACCAGTACTCCAACGTCAACAACCCCGACTCCCACTACCACTCCACCGGACCTGAGCTCTGGGAGCAGACCGAGGGCAAGATCACCCACTTCGTCGCGGGCATCGGCACCGGGGGCACGATCAGCGGCACGGGCCGCTACCTCAAGGAGGTCTCCGGCGGCCGGGTCAAGATCATCGGGGCCGACCCCGAGGGCTCGGTCTACTCCGGCGGGTCGGGGCGCCCCTACCTGGTGGAGGGGGTCGGCGAGGACATCTGGCCGGCCACGTACGACACCAAGATCTGCGACGAGATCATCGCGGTGTCCGACAAGGAGTCGTTCAACATGACCCGCCGGCTGGCCCGCGAGGAGGGTCTGCTGGTCGGCGGCTCCTGCGGGATGGCCGTCGTGGCGGCGCTGCGGGTGGCGGCCACGGCCGGGCCCGGCGACATGGTGGTCGTGCTGCTGCCCGACGGCGGTCGCGGCTATCTGTCCAAGATCTTCAACGACGACTGGATGGCCGACTACGGCTTCCTGACCACCAACTCCGACGAAGGACTGGTCGGCGACGTGCTGCGGCGGAAGGGGCCGGGGATGCCGGAGTTCGTGCACGCGCATCCGCACGAGTCGGTCGGCACGGCCATCGCCATCATGCGCGAATACTCGGTGTCCCAGCTTCCCGTGATGAAGGAGGAGCCCCCCGTCATGGCGGCCGAGGTGGTGGGCTCCATCGTCGAGCGCGACCTCCTCGAAGCCCTCTATCACGGCAGGCTCTCCTCCGACGACCCGATTGCTGATCATATGTCCGCGCCGCTACCCACTATCGGTAACGGCGAACCTGTGGCGCGGGCGGTCGAAGCGCTGGAGAAGGCCGACGCCGCCGTGGTTCTGGAGGACGGCAAGCCCGCCGGGCTGATCACCCGGCAGGACCTGCTCGCGTTCCTCGCCAACCACTAGGGCTTTCTGATCGACTCGATCACGGTGCCGAGCCCCTCGTGCCCGCGCCCTTCGGCGTCGGCGCGTTCGAAGAGCCGCCGCAACGCGCTCGGCACCGTGGTCTCCAGACCCGCCTCAGCCAGCGTCTCCACGGCGTGGCCGAGGCCGGCCACCTGCATGCGCAGGGAGTGCAGCTCGCCCGGGTACGTCTCCGACTCGAACTCCTCGGCCAGGTGCCTGGCGAACCCCATCGGCCCGTCGCCGCCCATCTGGCTGAACAGCGACTGCGCGAACGGCAGGAACTCCATCGGGGACACGCCCGCCGACCGCAGCAGCGCCATGGCGTGCATGTGGCTCGTCAGCCCGGACCAGAAGATCAGCAGCTGGGCCTGGTAGTACGTCATCGCCAGGCCCTGGTCGGCGCCCACGTAGGTGAGCTCGCTCAGAGCTTCGAGCGTCTTCGCGTGCCGGTCGAACACCTCCTTCGGCCCGCTGTAGAACGTGTAGGCCCCCGGCCGCCCGATCGCGGGCGGCGGGACCATGATGCCCGCCGTGATGAGCACGCCCCCGCGCTCCTCCACCCACGCCGCCGCCTCGCGCAGCTCCCCCGGGGTGCCGGAGCTGAGGTTGACCACCACCTTTCCGTCCAGGCGGGCGTCGCCGAAACTGTCGTACATCCCCTGGTAGCCGGTCTGGCTGACCACCAGCAACTCGCCGTCGGCCGCGCTGCCCGCTCGCCTGGCGCCCCTGGCCAGCAGGGGCTCCGCCTTGCTCGCCGTACGGTTCCACACCGTCACCTCATGGCCCGCCGCCAGGAACGTCTCGGCCATCTTCGACCCCATCGGGCCCAGTCCCACTACCGTCACTCGACTCATGCCGGCCACTCTCGGCCCGGCCCCTACGGAAATCCTTCGGCCCCGCCACGGGTTGGGTACTGACGTGGTGCGTTTCGCAGGGTGTTTCGGGGTGCTCGGGCCGCTGGCGGTCTGGGCGGACGACGGCTCGGCCGTGCCCGTGGCCGAGCCGAAGGTCCGCGCGCTGCTCGCCGACCTGCTGGCGCACGGGGGCGGGCCGGTCTCGGCCGACCGGCTGATCGACGACCTCTGGGGCGCCGCGGCCGGCCGCAATCCGGTCGGCACCCTTCAGGCGCGCGTCTCCCAGCTCCGCCGCGCGCTCGGCGACCCCCGCTCCGTCGTCCACGGCCCCGCCGGCTACCGGCTGGCCCCGCACGACACCGACGCCGCCCGCTTCCTCGCCCTCGCCGGCCGCCGAACCGCCGACCCCGGCGTCCGTGCCCTTGAGCTCGGCCAGGCCCTCGCGCTCTGGCGCGGGCCCGCCTACGCCGACTTCGCCGACCTGGACTTCGCCCGCACCGAGACCGCCCGCCTGGAGGGGCTGCGGGTGAGCGCGCTGGAGGAGCAGGCGGAGGTACGTCTGGAGCTCGGCGAACGGGTGGAGCTGGGGGATCTGGTGGCCCGGCATCCGCTGCGGGAGCGGCTGGTCGGCTCGCACATGAGGGCGCTGTACCGGGGCGGGCGGCAGAGCGAGGCGCTGGCCGCCTACGGGGAGTTGCGGCGGCGGCTGGGGGAGGAGCTGGGGCTCGATCCTTCGCCGGAGCTCGCCGGCCTGCACCAGGCGATCCTGCGCCAGGACCCGGGCCTGGCCGGCCGGCGACGGCCCCCGGTCTCTCCGTCGCCTGTGGTGTCTCTCGGGTCGTCTGCGGTGTCCTCTGGGTCGCGTGCGGTGTCTCTCGGGTCGTCTGCGGTGTCCTCTGGGCCGCGTGCGGTGCCTTTCGGGTCGTCTGCGGTGTCTTCCGCGCCGTCCGCTCAGCGGGCCGCGTCACGGACGAACCTGTCCGCGCCGCTCACGGACCTGATCGGCCGGGACGCGCAGCTCGACGAGGTACGCGGGTCGCTGGCCGGCTCCCGCCTGGTGACGCTCACCGGGCCCGGCGGTGTCGGCAAGACCAGGCTCGCCCTGGAGGCCGCCCGCCCGCTCCTGGACGCGGAGCCGTTCCCCGACGGGGTGTGGCTGGTCGAGCTGGCCGGAGCCGTGGACGTGGCCGAGGCGGTCGCGGCCGTGCTCGGCGTCCGCGACGACGACCCGGCCCCGCTGACCTCCAGGCTGGCCGGCCTGCTGACGGCCAAACGCGTGCTGCTGGTGCTCGACAACTGCGAGCACCTGGTCGAGCAGGCCGCCACGCTGGTCTCCGCCCTGCTGCGGGCCGCCCCGGGCCTGCGCGTCCTCGCCACCAGCCAGGAGCCGCTGGGAGTCACCGGCGAGCACGTACGCGTGGTGCCGCCGCTGCCCGAGCCCGACGCCGTGCGGCTCTTCACGACCCGCGCGAACGTGCCTCCCGGCCCGGCCGTGGCCACCATCTGCAGGCGGCTCGACGGCATCCCGCTCGCTCTGGAGCTGGCCGCCACCCGAGTGCGCGCGTTCGGGGTGGAGGAGCTCGCGGACCGGCTGGACGACCGGTTCAGGCTGCTCAACGCCGGTCCGCGCGACGCCCCCGCCCGGCAGCGCACACTCCGGGCGATGATCGACTGGAGCTGGGAACTGCTCACCGGGGACGAACGTGCCGTGTTGCGCCGGCTGGCCGTGCACGCCGACGGGTGCACGCTGGAGGCGGCCGAGGAGGTGTGCGCCGAGCCGGGCGTGGACGTGCTCGACACGCTGGCCAGGCTGGTGGACCGGTCGCTGGTGGTGCGGGTGCCGGGGTTGTCGCGCTACCGGCTGCTGGAGTCCGTGACGGCGTACTGCGTGGAGCGGTTGCGGGAGGCGGGCGAGGACGACCTGATCAGGGAGCGTCACGCCCGCTACTACACCGCCCTCGCCGGGCGGGCCGACCTCCGGGGGCCGGGGCAGCGGGAGTGGCTCGGACGGCTCGACACCGAGAGCGCCAACCTGCGGCTCGCTCTCGCCGGGCCCGATGCGCTGCCTCTCGTCAACGCCCTCGCCTGGTACTGGATTCTGCGCGGCCGGCTCCGGGAGGCGCGCAGATCGCTGGCGGCCGCTCTGGCCGCTCAGGGCTCCGACGCGGCGGGGGCTGAGATGGCTCGGGCGTCGGTCTGGCTGGCCGGCGTCGAGCTGATGATCGGCGAGGCGGCGGCCCCGGTGCGCGGGGAGGGTCTTGATCAGGCCGGCCGCGCGCTGGCCGACTGGTTCCTGAGCCATGTGCACTGGGCTTACGGCGATCACGACGCGCACGAGGCGGCGGCGGGCCGGGCGCTGGCGGCGTACGAGGAGTTGGGGGATCGGTGGGGGATGGCGGCGGCGTTGTGCCTGCGTGCCAAGCTCGCCGTCGGCCGGGGCGACGTGGCCGGGATGGAGCGCGACGGGGAGCGGGCGCTGGCGGTGTTCAGGGAGCTGGGTGACGGGTGGGGGCAGGTCGAGGCGATGGACGTGCTCGATCGGGCGGCCGAGATCCGGGGCGACTACGCCAGGGCCGCCCGGCTGCGCGAGGAGGGGCTGCGGCTGGCGGAGGAGCTGGGGTTCGAGGTGTCGTTCAAGCTGGCCGCCCTTGGCCGGATCGCGTTGCTGGCGGGCGACTACGCGCTGGCCGACGACTATCACGAGCGGGCCCGGCGGGTGGCCGTCGAGCAGTCGTACATGCCCGCTGAGGAGAACGCCGTGCTCGGTCTGGGCATGAGCGCCCGGCGGCGGGGGCGGCACGAGGAGGCGGAGGCGTACCTGGCGCCGCTGCTCGACTGGCTGCGGCGGGTGCGCGGGACGCCGGGGATCGCGTTCATCATGGCCGAGCTGGGCTTCGCCGCCGAGCAGCGCGGCGACGCGGAGCTGGCGCTGGCCCGGCAGCGCGCGGGCCACGCGGCCGCGCGGGCCACGCGGCCGCGCGGGCGACCGGCAACCCCCGTGCCATCGCGCTGTCCCTCGAAGGACTGGCGGGCGCCCTGTCCCTGGAGGGCGGAGACGGGCCCGCCGGTGATCCGGCCGAGGCCGCGCGGTTGCTCGGCGCCGCCACCGCCGTCCGCGAGGCCCTCGGTACGCCGCTGCCTTCCGGCGAGCGGCACGACGTGGCGCGCATCACCCGCAGACTGCGCCTGGCCCTGGGAGACGAGCCGTTCGAGCGAGCCCTGGCCTCAGGGCAGCGGGAACTCGGCCACCACCTCCCATTCCCCCTCGGATGACGGGCCCGCGTAGAGCCTGCCGCCCAGCGCCTCCACCCGCTCGGCCATCCCGACCAGCCCGAACCCGCCGCCCAGCCGGGCCACCCGCGGATCCGGCGACGTCCCGAAGTTGCGCACCCGCAGCAGCGCCCCGCTCTCATGCCGCCGCAATACCGCCTCGACCCAGGCGGTGCGGGCGGCGTGCTTGCGGATGTTCGTCAGAGCCTCCTGCAGGACCCGGTGCAGCGTGGTCATGACCTCGGGCGGCAGCGTGCGATCGTCCAGCCCCTGCCCGATCTCGAACGCCACCCTCGGCCCGTCCTGGGAGAACCGCTCGGCCAGCATCCGCAGGTCGGCCAGCGTGATGCCGGGTTTGCGGGCCGCGTCGTCCTCGGTGCGCAGCACGGTGACCATGCGCCGCATCGACGTCAGCGCCTCTGAGCCGGCCGAGGCGATGGCGTCCAGCGCGGGGGCCACGGCCTCCGGCTTGGCGCCCGCCACCGTACGCGCTGCCTGGGCCTGGACCACGATGCCCGTGATGTGGTGGGCGACCAGGTCGTGCAGCTCCCTGGCCAGCTCCAGCCGCTCCGCGCGCCGTACCGAGTGGACCGCCTCCGTGCGGCGCTCCCGCTGGAAGCGGAGGTAGCCGCCGGCGCCCGCGGCCATCGACCAGCCCGCGAACAACACGAACGAGAACGGCAGCCCCAGTTGGTGATAGTCGCGCCCGCTGGACTCCGCCATCAGGACGATCAGCGCCCCGCAGGCGAGGAGCGCCGCCCGGCGTACCGGCTCCACGTGCCGCAGCACGCCGATGGTCAGGACGAGCAGCGCCCCCGTCTCCGCCATGCCGGGCGTGCCCGGGGTCGCCGTGCCGCCGATGGCCACGGACGCCGCGACGGACAGCGCCAGCATGACGCAGAAGCCCTCCAGGCGGTGGCGGCGGCGGAGCAGCACGGCCACGATGCCGGCCACGCCGCAGCAGGGCACGAGCCACTGGAAGCCCCCGATGCCGGCGGCCACCGCGACATCGATCAACAACATCATGGCCAGCCAGCCGTGCATCGCGATCTCGCTCAGCCGGCGGATCCAGTACACGACGCGCTTGGAATCCCCCACGGCCCGAGCCTAAGCCGGAAGTCGGACACGTCGTATCAGCCGTTCGGCCGAGTGAACTCCCCGGAGACCAGCCCTTCAGCGGAGGCGGGGGGCGGGGTCGTCGCCGATGCTGGGTCAGGTCGGAAGGGGAAAGACATGGTGGTCATCGGGTTCGCGGTCCTGGGTGTCGGGCTGGTCGTGGGGGTGCTGCTCGCGGTGGCGGATCCCGTGCTGCTCTCGCGGATCAACGGGGAGCACGCGGAAGGCGGCAGCGGCCGGTTCATCGACGCGGACGTGCTGCGGCTTCCGTCGCGGCCGGGCGAGACCCGGCATGACGACGTCCTGCCGGGTGGGGCCTGGTCGGGTGAGGCTCGGCCGGGCGAGGAGCGTTACGCGCCCGAGGCGGCCTGAGAGAGCGGGCTCGCGCGGGCATGGTGCGCGAGCCTCGCGGGTGGCCGTTGGGGGACGGTGCCCGCACGCGGCCCGCGACCCGGTGCGGACCGGATCGCGGGCCGACTTCCGTTAACGTGGCCTCTATGAGCAACGGTTTTGAGACCCTGGCCATCCACGCAGGTCAGGAGCCCGACCCGCTGACCGGCGCGGTCGTGCCACCGATCTACGCGACGTCCACGTACAAGCAGGACGGCGTGGGCGGCCTGCGTTCCGGATACGAGTACAGCCGCTCGGCCAACCCCACCAGGACCGCGCTGGAGGAGGCGCTGGCGGCGGTGGAGGGCGGGACGCGCGGGCTCGCGTTCGCCTCGGGACTGGCCGCCGAGGACACCCTGCTGCGGGCGGTGTGCAAGCCGCAGGACCACGTGATCATCCCGAACGACGCGTACGGAGGCACGTACCGGCTGTTCTCCAAGGTCTTCGAGCGGTGGGGCCTGCACTACGACCCGGTGCCGCTGCACGACCTCGACGCCGTCGCCGCGGCCATGACGCAGAAGACCAAGGTGGTCTGGGTCGAGACGCCGACCAACCCGCTCCTCGGCATCGCCGACATCGCCGCGCTGGCGCAGCTCGCCCACGAGAACGAGGCGCTGCTGGTCGTGGACAACACCTTCGCCTCGCCGTACCTGCAGCAGCCGCTCTCTCTCGGTGCGGACGTCGTCGTGCACTCCACCACCAAGTACGTCGGCGGGCACTCCGACGTGGTCGGCGGAGCGCTGGTGGCCGGCGACGCCGGGCTCGGGGAGGAGCTCGCCTATCACCAGAACGCGATGGGGGCGGTGGCCGGGCCGTTCGACGCCTGGCTGACGCTGCGCGGGCTGAAGACCCTCGGCGTGCGCATGGACCGCCACTGCGACAACGCCGAACGCGTCGTCGACCTCCTCCTCGCGCACCCGCGCGTGAGCGAGGTGCTCTACCCGGGGCTGGCCGAGCACCCGGGGCACGAGGTGGCGGCCAAGCAGATGAAGCGGTTCGGGGGCATGGTGTCCTTCCGCGTCGCCGGGGGCGAGGCGGAAGCCGTGGCGATGTGCGACCGGACCAAGCTGTTCACGCTGGGGGAGTCGCTGGGCGGGGTGGAGTCGCTGATCGAGCACCCGGGCCGGATGACCCACGCCTCGGCGGCCGGATCGCCGCTGGAGGTGCCGCAGGACCTGGTGCGGTTGTCGGTCGGCATCGAGACCATCGACGACCTGCTGGCAGACCTCAGCCAGGCGCTGGCCTGAGCCTCCCCCGACCGGCCCATGCCCCGGGCGGCCTCCAGCCGGCCCGGCGCCTCACCCAGGTGATCGGACGGTCAGGTGGGGACCACCATCAGGAACAGGATCACCAGCCAGATCACCGAGAGCAGACCACTGATCGCGGCGATCCGGCCGGTCTGCACCTTCGCGTCGTCATCCGCGCCCTCGCTGGAGAGGGCGCGGACGGCGGTGCGCAGGTCGCGGTCGATGATGACGAGGAGCACGGCGGCCACGATGAACAGCGTCATCGAGGCCGTCATGTTCCACTTGCCGAGCAGCCCGTTGCCCAGGACCGCGCCGAGCGCCAGTCCGAACACGAGCACGCCCAGGGTGCCTACGCTGTAGACCCGTGTCATGCGCTGGATGATCTGCAGGGCGGGCACGTTCTTGTTGCGGATGACGCGTGGCGCGGTCATCGTCGCAGCGGTGACCGGGCCGACCGTGAAGATCGCGAATCCGATGTGGAGCCAGAGAAGCAGGGACGACATGCCGGAGAGACTAGTCCCCGACGATCTCGACAGGCGCCTCGACACTCTCTTTGCTCTTCTCGGAACAGCGCATGATCATCTCGGTGGTCGCGACGGCGACGACCATCAGGACGATGAGGAGAACCGTGGCTATCATGGCTGCCCCTCCTTCCCCGTGTCGGACGTAAATATCGTCCGTAATGAGTAGACGGTTGTGCAACGGAATAAGTTCGTCGCGGGTAAGGTTGGTAACCGTTCCAATTGCCTTACCGTTAGGGCACAAGGGGGTGCCATCCGTGGCCATCAGGCATGTCGAGCCGTATACCGACGAGTGGCTGCAGCAGCCGGTCAGCTACGTGCGCCAAGTCGTCGACCTGCTCGGAGCCGAGGTGGCGGACTGGTGGGAAGGCCCCTGCGATCCGCGCGACGCCACGCTCAAGCTGGCCGACGAGAGCGCGCTGGTGTGGGACGAGGAGAGCGGCTGGCGTTTGGGCCGGTTCGTTGCCGGCAGCCGGGGAAGTCACACGGAGCTGGCGGCCGGGGTCCGTTATCTGGGTCATGGGCTGCTGCCCCGGCCCGAGCGGGTGCCGACGGCGCTGAGCGATGCCCGGGCAGGGGTCGGAGCCAGCTCGGCCTGGCGGCCTTGCTACCGGTCACACCGCAACTGCCGCGACGGGTTCGACGTCGCCCTCGACTTCTACTCACGCTTCATCGACGCCTGACGTCTCGGCCTGACGTCTCAGCCTGACGTCTCAGCCCGACGTCTTGGCCTGGCCGCTTGGCTCGACGTCTCGGCCCGGCCTCCCGGGCTTCCTCTTACGGACACGGTCGAGCGCCTTCTTGCCGCGCCGGCCGATCAGGCATTCCCCTGCTCGATCATGGGGTGGCCGTTGATGGTGCTGTGGCGCCGGGCAGTGCCCAGGCCGGTTCTGACACGCGCTCAACGGCGAGATTCGCGTGCCTATCAGGTGATGGCCGTCGACTTACCGAATCCCTTGCAGCGCGCATTGCGTGCCCATACGGTTACCGTAAGCAACCGCCTGGCAGGAGGAGGATCCATGAGCGGTAGGCATGCCGGAAAAGGGCCGACCGACCGGCCCTACAACAGCCGTGAGGACGGCGAGCAGTCGGGGAGCACGAACGACCAGTCACCGGAGAGCCTGGGCGGCGAGCACACCAAGGACGAGGACAAGGACAAATAGTGGGGACACCCGCTGACCACATGGAGCGGCTCATCGCCGCCCTGGACCCCCACGGAGGCGGGGACATCGCCTCGTTCGTCGAGAACGCCGTGCGCGCGGTGCCCCGACATCTCTTCGTCCCGGACGTGGGTTTGATCCACCCTCGTGACAGTGAGCCGTATCTGATCGACCGCACCGCCGACCCCGGCGCCTGGTGGGACGCCGTCGGCTCGACGCAGCCCATCGTCACGCAGCTCGACGACGGCGCGACCCCGTTGACCGCGCTCGCGGGCTACTACAGCTCGTCGTCGTCCTCACCCGCCACCGTCGCCGACCTGCTCAATCACCTGCGGCCCGAACCGGGCATGCGGGTGCTGGAGATCGGCACCGGCACCGGGTGGACCGCCGGGCTGCTGTCCCACGTGGCCGGGGCGGAGAACGTCGTCTCGATCGACATCGACCAGGGTGTGTCCGACCAGGCCGCCAAGAACCTCGCCGCGGCCGGTCACCAACCCCACCTCCTGGTCGGGGACGGCGCGCTCGGCTGCCCGGACTGGGCGCCGTACGACCGCGTGCACGTCACCTGCGGCATCCGCGACATCCCGTACGCGTGGGTGGCGCAGTGCCGGCCGGGCGCGGTCATCGTCATGCCGTGGCACCCCGGCTTCGGAGCCAGCCACGCTCTGCGTCTGGAGGTGCAGGCGGACGGCACCGCGCAGGGCCGTGTCGTCGGCGACGCGGCGTACATGATGATGCGGTCCCAGCGGCTGCGGCCGAAGGTGAAGCCGCCGCGGGACGAGGACCGGCGGCGGTACTGGTCGGCGCTCGACCCCCGCGCGCTGGACGCCCTGTCCGTGGGTGCGGACCTGGCCATCTCCGCGCTGACGGGCCTTCACTCACACACTGAGCCGGATGTCGATGATGACGGCGAACGGGTGTGCATGTGGGTGTCGGACCCGGACGACGCGCGCCAGTGGGCCACCGTCGTCTGGCGGCCGGGCCTCCCCAGGCATGGCGTCCAGCAGGCCGGTGACCGGCCTGTGTGGGACGAGGTCCTCCAGGCGTACGCCCGATGGGTGGCCTGGGGTGAGCCGCACTGGAGCGATTACGGCATCACCGTCGCCCCGGAAGGGACGACCATGTGGCTGCATTCGCCCGACAACGTGATCGGACCCGGTCTGAGCGTTTCGCCCGGAGAGTGAGACGGCCTTCAGCGATCATGTGTGCTGCTGATCACTGAAGGTGGTCAGGGTGATGGGTCGTGGAGCACCAGCAGGATGTGCTCGTTGTCCCCGTGCATGATCGTCTCCTCCCGTTGGAAGCCGTGTTTTTCCAGGAGTCGCACCGAGGCCGTGTTGGCGTGGAAGGGGTCGGCATAGAGCGGGCGGGCCTTCTCCTGCGCCAGGAAGAGCTCCAGCGCCCGGGTGCCCACACCCCGGCCCCAGAAGTCACGGCCCAGCCAGTAGCCGATGAAGCGCCGCTCCTCCTCCCACCAGGCCACGAAGTTGCCCGCCAGCTCGTCGTCGACGATGACCGCCTGCACGTGGTTGGTCGGGTCGCCGAGGACGCGCGTGCGCCAGTGGTGCAGGAACGCCTCCCGCTCCCGTGGCGGGAACTTGGATCGCCGGCCGGCCTCCGGATCGTGCTCCTGCGCCAGGAACACCTCCAGATCGCTCTCCACGACATCGCGCAACCATATGTTCTCGCTCATGGGAAGGGAGTCTGCCAGCCGGCACCGACAGATTCAGCGGGCGCGGCGGAGGCGGAGGAAGTCGCTGACCACGTACTCGCCCAGCCGATCGGCACTGGGTGAGAACACCCGGCCGCCGTTCCTGCGGGCCACCTCGTCCACGAACTCCTTCAGCCGGTCGTCGCCGGCCAGCATGAAGATGTTGATCGTGGCCCGGCGCCGCGTCATCTTGTCGACCTCGGCCAGCGTGAGCTCCAGTGTCTCGTGCGACGGCGGCCACTCGAACGCCGACCTGCCGTTGCGCATGAGGTGTGCCGTGGGCTCGCCGTCCGTGACCACCAGCACCACCGGCTCGAAGTCGGGATGGCGGTCGAGGTGGCGGCCGGCGATCAGGAGGGCGTGGTGCAGGTTGGTGCCCTGGACCATGTCCCAGTCGAGGCCCGCCAGCTCGTCGGGCTGCAACACCCTGGCGTAGTTGGAGAAGCCGATGATCTGGACCGCGTCCTGCGGGAACTTGGAGGCGACCAGAGCCTGGAGGGCCAGAGCCGTCTGCTTGGCCGCCGCCCAGGTGCCGCGCAGCGCCATCGAGTAGGACAGGTCCACGAGGAGGCAGACGGCCGCGGCGGTACGGCGCTCGGTCTCGGCGACCTCGAAGTCGTCCACCGAGAGACGGACCTTGACCCGGCCCCTGGAGGCGGCCGTGGCCGGGCCGGCCCCTGGAGGTGGCGGGCGGTCCAGGGTGACGCCGCCCGCGCGTACGCCGTTGACCAGGGTGCGGACCACGTCGAGCGGCTGCTCGTCACCGAAGCGCCACGGCCGGGACGAACCCGTCAGCTCCCCGGCCGAGCCCGCGTCGTGCTGGTCGTGGTCACCGCGCCGGCCCGCGTCGAGCGAGGCGAACACCCGGCGCAGCGCCGTCTCGCCCAGCCGGCGCACCGCCTTGGGCGTGAGCTCCAGCTTGCCGCGCCGGCGCAGCAGGTAGCCCTGGTCCTCCAGCTCCCGCTCGATCCGCTTCAGCGCCTCCAGGTCGTCGACCGCCGAACGGCCGAGCGCGCGGCGGATGGCGGACTCGTCGATGTCGTCGAGCCTCGCCCCCGGATAGTCCTGCCGCAGCGCGGTCTCCAACTGGGTGAGGTCGGCCAGCTCCTCCAGGGCGGTGACGGCGTCGCCCATGCCCAGGGGCTCTTCGCCGGTGAGGCGTTCGGGGGCGTTCCAGGCCAGGTCGGGGCGGCGGGCGTGCAGGGACTCGCCGAGGCGGCGCATCTGCTCGGTCAGGCCCGCTTGGTCGAGGGTCTGGTTGATGAGGCCGGCCAGCTCCTCGCGCTGGCGCGGGGTCATCGAGGCGAGCATGCGCTGCGTGGCGGCGGCGCGGCGGGCCAGGATGTCGATGAGCTCTTCCAGGTTCCGCGGCTTTTCGGGGAAAAGATCGCCATATTTCGCCATGAAGGCGTCAAAGTCGTCCTGGGTGTGTTCGCCACGGGCGTCCCGGTCCAGCATGTCGTTCAGGTCCGACATCATCTGGCGGACGCGCTCCATCGCCTCCGGGTCCGGGTTGGCGAGCGCGTCCCGCAGACCTCTGAACTGGCTGTCGAGCACTTCCCGCCGCAGCAGGTCGCGCAGCTCCTCGAAGGTCTGGCGGGCCGCCGCGGAGCGCCACTCGTACGTGCTCAGCT
The DNA here is from genome assembly GCF_053592075.1 of Nonomuraea sp. NPDC002799. Lineage (NCBI taxonomy): Bacteria > Bacillati > Actinomycetota > Actinomycetes > Streptosporangiales > Streptosporangiaceae > Nonomuraea > Nonomuraea sp. NPDC002799. The sequence goes on from NZ_JBSFVA010000006.1 coordinate 172,539, forward strand.
CCTGGATGGCGCCGGCCGTGTCCTCGGGCAGCCCGTCGAGCTCGGTCTCCCGCAGCCGCGCGTCGTCGGACGGATCGGGGAACAACTCGGCCCGCTCCTGCCCGATGGCCTTGTCGAGCAGTGCCCGCGCCCGCTCCAGCGTGCCGTCGAGCCGCCCGCGCTCGCGCAGGTCACGGCGGCGCCGGCGGACTTCGCGGAGCATGTCGTCGAGCCCACGGCGATCCTGGGCGCCGGGCAGGCCACGCTTGAGCAGGTCGCGCAGGGCGTGGACCGGGGTGGACCCCGACAGGATGGCGTCGCCCATCTCGTCGAGAGCCGCCCGGACGTCATAGGGGGGCGCCAGGGGATCGGGGCCGTCGTGGAATTCGCCATAGCGGAAGGCCATCACGAACCCACGCTAACCCCATCGGCCCGGCTACGCGTCCCCGAAAATCTCCCACACCTCGTCCAGGGAGCCGATCCCCGGTGTGTAGCCGGCCTGCACCAGAACGGGGTGCCGCACCGTCTTGAGAGCCGCGGTGAGGTCGCTCCAGGCGCACGGCAGCTTGCCCAGGCCGTTCTGGGCCGCGTTGACCGGTTTGCCGGTCAGCCAGCCGTCCGCGCAGCGGGCCGTGGTGCGGTGGAAGACCGTGGTGTAGGCGTAGCCGAGCTTGATCTTCTTTCCGCCGGTCGTGAACAGGACCGTGGTGTCGTTGATCCGCTGGAGCGTGCCACGCGCCGTGCGCGGGTCCGGCCAGTCGGTGACCAGGAACTCGCTGACCTTGACGGCCTCGCCGCCGCGATATTCGATCCGCAGCGGCGCGGCGCCACGCCGCAGCGTGAGGTCCAGGTCGGCGGGCTTGCAGGCGGTCCGCCCGAGGCCCTTGGCGTCGATGGCGAGCCGGCCCTCGGTCTCCTTCAGGTCGCAGGCCACCGTGAGGCGCCGATAGGCCGCCTTCGTGTGGTCGAGCCGCAACTCCTTGGCGCCGGTGAGCGCTTTGAGGCGGTAACTCAGGAAATTTCGCTGCTTGACGAACGTCGCCGACCTGGGCAGGACACGCAGGTGGCCCTTGCCGTCGCTCCAGGCGTACCCATAGGCGATCTTGGTCGTCGCGGCCTCGGCGGGCGCGGCGGCGAGAGCGCCGCACAGAGCGATGGCGGCGGCACAGGCAAGCAGGCGCATGGACGGTCTCCCCCGACAGCGTGAACAGCAGCTATCCATATGACGCGAGAGACCGTCCGGATGTTCACGTCCGGTAGACGGTCACTCCGTCAAGATCTTCCTTGGACAGGCGTCGCATCAGGTAAAGCCCTTCCAGGGCGAACTCCAGCGCCGCCGCCGCGTGCCCGGGCGACTCCTCGCCCGCGCCCATGCCCAGCCTGGACATGACCTTGGCCAGCCCGGTGACGGGACCGATCCGGTGCAGCAGGTCTCCGGCGGAGACCAGATCCCCGGACTCCACCTGGTTGCCCTCGGCGAACTTGTCGGTGATCGGCGACAGGTCCATGCCCCCCAGCCGGGTCCTGAACGTCTCCGCCGTCGCCCGGCGCAGCAGGTGGGCGAGGATCTCGGTCTCCCTGCCCTCCTCGCTGACCTCGAACTCCACCTTGCCCCGCAGGCTGTGGACCACGCAGGCCAGGTCGACCACGCGCGCCACGGCCTGCTCCTCGCCCTTGAGCGCGGCCCTGCGCACCGCCGAGGCGGAGGCGGTCTCGGCGGCCGCGATCGAGAAGCGCGCCGACACGCCGGAACGGGCGTCCACGGCGGTGGATTCGCGCACGAGCCGGGTGAACCGGGCGATCACCTCGATGAGGTGCTCGGGAATGTCGGCCCCGATGTCGGGCACGGACTCCTGCCGGATGAGGATCAGCTCGTCCTCGACGGTCAGCGGGTAGTGGGTGCGGATCTCGGCGCCGAACCGGTCCTTCAGCGGCGTGATGATCCGGCCCCTGTTGGTGTAGTCCTCGGGGTTGGCGCTGGCGATGAGCAGGATGTCGAGCGGCAGCCGCAGGTTGTAGCCGCGTACCTGGATGTCGCGCTCCTCCAGCACGTTGAGCAGCGACACCTGGATGCGCTCGGCCAGGTCGGGCAGCTCGTTGACGGAGAAGACGCCGCGGTTGGTGCGCGGGACCAGGCCGAAGTGCACGGTCTCCGGGTCGCCCAGCCGCCGCCCCTCCGCGATCTTGATCGGGTCGACGTCCCCGATCAGGTCGCCCACGGAGGTGTCGGGTGTGGCGAGCTTCTCGCCGTAACGCTCGTCGCGGTGCTTCCACGCCACCGGCAGCTCGTCGCCCAGCTCCCGCGCCAGCGCCAGGCAGCGCGTGCAGACCGGCGCGTACGGATGGTCGTTGATCTCGCACCCCTCGACGACCGGGGTCCACTCGTCGAGCAGCCCGGTCACGGTGCGGATGAGCCGGGTCTTGCCCTGGCCGCGCTCACCGAGGAGGACCAGGTCGTGCCCGGCTAGTAACGCCCGCTCAAGGTGCGGCAGGACGGAGTCGTCGAAGCCGACGATGCCTGGGAAGCGGGGCTCACCCGCCCGCAGCCTGGCCAGCAAGTTTTCCCTGACCTCGGCTTTGACGGTGCGATGAACGTGGCCGCTCTCTCGCAACTCGCGGAGAATACGTGGCTGTTGCACGGGATCGAGACTACGTCCCCTGAGGGGAATGCGGCAGAGAGTTTCGCATCTGGGGGAGATTTCGGATCTTGACTATTGCGTGACGGTTCGTGCGCGTGCTTGTCCCTTTAGTGGGGAGAATCGGGCCTAGGGAACTTGGACATGTCGAGGAGGCGAGATCCGTGGCCGTGATGACAAGCCGCTTCGCCGATGGCCTCGCCGTGGGTTCCGACCTGGTGGAGACCGCGGAGAACGCCGTCGGTCAGGCACTGTCGAGGCTCAGCGGCCCAGCCGACTTGGTCTGCTTCTTCATCTGCGGCGACGATCCCGAGGACGTCGCCCGAGCCGGCCAGGCCGCGATGAAGCTCGCACCCGAGGCACGCGTGATCGGATGCAGCGCCACAGGCGTGATCGGGGACGGACAGGGGGTGGAGCTGACGCCGGCCGTGAGCGCGTGGGCGGCCACCTTGGAGGGGGCCAGGCTGACGACGTTCGCGCTGGAGACGCTGACGACCGAGGACAGGTTCGTGGTGGTGGGGGTGCCCGAGCGGGGCGGGGACGACCACGTGGCCATCCTGCTCGCCGACCCGTACACCTTTCCGACCGACGCCTTCGTCGAGCGCTCGGACGACGTGCTCGGGGACCTGCCGCTGATCGGCGGGCTGGCCAACGGGCTGCAGGGGCGGGGCTCCGTCCGGTTGTTCGCCGACGGAGAGATCTACACCGAGGGCGCGATCGGCGTCCTGCTCAGCGGCCCGATCAGGGTCAGCACCGTGGTCAGCCAGGGCTGCCGCCCGATCGGCCCCAGCATGGTGGTGACCGCTTCGGAGGAGAACCTGCTGCTGGAGCTGGCCGGCCAGCCCGCGCTGGCCCGGCTGGAGGACATCGTCAGCGAGCTCGACGAGGACGACCGCGAGCTGGTCGCCTCGGGGCTGCAGATCGGCCTGGCCATGGACGAGTACGCCGAACGCCACGAACGCGGCGACTTCCTCATCAGGGGGGTCATCGGCATCGATCCGGAACGTGAGGCCGTGGCCATCGGCGACATCGTGGAGATCGGCAGAACCGTGCGCTTCCAGGTCCGCGACGCGGCCACGGCGGACGAGGACCTGTACGACCTTCTCGACGCCCACCGGGAGGAGCTCGGCCGGGTGGACGGGGCGCTGCTGTTCTCCTGCAACGGGCGGGGCTCGGCCATGTTCGGCACGGCCGACCACGATCCGGTCGCGCTGCGTGACACGCTCGGGCCGATCGGGGTGGCCGGCTTCTTCGCGGCCGGCGAGGTCGGCCCGGTCGCCGGGCACAACCACGTGCACGGGTTCACGGCCTCGGTCCTGGTGTTCTCCAGCGCCGCGGGCGGCCCATGACCCCTGCGGGTCTGGCAGGCGAGAGCTACCGGAGCCGGCGGAGAAGGCCCGGCGGCCCCGTCTGCTCGGGAGGGCCGCCGGGCCTGGCGCGGGGGTGCGTCACTCGGTTGGACTCGACCCCTGATCCGTGCGGCCGGTCTTGGACGGCAAAGCGGGTCAGCCGTCCGTGTCGTCGGTCTTGGACGTCGAGCCGGGCCCGCCGTCCGTGTTGTCGGTCTTGGACGTCAGGCTGGGCCCGTCGTCCGTGCCGCCGGTCTTGGACGTCAGGCCGGGCCCGCTGTCCGTGCCGCCGGTGCCGGGAGCCGGCACCGTGGTCGCCTCGCAGCCGGAGACCTCTCCCTTGACGATCTCCAGAGAGGTCGCGAACGGCGCCTGGTCGTCGCCGTCCTTGCTCTTGGAGATGGCCAGGACCAGCGTCTCTCCCACGGGCACCTGTCCCTTCTCGATCGTGAACGAGATCCCGTCGCCGTCCTTTCCGACACTCGACCTGAACTGCCCGGCGCCACTGCCATGCGCACCACGCGGTCCCTTGCAGATCTGCCCCTCGGGCAGGTAGTCGACGACGGCCTTGACACCCGCGCCGGCCAGCTCGGCCTCCAGCCCCTCGGGGTCGCGGAACGTGCTGATGTGCACGCTCACCACCCCGTCGGCCGCCTTGGTCACCGCGAAAGCCGGGCTCCCGGTGATCCCGGTCAGGGCCACCACCGCGATCGTGGCCGCCGCGACCCCCGCCACCGCGGCGGACAGCCCCGCGAGGCGCCGCCCGGAGCCGCGCCGTACCGGTGTCACCGTTGTCATGTCGTCCTCCGCCGTCCTCGTCGCGATCTCTTCCTTGAGTGCGGCGAGAAGGCGCTGCTCGAACGTGCTCATGCCTTTCCCTCCACGTAAACAGCAGTCGGCGAAGCGACGGATTCGAGGGCACGCCTGGCCCGATGCAGTCGGACTCGTGCGGTCACCTGCCTGATGCCGAGGGCCTGGGCGGCTTCGGAGACGGCGAGCTGGTCGATCGCCACGAGCTCCAGCACGGCGCGCTCGCCCTCCGGCAGGCCGTTCATGGCCTCCAGGGCGCCGCGCATCTGGCGCTCGGCGTCGATCCGCTCCTCCATCCGTACGAGATCGTCGTCCTCCATCAGCCGGCGACCGGCGACGCGGCCGTTGGCCCGCGCCTCCCTGGTCGTCCTGCGATGCTGGGCCGACACGACGTTGCGCGCGACGCCGTACAGCCAGCCGATCTCGCTGCCCCTGCCCGGCACGTAGGTGTGCGCCGAGTCCAGTACCGCCATGAAGATGTCGGCTGTCAGATCGGCGGCCAGATGCGGGTCGCTCACCCGCCGGACCACGAACCTCATGACGGCATCGACATGGCGGCGATAGAAGGCCTCAAAGGCCGCAGGGTCTTCGTTGAGGCGCACGGCCTCGCTCCCTTCCTCGTTCGCCTTACATCCTTTACTTGGACCGGGCGACGAGAAGCGTTTCCGCGCGGGATCAGGCGGGGCGGCGGGGCTGGAAGAGCCAGGCGTCGAAGAGCGGGTCGAGCTCCTGGCCGGACAGCCGCTCGGCGAGGTCGACGAACTGCCGCGTCGTGACGTGGCCGTAGCGGTGCTCGGCGGTCCACGTCTTGAGCAGGTTGAAGAAGACCGGGTCGCCCACGGCCTTGCGCAGGGCGTGCAGCGTCATGCCGCCGCGCGAGTAGACGGACTCGTTGAACAGGTCGCCGGCCCTGGCCCGCCCGGGCGGATATTTCCAGATGGCGTCGGTGGCCGGGCGGTCGTGGAAGGCCTTGAAGATCTCCGCGGCGCTCCGCTTGCCCTGGTGCTCCGACCAGAGCCACTCGGCGTAGGTGGCGAAGCCCTCGTTGAGCCAGAGGTCGCGCCAGCGCTTGATGGTCAGGCTGTTGCCGAACCACTGGTGCGCCAGCTCGTGCGCGATGATGCCCTCTTGGGGGCTGAAGCCGCCGTAGAGCGGTTTCGTCTGGTTTTCCAGGGCGTAGCCGGCCGGGTAGTCGTCGACGATGCCGCCGGTCGAGGAGAACGGATAGGGGCCGAAGACTGTGGACCAGTAGTCGGTGATCTCGCCGGTGGTGGTGTAGAGCTTGCCGAGCGTGCTGTCGTACTTCGGGTCGGTGGCGGCGAGGTTGGGGATGCCGCCGGGCGTGTTGCCCCGGCGGAGCTGGAACTTGCCGAGCGTGGCCGTCGCCAGATAGGTCGCCATCGGATGGCGCTCGTGCCAGCGGTAGGTGGTCTTGCCGCCCGCGGTCGTGGGCGGCGTGGTGAGCTCGCCGTTGGCCAGGGCCGTCACCCCGGCGGGCACGGTGATCGTGAAGTCGAAGGTGGCCTTGTCGGCGGGGTGGTCGTTGCTGGGGAACCAGGTCTTGGAGCCGTTGGGCTCGGAGGCCACGAACGCGCCGTCGGCCGTCGGGATGAAGCCGTAGGAGCCCAGGTTGGCGCTGTCCTTGGCCGGCTGCGGCACGCCCGCGTAGCTCACCTTGACGGTGAACCCGTCGTGGTCGTCGATCGGCCCCGCGGGTGTCACGGTGAGCTCGCTCGCCTGGTGCTTGAACGCCGCGGCCGAGCCGTCGACGGTCACCTCGCGCACCTGCAGCCCGGTCAGGTCGAGGTTGAAGCTCGACAGCGGCTGGGTGGCCTTGGCCCGGATGGTGGCCACGCCGTCGAGCCGCTTGGTCGTAGGGGAGTAGTCGACGGCCAGGTCGTAGTGGGAGACGTCGTAGCCCCCGTTGCCGTCCTGGGGGAAGTCGGTGTCGCCGATGCCCGGCGCGCCCGCGCGATGCCGGGCCTGCGGTGGTGGCTCGTCGGCGGGCGAACAGGCGAGCACGCTGACCAGCGCCGCCAGCAGTGCCACTCCGCGCCTGTTGAAACGCATAGGCGACGAGCCCCCCTTCGGTTCGTGACCATAATATTACGCTCAGTCAGGCATTCACGACGACCGTTCTGGCGGCCTTGTCATGGAGGGCTTGTTTGCGGGGGTCGAAGAGGATCCAGGCGAGATCCACCAGGAGGCCGATGCAGCACAACCATTCGAGCACGGTCGCCACGATCTGGCGGACCGCTGCCTGCCCCACGCCGAGTTTGCCGCCGTTGTCCTGCACCACCCGCATGCCGAACAACTTCTTGCCCAGCGTCTGACCGTTCCAGAAGGCCTGCAGCAGCCAGAAGTAGAGGAAGGCCACGAGTCCGGCCAGGAAGGTGTGCTCCACCGGATAGCGGTCCCAGATGCCCCTGCTGCCGTCCCAGGCATAGTCCCAGCTCGCCCAGCTGAAGGGCACGGAGAGCATGTTGATGATGATCCAGTCGAGGACGCCGGCGAACAGTCGCCGCCAGCGTCCCGCCAGCCCCGGTGGCGATCCCATGATTTCGTCATGACCGCCACTAAGTCGGGACAAACTAAAGGTTGCCCCTGCGTTCCTGCTCCCGCTCGATCGCCTCGAACAGCGCCTTGAAGTTGCCCTTGCCGAAGCCCAGCGAGCCGTGCCGCTCGATCAGCTCGAAGAAGACCGTGGGCCGGTCCTGCACCGGCTGGGTGAAGATCTGCAGCAGGTAGCCGTCCTCGTCGCGGTCCACCAGGATCTTCCGCTTCTTCAGCTCCTCGATCGGCGCCCGCACGTCGCCGATGCGCGCCCGCAGCGCGGGGTCGTCGTAGTAGGAGTCCGGGGTCTCCAGGAACCGCACCCCGGCCGCCCGCATGTGGTCGACCGTGGTGATGATGTCGTTGGTGGCCAGCGCGATGTGCTGCACCCCGGGACCGCCGTAGAAGTCCAGATATTCGTCGATCTGCGACTTCTTGCGGCTGACGGCCGGCTCGTTGAGCGGGAACTTGACCTTGCGCGAGCCGTCGGCCACCACCTTGGACATCAGCGCGGAGTACTCGGTGGCGATGTCGTCGCCCACGAACTCCGCCATGTTCGTGAAGCCCATGACGTCGCGGTAGAACTGCACCCACTCGTCCATCTTGCCCAGCTCGACGTTGCCGACGCAGTGGTCGATCGCCTGGAAGAGCCGGCCGTTCCTGGTCGCGGGCGGCGCGACCAGCGGCTCCGCGGGCGCGTAGCCCGGCAAGTACGGGCCGCCGTAGTTGGACCTGTCGACCAGGGTGTGCCGCGTCTCGCCATAGGCGGCGATGGCCGCGAGCACCACCTTGCCGTGCTCGTCCTCCATCGTGTACGGCTCCGCCAGCCCCTCGGCCCCGTGCGCGACGGCATGGGCGTACCCCGCCTCCACGTCCGGCACCTCGATGGCCAGGTCGATCACCCCGTCACCGTGCTCGGCGACGTGCCGGGCCAGATCCGTGCCGGGCCGGGTCGGCCCCCTGAACTCGAACGTGGCGCCACCCGACCTGAGAACGTAGGCCGCCAGGTCGCGGCTGCCGTTCTCCGGCCCGCGGTAGGCCACGAGCCGCATGCCGAACGCGGTCGAGTAGTAGTGAGCCGCTTGCTTGGCGTTCCCCACGGCGAACACCACGGCGTCCATGCCGTTAACCGGAAAGACATCATTCATACCTCAACTCTCGAATTATCTAGACGACTTGCGCAACAGTTACCGCAGACAGTGCACAATCTGCCTAGCTAATCCGCCGAACGTCCGGTAAATCTGTACAGCATGACGATCGATGACCTGGACGCCCGGATCATGACCCTGCTGACGGACGAGCCACGCCTGGGCGTCCTGGAGAGCTCGCGCCGGCTCGGCGTCGCCCGTGGCACGGTCCAGGCCAGGCTCGACCGGCTGGTCGACCGGGGCGTCATCACCGGCTTCGGGCCGGAGGTGTCGCCGGCCGCGCTCGGCTACGGCGTCACCGCGTTCGTCAGCATGGAGATCAGGCAGGTGGCCGGGCACGACCCGGTGGCCGACCGGCTGGCCGCCATCCCCGAGGTGCTGGAGGTGCACACGATCACCGGCGGCAGCGACCTCCTGTGCCGCGTGGTCGCGCGGACGAACGCCGATCTGCAACGGGTCATCGATCAGATCGTGGACGTTCAGGGCGTGCTCCGGACTAATTCGATCATCGCACTGGACACCCCGGTTCCCTACCGAGTGATGCCCTTGGTCGCCGATGTTCCGCGGCGTGCGGTGTCCCCGCCGTAGTATCGCTGAGGGACGAGGCACCATTATCGAGCGTTTACCCTTGGCATTCGCCCAGCTTGCGGGGGTTGGGCGACGCTTGACGAGGGGGGTCCAGGGTGCGGATCGGTGGTGAGAACGGAATGCGGAAGCGGCGGGTGCTCCGGGTCGTTCTGATGTGTTTCGGCACAGGCGTCCTCGTGTTCGTCGGGCTTTTCGCGGTCGCGTGGGCCTTGACCCCCATTCCGGACAGCACACAGAAGCAGGCCACGGCGCAGGGTTCGGTGATCTACTACCGCGACGGCAAGAGCGTGCTGGCCCGGCAGGGCGTCGACCGCAAGAACGTCGAGCTGGCCAAGGTGCCCGACCACGTGCGCGCCGCGGTCATCGCCGCCGAGAACCGCTCGTTCTACGAGGACGGCGGCGTCTCGCTCAAGGGCACCGCGCGGGCCGTGTGGTCCACCGTCAGCGGTCAGCAGCTCCAGGGCGGCTCCACCATCACCCAGCAGCTCGTCCGCAACTACTACAGCGGCCTCAGCCAGGAACGTTCGGTCACCCGCAAGTTCAAAGAGATCCTCATCTCGATGAAGGTCGACCAGTCCAAGTCGAAGGACTGGGTGCTGGAGCAGTACCTCAACACGATCTACTTCGGCCGCGGCGCCAACGGCGTCCAGTCGGCCGCCCGCGCCTACTTCGGCAAGGACGTCGACAAGCTGAGCGTGTCCGAGGGCGCCTACCTCGCCTCCGTGATCCAGCAGCCCAGCCGCTTCGCCGACCCCAAGGGCTCCGACCTGGCGGCGGCCCAGGCCCGATGGCAGTCGGTGATCGACGCCATGCGGCAGACGGGGTCGCTGACCGCCGAGAAGGCCGCGGGCCAGAAGTTCCCCGAGCTGCGGGCGCCGAAGAAGCCGTTCGAGCTCAAGGGCCAGGCCCGCTACATGCTCGAACAGGTGACCGCCGAGCTCAACCGGCGCGGCTACACCGACGAGGACATCAACAGCGGCGGGCTCAAGATCGTCACCACGTTCGACAAGAAGCTCATGGCGGCGGCCGAGCAGGCGGTCAAGGACGTGCTGCCGGAGGGGACGCCGGCGAAGGTGCGCACGGGGCTGGCGGCCGTCGATCCCGCCACGGGTGAGGTCGTCGCCTTCTACGGCGGCCGTCCCTCGCAGTCGGCCTACTACGACAGCGCGTTCTCGGCCAAGGTGATGGCGGGGTCGACGTTCAAGCCGTACACGCTGGCGGCGGCGCTGAACAACGGCTTCGACCTGTCCACGAGAGTCGACGGCAACTCGCCGCTGCGGGTCGCGTCGGCCGCCAAGCCGATCCCCAACGACAGCGGGCGCTCCTACGGCGAGATCAACCTGGTGAGCGCCACCCAGAACTCCGTCAACACCGCCTTCGTGGACCTCGGCCAGAAGGTCGGCCTGGACAAGGTCGCCGAGACCGCCGAGGCGGCCGGCATCCCCGCCGCGCAGTTGACGCAGCATCAGAGCGCCGCCTCCTTCCCGCTCGGCGTGGCCTCGGTCAGCGCCGTGCAGAACGCCTCGGGCTTCTCCACGTTCGCCAACAAGGGCGTCCACAGCGAGGCCCACGTGGTCAAGTCGGTGACCGACGCCGACGGCGTGAAGGAGGTCGTCAAGGCCGCCACGACGCAGGTGGTCAGCGAGCAGGCCGCGGCCGACACCACGTACGCGATGCAGCAGGTCGTCAAGTACGGCACCGGCACCGCCGCCCGCCTCTACGACCGCCCGGTGGCCGGCAAGACGGGCACCACGGACGACTCGAAGTCGGTCTGGTTCAACGGCTTCACCCCGCAGCTCGCGGTGGCGGTCGACATGTTCCGCGACGACAACGCCACGGTCACCATCCCCGGGTACGGCACGCAGTTCGGCGGCCAGTTGCCCGCGCAGATCTGGCGGGCGTTCATGACCGAGGCCATGGCGGGCAAGCCGGTCGAGGAGTTCCCCGAGCCGTCCGAGTTCGGCTACTCCCCTGACGAGGACTACACCGCGCCCGACGACCAGGGCCGGGACCTGCCCGATCAGGAGTACACGCCGCCCGCGGACCCCGACGGCTGGGCCACGCCCGAGCCGGACGCCAGCGATCCGCCGCTCACCGATCCGCCCGTCACGCAGGAGCCGGACGTGATCGAGCGGCGTAACGACGAGCCCGAGCAGACCACGCCGCCGGAAACGCAGGCCCCGGCCCAGCAGACGGCCGACAGCGGCAGCGCGCCCGCCACCTAGGACCGCCCCCCGAACGGCTGACGCCCACCGAAGGCGCCGGCTCGGCCATGCCGACGCGGCCGTGCCGGCCGGCCGGCACGGCCGCGTCGGTCAGCGGGACAGCTCTTCCCGCAGTGCCTCGACCGTCGTCACCGGCATCCGGCAGGTGAAGCCCCGGCACACGTAGGCCGCGGGCGCCTCGTCGACCGGCCCGCGCCCTTCGAGCAGCGCCGGGAACACCTCGCCCCTGGGCACCAGCGGATCGCCCGACCCCCGGTCGCCGGAGTCGCCGGCTCCGAGGGCGACCACGAGCCCGGGCACGTCGGCGAGCAGCGCCGCCCGGTGCAGCGCCGCCGTCCGCGGATCGTCGGCGGGGCCGACGACGGCGACCTCGACCGGCCCGTCCAGCGCGGCGCGTGCCGTCGCCAGCCCCCACCCGGCGAACCTGGCGTGCCCGGTGGCCAGCACGGACACCGTGCCGAGCGCGGCGTGGGCGGCCTCGCGATGCCGGGTGGAGCCGGTCAGCGCCCCGTAGGAGAGCAGCGCGCCGGCGGCGGCGTACTGGCCGGAGGGGGTGGCGTTGTCGGTGGGGTCCTGCGGGCGCTGGAAGAGCCGCTCGGCGTCGTCCGCCGTGTCGTAGAAGCCGCCTGAGCCGTCGGCGAACCGGTCGAGCACGGTGTCGAGCAGCGAGCCGGCCAGCCGCAGCCATCTGGCCTCGCCGGTCGCGCCGTACAGGGAGATGAGCCCTTCCGCCAGGTTGGCGTAGTCCTCCAGGACGCCGGCGTTCGTGCCCGCCCGGCCGTCGCGTGAGGTGCGCAGCAGCCTGCCGCCGACGATGTGCGGGCCGGCCAGCAGCTCGGCCGCGTCCGTGGCGGCGGCCACGAGGCCGGGCCGCTCGAACACCATGCCGGTCTCCGCCAGCGCGGCGATGGCCAGGCCGTTCCAGGAGGCCACGACCTTGTCGTCGCGCCCGGGGCGGACGCGCCCCTCCCTGGCGGCGAGCAGCCGCTCGCGCACGCTCGCGTAGCGCGCCTGGTCCTCGGGGTCGCGCAGGAGCTGCAGCACGGACGTGCCGTGCTCGAACGTGCCGGTCACCTCGAAGAGCCCGGCCGCCCAGCGTCCGTCGTCCGCGCCGAGCACCTCGCGCAGCTCCTCGGGGGTCCAGACGTAGAACTTGCCCTCCTCGCCCTCGCTGTCGGCGTCGAGCGCCGAGGCGAAGCCGCCCTCGGGCGTGCGCAGCTCGCGCAGCAGCCAGCCGGCCGTCTCCAGCGCCACCCGCCGCGCGAGGTCGCCGCCGCCCGCCTTCCACCAGTGCGTGTAGACACGCAGCAGCAGGGCGTTGTCGTAGAGCATCTTCTCGAAGTGCGGCACCACCCACCGCGCGTCCACGCTGTAGCGCGCGAACCCGCCGCCGAGCTGGTCGTACAGGCCGCCGCGGGCCATGGCCGCCAGCGTCCTGCCGCTCATCTCGCGCTCGCCGGAGCGCAGCAGGAACTCCAGCACCATGGACGGCGGGAACTTGGGCGCCCCGCCGAACCCGCCGGTGTCCGCGTCGAACGAGGCCCGCAGGTTGGCCATGGCCCGCTCCAGCGTCTCCTCGTCCGGCAGGGGCCCGCCGGGCAGCGTGGTGCTCTCGTTGAGCGCCCGCACCACCTTCGCCCCCTGTGTCAGCACGGAGTCCCTGTCACTCGTCCACACGTTGTGGACCTCGGTGAGCAGGCGCTGGAAGTGCGGCCGGGGGAAGTAGGTGCCGCAGTAGAACGGGTGTCCCTCGGGCGTGGCGAAGACCGTCATCGGCCAGCCGCCCTGCTGGGTCATGGCCTGCGTGGCGCTCATGTAGACGGCGTCCACGTCGGGCCGCTCCTCGCGGTCGACCTTGATGTTGACGAAATGCTCGTTCATCAGCCGCGCGGTCGCGGCGTCCTCGAAGCTCTCATGGGCCATGACGTGGCACCAGTGGCAGGCGGAGTAGCCCACGCTGATGAGCAGCGGCACGTCGCGGTGGCGCGCCTGAGCGAACGCCTCCTCGCCCCACGGGTGCCAGTCCACGGGGTTGGCCGCGTGCTGCAGCAAGTAGGGGCTGGTGGCGTCTTTCAAGCGGTTCATCGGAGACCTCCCCGTTCACCCTAACCGGATCGCCGATCGCTCCGGCTGACTGGGGAGGCGGGTTCGGCGTAGGTTACGGGACGTGGATATGGACTTCGTCTGCGCTCACGCCGCACGCCCGGCCACCGCCGTCACGCGCAGGGACGTGGCCCGCGCCCTGCTCGCCGTGCCCTCGGGAGTGGCGCTGGTGGCGCTGCCGGACCTGCGGCGCGCCATGTTGTCGGCGGGCAATCCCCTCTCCCTCCCGTTCTGGGAATCCGCCAAGGCGACGCTCAGCTCGATCGAGTCCGGTGCGGCCACGGTCGGTGACGTGCAGCGCTGGGTCGAGTCGACCGGGACCGAGCCGATCCTGATGACGCCCAGCTACTTCGTCTGGCCGGAGGAGGACGAGCGCGGGCCGGTGGCCGCCGAGATGTTCGGCCGGCTGGTCGCCCATCTGGAGGCGCGGGTCGAGTCGGGGGAGATCGATCCGGACGCGCTGGCCGCCGGTGACCAGGAGGCCCGCGGGGCGTACGAGGAGTTGCAGGAGCGCTGGCTCAGCACGCCGCTGCCCGACGGCCGGGTGCCCGGCTTCGCGGTCAGCGACGAGCAGGACGAGGAGTTGTTCGCGGCCTGGGACGAGGAGGAGGCGTTCGCGCTGGCGGAGTTGCGGCGCATCGTCGGCGGGCTGGCCAAGCAGCCTGAGCTGCCCGCTGAGGCCCTGGAGACTGCCGCTGGGCGCCTGCGCGGGCTGCTCGCCCAGCCCGGCTACCCCGGCAACGTGTTGCGGGCCTGTGCGGGCTTCGACGAGCGTCCGCTGCCCGGCGACGACCAGGAGTTGTGGCTGGCGGTGGCGGCGGGCATCGCGGGGCCCGTCTCGGACCTGTCGGAGAACGGGGACGTGCTGGAGGAGTTCGCCGACATGGAGGGGGAGCTCAGCATGGAGGACGCGGCGCTGGCCAACCTCTGCGCGATCCAGCACGCCGACTGGCTGGCCGGGGTGGCGGCGCTGACCAGGATGGGGCCGGGGGTGCTGGCCTCGCCCGAGCGGATGGCGCGGCTCATCGCCGAGTCGGAGGACATCGACATCGACGACCAGGACGACGACGACCTCGACGCCACCGAGGGGTTGTTCATGTCGGTGGTCAGCCTGTGGAGCCATCTCGGCGTCGTCGACGCGGACGAGGTGCTGACCCCGCTGGGCTGGTGGGGGCTGCCGAAGGCGCTGGAGCGCGCCTGGTCACCGTCCGCCGACTGACGGCCTGGTCACTTCTCGTCGGATGAGGGGTCGACCAGGTCCTTGAACTCCGGATGGCGCTCGATGTATTTGGCCACGTAGGGGCAGCGGGGCACGACCCGCAGGCCGGTGTCGGCGCTCGCCTGGAGCCCGTATCCGACCAGCTTGCTCGCCAGCCCCTGCCCCTCATAGTCGGGCAGCACCTCGGTGTGCGTAAAGACGATCTTGGCGGCCAGCAGCCGGTAGTCGGCGAACCCGGCGACCTTGCCGTCCACGAGAACCTCGAACCGGCTCTCCGTCGTGTTGTCGACTACTTCGATCGGCATTTATTCCGCTTTCTTGTCGGTGCCGCCCGCATGCGAGTCTTTTTCGTCGGTGTCGCCCTCACGTGGCACCTTGATCTTCGTCAACTGCTTGTTCATCGACTTGATCAGCAAGTAGAGGGCGACCCCGATCAGGGCCACGACGATGAAGCCGAGCACGCCCGGACTGACATCGCCTGCTGCGAGAGCTATCACCCTTCCAGTTTGCCACCTGGGGGTGGTGCTCCGGTCAGTGGCAGGCGGGCTCGGCGTCCTCGGCGTGGATGCCGGTGAACAGGTCGTCCTCCGGCAGCCCGGTGTCCACGAGGGAGCGCGCCAGGTGGTAGTCCTCGGTGGGCCAGATCTCCTGCTGCAGCTCGCGCGGGCAGACGAACCAGAAGCCGTCGGGGTCGACCTGGGTGGCGTGCGCCAGCAGGGCCTCGTCGCGGATCTCGAAGTACTCGCCGCACGGCACGCGGGTGGTCACGGGCCACTTGGCCGGGCGGTCCTCCCAGCGCGAGATCCAGTCCGCGTACGGGGAGCCGAGGCCGCGCTCGGCCATGACCTCGTGCAGGGCCTCGAAGCGCTCCTTGGTGAAGCCCATCTGGTAGTAAAGCTTCAGCGGCTGCCACGGGTCGCCGGTGCCCGGATAGCGGTCGGGGTCGCCGGCCGCCTCGAAAGCCTCGACGGAGACCTTGTTGGTCATGATGTGGTCGGGGTGCGGGTAACCGCCGTCGTCGTCGTAGGTGATGATGACGTGCGGCTTGAACGCGCGTACGGCCGCCACCAGCGGCCTGGAGGCGTCCTCCAGCTTCTGCAGCGCGAAGCAGCCCTCGGGGAGCTCCTCCTCCTCGCTCTCCGGCAGGCCGGAGTCGATGAACCCCATGAACTCCTGGCGTACGCCCAGAATCTCGCGGGCCCGCGCCATCTCGGCCCTGCGGACCTCACCCATGTTGGCGACGATCTCGGGCAGATCCATCTTCGGATTGAGCACGGATCCCCGTTCACCGCCCGTGAGGGTACAGACCAGCACTTCCATGCCCTCACGCACGTAGCGCGCCATCGTGGCGGCACCCTTGCTCGACTCGTCGTCGGGGTGGGCATGGACGGCCATCAGCCTCAGCGGTGCACTCACGGGCTCGATGTCTCCTCAGTCACGGACGGATCAGTCGCCCAGAGAGGTTAGTTTCTGCTGGGCGGTCGCGAGGGCACGCCCCCCGCGGGCGACAATTGTCTCGGATAACGCTGAGGGAGTGCAGGGAGATTCCGCCATGGTCACCAGAGATGTCGAGAACGGACCGGTTCTCGGCACACCCGACGACTTTCCCGATCGTCCCAGACGTCGCGGGCGCCTCATCGTCCACGTGGTCATCGGCGTGCTGGTGGCCATCGTCGCCGGTGGCTGGGGCTATGTCATGTGGTCGATGACGGCGGGCGGGTCCGAGGCGCCGTCGCAGGTCGTGACGTTCGACGTGGTCGGCCCGGACCGGGCCGAGATCACCTTTGAGGTGTACAAGGCAGACGATAGGGTGGCCGTCTGCCGGATCAGGGCGCTGGACGTCAACCACGCGGAAGTGGGCAGCAAGGAAGTAAGAATCCCGGCTGGTGAGGGTAGTAAGCAGCTCAAGGAGAGCCTCGGCACGAGCGGCCAGGCCACTTCCGTCCACATCCAGTACTGCAATCTCGTATAGTGAGACATTTGGGGAAGCGTTGGAGCGGCTGACTTGTTAGCCTTTCGCAATTCAACCGTACGCGTCCTCAAGTGATCTCAGGGCCCCCTAGGCAAGCAAGGAGCACCCGTGGCCGACTCTCGCGATGAGAACGTCACCTGGCTGACGCAGGAGGCGTACGACCGCCTGAAGGCGGAGTACGAGCATCTCTCGGGTCCTGGTCGCGTCGACATCGCCAAGAAGATCGAGGCTGCCCGCGAAGAGGGTGACCTGAAGGAGAACGGTGGCTACCACGCCGCCAAGGACGAGCAGGGCAAGATGGAGGCCCGCATCTTCCACCTCCGCCAGATCATCGACAACGCCCAGGTCGGAGAGGCTCCTAAGGCCGAAGGGGTGGTGGGCCCCGGCATGACCGTGACCATCCGGTTCGTCGGCGACGACGATGAGGTGACCTTCCTGCTCGCCTCCCGCGAGGAGAGCGGCGCGCCGATCGACGTCTACTCGCCCAGGTCCCCACTCGGATCGGCGATCAACGGCAAGAAGATCGGGGAGAAGGCGACCTATTCCATGCCGAACGGGCGCCAGAACACCGTCGAGATCCTCGAGGCTGTGCCGTACATCGGCAACTGACCCCCCCGGACCACGACCGCCGGGCCCTCGTCGGCCCGGCGGCGTTTTCGCATCCGTCCGGAATTCGGCAGGACCTCAGTTTTCTGGTCAAGTCGCGTAAGCGGCGTAATACGCACAAGCTGGTGCCGTTCATCGTGGTGGCGCTGGTCGCGGTGCTGACCACCGACGTGCTGCTGCTCGTGCAGGCGAATCAGCCGGGCGGCGGCGGCGGCGCGGCGGGCGCCGCTGCCTCCCCCAGGCAGACGCCGATGGCGCAGCAGCGGGGGCGGCAGCAGGGGCAGCAGCAGCCGGTCGCGACGCTCCAGCCGGTGGCGCCGCTGAGCAAGCTGCGTAAGCCCAACCTCTTCGTGCTCACCCGCAAGCCCTTCACCAACGAGTTGTTACACAAGGTGGCCAAGCTCCGCGGGGTTCAGGCGCTGGAGCTGGCCGACGCGGCCTCCGTCATGCTCGACAACAAGCGGGTGCAGACGCTGGCGGTCAATCCGTCCACGTTCCGCGCCTACACGCCCAAGGTGACCGCTTCGTCCGATGCGCTGTGGCAGAACGTCGCGGCCGGGGACGTGGCGGTCTCGTTCGTGCTCGGCAACGACGGCGGGCTCGCGCTGCACAGCCGGGTGGTGGGGCCGACCGGGCAGTTGCGGATCGGCGCGTACGCCACCACCGGTTTCGGCGCCGTGGACGCCGTCGTGTCCAAGAACGTGGGCCGCGCGCTGGGGCTGCCGCACGACAACGCGCTCATCGTCAGCGCCCCCAAGACCAACTCCGACACGCTGCGCAAGGCCATACTCAAGGCGCTGCCCAAGGGCACGCAGGTGGCCATGGTCAATCCGGTGCTGCCCCAGCCGCAGGGCAGGGCGCGGAGCTGGCCGGCGGGCTCGTTCATGACGGGCGAGCAGCTCACCGTGGCGCTCAAGGCCGCCGTCTCCAAGCTCGGCCGGCCGTACGTGTGGGGCGCCGAGGGCCCGGAGACCTTCGACTGCTCCGGCCTGGTCCAGTGGGCCTACGGGCAGGCGGGGGTGCGGATGCCCCGGGTGACGCACCAGCAGTGGGTGACAGGCCCGCAGGTGGGACTCGCGCAGGCGCAGCCCGGCGACCTGCTCTTCTGGCGCAATGACCCGACGAATCCGGACTACATCTCGCATGTGGCGATTTATTGGGGCAACGGGAAAATGTTGCATGCCCCGCGCACCGGCGACGTGGTCAAGATCGCCCCGGTGAACACCCGCAACCTGGCCGGTGTCGTCAGGGTCAGCCCGATCGCCGCGGCGAAGGTCCGCTGACCTCGATCCGCTCTTCCCGCGTACGACCGCGCTCGTCGTCCCGCGCACCCCGCCACGCTCGTCTTTCTCACAGGCACCATCCGCTTGTCGCGTCCGTGCATTCCGCTCGCAACTATGTAATGTTGATTACATGTCAACAGATGATACGGCGGCACAGATCCATGGCTGGTTCACCGGGCGGTTGCCCGAGGGCTGGTTCACCGGCGCGCCCGAGATCGTCAGGGACCGCGAGGAGATCGCGGTGCTCGGCGCGCTGCCCGATCCTCCGGACGACGTGCCCGAGGCCGAGCGGGCGGCCCTGATCGACGGGCTGGCCCGCAGGTTCAGGGAGGAGACCCGCGAGCGGCGGATCGAGATCGCCCGCGAGGCCGAGCACAAGTTCCGCCAGAAGGTGTCCTGGGGCGTGGTCTGCGGCGGCGAGACTGTGATGTTCACCACACTGTCCGTCCCGGTGATGACGAGACTGCGCCAGTCGGAACGCCAGGTCCTCGACACCCTCGTGGCCGCGGGCGTGGCCAGAAGCAGGAGCGACGCGCTCGCCTGGTGCGTGCGCCTGGTGGGACGACACACCGACACCTGGCTCGCCGATCTCCGGGACGCTCTGCGACATGTCGACAGAGTTCGCTCCGAGGGGCCCGGCGTCAATTCCTGAGACTATGCAGCGGAAACGGCCGCGCGAATGGACTAAACCACTGCGGTAATTGGTTTAGACCAGCGTCAATGGACTGGACCACTGCCGGAAATCCATTCTTTTAAACTCGCTGAGCTTGGGTAGGCTCCCCCAATCGTCAGGGCCGCTGCCTGCGGCGACGGTCTCGCCAACAGGTCTATGCCAATTGGCTTTCGTGGCGCCTCGTCGTTAATGATGACTGGGCCCTGAGAGAGTGGAGGAGTCGCAGTCGTGTCCGTTTCCGTGGAAGTTCCCGCAGTGACCAGCAATAGCGAATTGGCCGCGTGGGTGAACGAGATCGCAGCCCTGACCCAGCCGGACCGGATCGAGTGGTGCGACGGCTCGGAGGAGGAGTGGACGCGCCTGACCAACCTTCTCGTCGAGCACGGCACGCTCACGCGCCTGGCGGCCCGGCCCAACAGCTTCTACGCCAAGTCCGACCCCAGCGACGTCGCCAGGGTCGAGGACCGCACCTTCATCTGCTCCGAGAGGGAGGAGGACGCGGGCCCCACGAACAACTGGATCGCGCCGGCGGAGATGCGCCAGACCTTCGGCACGCTGTTCAAGGGCTGCATGCGCGGCCGCACGATGTACGTCGTGCCGTTCTGCATGGGCCCGCTGGGCGGTGAGATCTCGCAGCTCGGCGTGGAGATCACCGACTCGCCGTACGTCGCCGTGTCCATGCGGATCATGACCAGGATGGGCGACAGGGCGCTGCGCCTCATCGAGGAGCGCGGCGACTTCGTCAAGGCCGTCCACTCCGTCGGGGCCCCGCTGAAGCCGGGCCAGGCGGACGTGCCCTGGCCGTGCAGCTCGACCAAGTACATCAGCCACTTCCCCGAGGACCGCGAGATCTGGTCCTACGGCTCCGGCTACGGCGGCAACGCCCTGCTGGGCAAGAAGTGCTACGCGCTGCGCATCGCCAGCGTCATGGCCCGCGACGAGGGCTGGCTGGCCGAGCACATGCTCATTCTCAAGCTCACGCCGCCGTCCGGCGAGACCCGTTACATCGCCGCCGCCTTCCCGAGCGCGTGCGGCAAGACCAACCTCGCCATGCTCCAGCCCACGATCCCCGGCTGGAAGGTCGAGACGATCGGCGACGACATCGCCTGGATGCGTTTCGGCGACGACGGCCGCCTCTACGCGATCAACCCGGAGGCCGGCTTCTTCGGCGTCGCGCCCGGCACCGGCGAGGTGACCAACGCCAACGCGGTCAAGACGCTCTGGGGCAACAGCATCTTCACCAACGTCGCGCTCACCGACGACGGCGACGTGTGGTGGGAGGGGCTCACCGACGAGCCGCCGGCGCACCTGACCGACTGGAAGGGCCGTTCCTGGACGCCGGGCGGCGACGAGCCGGCCGCCCACCCGAACGCCCGCTTCACCACTCCCGCCTCGCAGTGCCCGACCATCGCCCGCGAGTGGCAGGACCCCAAGGGCGTGCCCATCTCAGCGATCTTGTTCGGCGGTCGCCGCGCCACCGCCGTGCCTCTGGTGACGGAGTCGCTGAGCTGGGAGCACGGCGTCTTCCTCGGAGCCAACGTCGCCTCCGAGAAGACCGCCGCCGCCGAGGGCAAGGTCGGCGAGCTGCGCTACGACCCGTTCGCCATGTTGCCGTTCTGCGGCTACAACATGGGCGACTACTTCGGCCACTGGCTGAACGTCGGCCGCCGCGAGGGCGCCGAGCTGCCCCGGATCTTCTACGTCAACTGGTTCCGCAAGAACGCCGACGGCAGGTTCATCTGGCCGGGCTTCGGCGAGAACAGCCGCGTGCTCAAGTGGATCGTGGACCGGCTCAACGGCGAGGCCAAGGCCGTGCCGACCGCGATCGGCCTGCTGCCCGCCGACCTCGACACCGACGGCCTGGACCTGCCGGAAGAGGACCTGCGGACGTTGTTGTCGGTCGACCGTGACGTGTGGCGCGAGGAGGCGGCCCTGATCCCGGCCCACTTCGACACCTTCGGCGGGCACCTGCCCAAGGAGTTGTGGGACGAGTACAACGCCCTGCTCGACCGCCTCGGCTGAGCGCGAAACCCTCTTGTGCCGGTACGGCGGCGCCGTCTAGCTTGACGGACTGCCGTACCGCCAGGAGGCCGCCGTGGACTTGGTCCTGCTCATCGCCGCGATCGGCGTGATGTTGCTGGTCAAAACGGCCGAGCGGCGGATCGAACGCGCACGCCGCCGCGTCAGCGAGCCGGCGCCCGGCGACGGCGGGCACTCTCTCGACCCCTATGAGCTGGCCTACCTGTCCGGCGGGCCGCGACGGGCCGTCAACACGGCGCTGGCCGTCCTCGCGCGAGCCGGCGCCATCCGGGTGTCACGGGGCGCGCAGGTCACGCCGGTGCACGGCGCGCGGCCCTCGCCGGTGCCGATCGAGCAGGCCGTGCTCACCGTGCTGGCGGCCAGACCGGGCGGCTACCGCGCGAGCGAGCTACGCCGGGCGCTCGCGGCGCATCCGGCGCTCAGCGGCCTCGTCAGCGGCCTCGAAGGGCGTCGCCTGATCGTGCCGGAGCAGGCGTTCGGAACGGCCTGGCGGCGCATGGAGCAGCTCAAGATCGTGCTCGGTGTGGCGGCCGGCCACCTCGTCCTGCTGCTGGTGCTCGCCGGCGCGGGGCTGGCCGGCCAGGAGACCGCCTTCGCCGGCGCGCTGCTGGTCAGTGGGTTCGCCGTCATCTCCGGGATCGCCGCACTCAACCGGCAGCGGCGCGGGTTGCGCAGCGTCATCACCCGTGAGGGGCGCGAGGTCCTGAGATCCGCCCGCGACCACCATCCGAGGGGCGCCTACGCCGGCGGCTCGCCGGCCGTGGCGGTCGCGACGCCCGTCGCCCTGTACGGGCTGTCGGAGAGCGGCGATCCGGCCCTGTGCGACGAGTTGTCGGTCGGCGACCCGGGGGCCGACTGCGCCGGAGCCTGTGGCAGCCACAGCGGCGACGGCGGCACGACGTTCGGCGGCGACTCCTTCGGCCGCCTCAGCTTCGGCGGCGGTTCGTCGAGCTGCGGTGGCGGCGGGGCCTCAAGCTGCGGCGGGTCGTCAAGCTGTGGGAGCTCGTCAAGCTGTGGCAGCTCGTCGAGCTGCGGCGGCGGATCGAGTTGCGGCGGTGGCTCTTGACGGGCCGCCACCGGATCCACGCGGGCAGAACTTTCTCGATGCTCCGTTCGTCTTCCGGATACAGGTCGCGAGCCGGGGCGGGTCGCGGAGGTTGCGGGGGTCTTTGTGGGAGAGGGAGCTGAGATGTCGCACCTGGGAGTGGGCATCGGCTGGCGATCAGAGCTGGATCTGACGATCGAGCGCATGGACGGCGTCGACTTCGTGGAGGTGGTCGCCGAGAACATCCAGCCGGCCCACCTGCCCGAGTCCTTACGCCTGCTGCGCGCCAGGGGGCTGCCGGTCATCCCGCACGGGGTGTCGCTCGGCGTGGGCGGAGCCGAGCCGCCGTCCCCCGCCCGGCTGGCCCACCTGGCGGCCTGCGCCCAGACGCTGGACGCGCCGCTGGTCAGCGAGCACCTGGCGTTCGTCCGCGGCGGCGGGCTGGAGGCCGGGCACCTGCTGCCCGTCCCGCGCACCCGCGAGTCCCTCAGGATCGTCACCGAGAACGTGCGGCAGGCGCAGGACGCGCTGCCCGTCCCGCTGGCCCTGGAGAACGTCGCCGCCATCTTCGGCTGGCCCGACGACGAACTGACCGAGGGGCAGTTCCTCGCCGAGCTGGTGGAGCGGACCGGCGTCGGGCTGCTGATCGACGTCGCCAACCTCTACACCAACCAGGTCAACCTGGGTTCGCCGGCCGTGGCTGCGCTCGACGCGCTGCCGCTGGAGCACCTGTCCTACGTGCACGTGGCCGGCGGATACGAGCGCGACGGCATCTGGCACGACACGCACACCACGTCCGTGCCGGAGCCCGTGCTGGACCTGCTCGCCGAGCTGTGCGCGCGCGCCGCGCCGCCGGGCGTGCTGCTGGAGTGGGACGACCACTACCCGAGCGACGCGGCCCTGGCGGGCGAGCTGTCCAGGATCAGGTCCGCGATGTCACCGGCCAGGGAGACACGGTGACCGGTTCAAGCCCGCCGGACCCGCCGGCGGTGACCGATTCGGGCCCGCCCGGGCGGGAGCGGCTGGCCGAGGCGCAGGCCCGGGTGGTGGCGGCGCTTGTCGCGGGAGCCGAGCCGCCGGCGGGCTTCGACCAGGAGCGGATACGGGCGCAGGCGTCCAGCCTGATCGCCAAGCGGCGCGGCATCGTGGCCAGGATCCGCCCGGACGCGGCCGCCGCGGCGGGGCCCGACCTGGCCGCGGAGTTCGGGGCCTACGCGCGGGCCCGTGACACGCCCCCGCCCGGCTACCGCGCCGACGCCGACGACTTCGCCGCCTGGCTCCGCGAGCGGGGCAGACTGCCGGATGATCCGCCGCGCCGGGCCCGCTGGTGGTCGCGTCTCCTAAGCTAGCGCTTGGGAGGCGACATGCGGATCGTCAACATGGGTGGCTGGCCCCTGGGCCAGGAGGACGAGCAGGCGCACGAACCCGGCGGTGAGCCGCTGTGGAACGAGTCGTACTATTTCGACTTCGTCGCGGACGACGGCGAGCTGGGCGGCTACGTCCGGCTCGGCCTCTACCCCAACTGGAAACGCGCCTGGTACTGGGCCTGCCTGGTCACCAGGGACGGCCGCCGGGCCGCCCTGATCGACCACGAGGCCCCGCTGCCGGGCCAGGACCTGGTGGTCGGCGGCGCCGGCTACGAGGCGTCCCAGCGGGTCACCGAGCCCCTGCGCGCCGCCCGGCTGCGCCTCGACTCCGCCGAGCTGGCGCTCGACCTCGAATGGCGCACGACGGCCGGCGTCTACGGCTACGCGCTGACGCCCCGCTACGAGATCCCCTGCGAGGTCACCGGCACGGTAGACGGCGTGCCCTTCCACGGGTGGGGCGAGCGCGACCACAGCTGGGGCGTACGGGACTGGTGGTCGATCTCCTGGTTGTGGAGCAGCGGCCGGCTCCAGGACGGCACCCACCTGCACGGCATGCGGGCCAACCTGGGCCTGGACCTGCCCTGGCCCGCCTTCGTCGCGCCGCCGGGCGGCGAGCCGGCGCACGTGCCGGGCTTCTCGGCGGCCACGGAGTTCGAGGACGGCCGGCCCGCCGAGAGCCTGCTGCGCTTCCCCGGGCTCGCGACGACGGTGCGGCCGATCGCCTTCGCCCCCGTGACGCTGACGTCGCCCGAGGGGGAGGTCGCCGAGTTCCCCCGGGCGATGTGCACGTTCGAGACCGAGGACGGCCGTACGGGCCACGGCTGGACCGAGTGGCACCAGCCGCCGGGCTGGCGGGTACACGGCTGGGCATAGCCGGTTTAGCGGACGAACGGCCGGAAAAGGTGAGGAGGTGGGAGGACTACGCTGTGTCGATGGCAGCTATCTGACGGTGACGCCGATCGCGTGCACGGACAGCGTCGGCATGCCGTACGAGGTCACGCTGGAGCTGCATCGGGACGGCACGCCCTACGGCAGCGTGGGCGAGCGGTGCGGCTGGCTGCTCGCGCGCCTGTCACGCGGCGTCGACGAGGCCCGCCGGGGCAGGGGAGCGGCCAAGGAGTGGGCCGACCCCGACGACAGGTTCCCCGACCAGGAGCCGGACAGTGAGTTGTTCTCCTTCCGCTACCGCGCCAGGTCCAGTCTCGTGGGCGGCGGCGAGCTGCGCTGCCAGCTCAGGACCATCCCGCTGTGGCAGCCGGGACGCGGCGAGTGGCGGGTGACGAGGCGGGCCTATGTGGAGGCATGGGGCGCCGGGGGCGTGGGCATGCGGGCGGTGCTGACCTCGGCGGAGTTGTCGGCCTTCGTGCGCGATCTCGTGCAGGAAGCCGAGGGGTGTCTGGAAGGCAGAGACTTGGCCACGAATCCGGTGAAGGGAGCAGGCACGGGCGAATCGCGGTGATAATTGCCTGTTGGGTCATTCGACCGACCAAAGGCACAGCACCGCTGGGGAGGCACTCCGTGGGCCTGCGCGATCTGGTCTACCGGCTGTACGAGCACCGGCTGGAGGCCAAGCTGTCCAAGGACGGCGTCCCCCGGCACGTCGGGGTCATCATCGACGGCAACCGCCGCTGGGCGCGCGCCATGGGCATGCGCGACGTCGCCACCGGCCACCGCAAGGGCGCGGACAAGATCTCCGAGCTGCTGAGCTGGTGCCGCGAGACCGGCGTCGAGGTCGTCACGGTCTGGATGTTGTCCAACGACAACCTCAACCGGCCGAGGGAAGAGCTGGACCCGCTGCTGCGCATCATCGAGGACGTGACGCGGGAGCTGGTGGAGGAGGGCTGGCGGATCAGCCCGGTCGGCGCGCTCGATCTTCTTCCGGACCGAACAGCGAATGTCCTGAAAAACGCAAAAGAAGCTTCATCACACCGTCCCGGCCTGATTGTGAACGTTGCAGTTGGGTATGGAGGAAGACGTGAGATTGCCGATGCGGTGCGCTCACTGCTCCAGGAGCATGCGAGCAAGGGTGCCAGCATCGAGGACCTTGTCGAGGTCCTCGATGTCGAGCACATCGCGGAGCATCTTTACACTCGCGGCCAACCCGACCCGGATCTTCTCATCCGGACCTCGGGCGAGCAGCGCTTGTCCGGCTTCATGTTGTGGCAGAGCGCTCATTCGGAGTTCTACTTCCACGAGGCTTACTGGCCGGACTTCCGCAGGGTGGATTTCCTGCGAGCACTGCGCGATTACGCTGCGAGACACCGACGTTACGGTTCTTGACACGACATCTGGGTATCCAGGACGTAACGTTGGAAGTGTCCGGTCACAGGCCGGACACTCCGGAGAGGGCCCGCCTTTGCACCAACATCTGCCGAGGGGGCCGGAACCCGGCGCCGACGGCAGTTCGCGGTCGGGGACGCGGGTCCGGTCCAAATCCCGCCTCGTCTGCAGGGCGCCCGCACGTCGGGGCGCCCGGGGGAGAACGTGTGGCAGTGTCCTCGAGCAACCCTACTCACCAGTCGGCCAAGCGCACGTACGTGCTCGACACCTCGGTCCTGCTGGCCGACCCGGCGGCAATGACCCGCTTCGCCGAGCATGACGTCGTCCTTCCCATCGTGGTCATCACCGAGCTGGAGGGGAAGCGTCACCATCCCGAGCTCGGCTACTTCGCCAGGAAGGCCCTGCGCTACCTCGACGACCTGCGCGTACAGTACGGCAGGCTCGACGAGGCGATGCCTACGGGAGACGGCACGATCAGGGTTGAGCTCAATCACAGCGATCCGTCCATCTTGCCAGTGGGGTTCCGCCTGGGCGACAACGACACGCGCATCCTGACCGTGGCCCGCCACATGGCCGCCGAGGGTCGCGACGTCGTCCTGGTGTCCAAAGATTTGCCCATGCGGGTCAAGGCGGCCTCGATCGGTCTGACGGCCGAGGAATACCGTGCCGAGCTGGTGCACGAGTCCGGCTGGACGGGGATGGCCGAAATCCAGGTGACCGCCGAAGACGTGGAGACGCTCTTCGACAAGGGCACCGCCGAGCTGGAGGAGGCCAGAGAGCTGCCGGCGCACACGGGACTGCGGCTGTTGTCGGCCAAGGGCTCGGCGCTGGGGCGGGTGCAGCCCGACAAGTCGGTGCGGCTGGTGCGCGGCGACCGCGAGGTGTTCGGCCTGCACGGCCGCTCCGCCGAGCAGCGCATCGCGCTCGACCTGCTGATGGACCCGGAGATCGGCATCGTCTCGCTCGGTGGCCGGGCGGGCACGGGCAAGTCGGCGCTGGCGCTCTGCGCGGGCCTGGAGGCGGTCCTGGAGCGCCGGCAGCACCGCAAGGTGGTCGTCTTCCGCCCGCTGTACGCCGTCGGCGGCCAGGAGCTCGGTTACCTGCCGGGCTCCGAGGGCGAGAAGATGGGGCCGTGGGCGCAGGCGGTCTACGACACGCTGGGCGCGGTCACCTCGCCCGAGGTGATCGAGGAGGTGCTCGACAGGGGCATGCTGGAGGTGCTCCCGCTGACGCACATCCGCGGCCGGTCGCTGCACGACGCGTTCGTGATCGTGGACGAGGCCCAGTCGCTGGAGCGCGGGGTGCTGCTGACGGTGCTGAGCCGGATCGGCGCCAACTCGCGGGTCGTGCTCACCCACGACGTCGCCCAGCGCGACAACCTGCGCGTCGGCCGGCATGACGGCGTGGTGGCGGTGGTGGAGAAGCTGAAGGGCCATCCGCTCTTCGCCCACGTCACGCTGACGAGGTCCGAGCGCTCGCCGATCGCGGCCCTGGTCACGGAGATGCTCGAGGACATCACGATGTAGCTATTTCAGCTCGCCGCAGGTGAACTGCCCCTCCGACTTGGAGGGGCGGTTCTCATTCTCCCGGACTATCTTGACCTGCTCGTACGCGATCTCCTGCTGGACCGTGCACACGATCTGCGCCTTGCCGAGCTCGCTCAGCGTCCCCTCGCCGCTGATCAGGACCGACAACGTCGAGGTGCGCGGAAGCTGGATCTCATCGCGCCGTACGGGGTTGAGCGAGTCCTTGATCCCCCGGTACACGAACCCGCGCAGCCCCGTGTCCAGCTCGCCGAGCGGGTGGGTGGAGGCGTCGAAGAGGGCTCCGAGCAGGCTGTCGACCGTGTCGTCCTCGACGTCGGCCGGCTGCAGGCTGAGGTCGCCGTTCTTGACCAGGTAGATGGTCTTGGACGGCGGCGGGACCCTGATCGTGGGGGCGCTGCCCCGGTCCAGGGCGTCGGTCGGCGTGATGCCGCAGGCGGCCAGGGCGAGCAGCAGCACGAGGGCGGCGACGGCTCTCATGCGTGCGGCAGCCAGACCGTGAAGACCACGCCGGGGGTCTGGGCGCGTACGGAGACCGTGCCGCCGTGCAGGTGCACGTTGGCCCGGGTGATGGCCAGGCCGAGGCCGCTGCCCTGGCTGCGGGCGCGGCCGGTGCCCGCCTTGAAGAAGCGGTCGAAGACGTGGGGCTGCGCCTCCAGGGGGATGCCTCTGCCGTGGTCTCGCACCTTCACCTCCAGGCCGTTCTCCGTGCCTCTGGCGTTGACGTACACCGGGGGAGCCCCGTGCTTGAGCGCGTTGCCGACGAGGTTGGCCACGATGACGTCGAACCTCCTCGGATCCAGGTTGACGGTCAACCCCTGGGAGGCGGTGACCTTGACCTGGTCGCTCCAGCCGCGTACCTCCAGGCAGTCGTGGATGGCCTCGGCGACGTTCACCGGCTCCACGTTCAGGGTGGCCGTGCCGGCGTCGAAGCGGCTGATCTCGATGAGGTGCTCGACCAGCTCGCGCAGCCGTTCGATCTCCTTGAGCACCAGCCTGACGGCCTGTGCGGGCGCGTCCGGCAGCCGGCCGGCCTCCTCGGAGAGCATGTCGGCCACGGCCGTCATGGCGGTCAGCGGCGTGCGCAGCTCGTGGGAGACGTCGGCGACGAACCTGCGGGACATGGCCTCCAGCGCGCGCAGCTCCGACACGCTGAGCTCCAGCGCCGCCGCCGCGTCGTTGAACCTGGCGGTCAGCTCGGCCAGCTCGTCCTGCCCGTGCACCGGCAGCCGGGTGTCCAGCCGGCCCTGGCCGAGCGCCTGCGCCGCCGCGCTCAGCCGCCTGACGGGCAGCAGCACCTGCCTGGCCGACAGCAGCGCGACGACCAGCGCGATGAGCACGATGACCACGCCGGCCTGGGTGAGCGTGGTCCGCAGCGTGTCGAGCTGGCGCACGTCGTCGCGCATCGGGAAGAAGACGAACGCGCGCAGCCCCGTGGCCTCGGGCACGCCGTCGGCGTCGCGGTAGACCTCGGCGCCGACGATGAGCCAGAGCTCGTTACGGATGATCTTGCGCTGGCTGACGACGCTCTGCTTGGCCCGGCCGTAGAGCTCGTTGGGCACGTCGCCGGCGGTCATGGGGCCTTCGACGGCGTACAGGCCGCCGTACTCGACCAGCACGCCCCGGCCGGGACCGCTCAGCGCCTGGGACACGAGCTGCAGCTCTTTGATCGTCGGCGCGGCCTCGCCCGGCCTGAGCCTGCCGACGGGGAAGGTGATGCTGCTCAGCTCCCTGCTCACCAGGTCCAGGGAGGTGTTCTCGGCCCGGGTGACGAGCGCGGTCTTGGCCAGCTCGAAGCCGATCGTGGCGACCAGCAGCGAGGCGGCGACGGCGACGAGCGTGAACGTGATGACCAGGCGCGCCCGCAGCCCGGTGGGGAGCGGGATCACGGAGGGCTGAACCGGTAGCCGAACCCGCGCACGGTGTGGATGAACACCGGCTCGGCGGGCTTCGGCTCGATCTTGGCGCGGACCCGCTGCACGCAGGCGTCCACCAGCCGCGAGTCCGCGATGTGCGTGTGGTCCCAGACCACCCGCAGCAGGTAGCGGCGGTTGAGCACCTGGCCGGGATGGCGGACGAGCTCCAGCAGCAGCCGCAGCTCGGTCGGCGTCAGGTGGATCTCCTTGCCGGCCAGCGTGACCTTGAGCGCGCCGCGGTCGATCACGAGGTCGCCGAAGGTGATGCGGTCGGAGGCGGCGGACTCGGCCCGGCGCAGGATGGCGCGGATGCGCGCGTCCAGGACCCGGGGCTCGACCGGCTTGACCACGTAGTCGTCGGCGCCCGCCTCCAGGCCGACGACCACGTCCAGGTCGTCGCCGCGGGCGGTGAGCAGGATGACGGGGAGCTGGTCGAGCTTGCGGACCCGGCGGCACACCTCGACCCCGTCGATGCCGGGGAGCATGACGTCGAGGATCGCGATCTCGGGACGGCGGGCCCTGATGTGGTCGAGAGCCTCCTCGCCCGTCGCGTAGGACGTGACGGAGTGCCCCTGGCGGGTCAGCGCAAGCTCTAAGGCCATGCGGACCGAGGGGTCGTCTTCTACAAGGAGGATGCCTGCCACGTGGCACATTATTGTTCCATGTCACGGACACCCGCGTTGTGTCACCAAACTGAGACATGGTGGGGATGAGATCCCAAAGGACGCACGGAACCCTATAAGGGGCTTCCCTTCGGTTCGCGGGTGCTCGAAGGGGAGCCACCCATATGTGACCAATGTCACAGTATTCCGGAAATTACCCGCTAACCTGGTGATTAGCCAAGGCAGCGCCAAGCGATTACCTCGTTTCGGTTGCGGACCACCCCCCATGACAGGGCAAGCTCATGGTTCGTGAGCCGTAGCCCGCAGTTGAGTGAGCGCCGTCCGAAGGAAGATCTGCCCTCGGCGCGCCGGCCTGCGCGCTTCACGCCGAAGCGGGTCATCCTCATCGCCCTGACACTGGTGGTCGTCTTCGGGGGCGGCGGATACATCGCCAACCGCGCCATCCAGAACGCCAGTAAGCCGCCCGTCGACCCCTTCACCGCGCAGCAGCTCGGCGCGATCGCCGGCGGCGACCTGTCCGTCGAGGATCCCGAGACCGACGCGCGCAAGAACGCCGCCGAGCAGGCGTACCGGGCCGACCAGTTGAAGAAGGGCCGCACGGGAGCGGGCAAGGGCGACTTCGACGACTGGGTGGTGCCCAAGCGGGCCCCGTCCGGCGGCGGCTTCCCCGCCATCAACTTCCCGCCGGGCAGCGACCCCTCGCCCGGCAGCAACAAGGCCACCGCCAAGACCATGCTCGGCGCGCAGGGCTGGGGCGACGACCAGTGGGGCTGCCTGGAGCGGCTCTGGCAGAAGGAGAGCGGCTGGAACGAGCGGGCGATGAACCGCTACTCCGGCGCGTACGGCATCCCGCAGTCCCTGCCCGGCAGCAAGATGGCCAGCGCGGGCTCCGACTGGCAGACCAACGCGGCCACCCAGATCAAGTGGGGGCTCGGCTACATCAAGGGCCGCTACGGCACTCCGTGCGGCGCTTGGGGGCATTCTCAGTCGGTGGGCTGGTACTAACAGGTCAACTTTCCTTCTCCAATCGGCAAGCCGTCGCGCCCATAGGTGTATACGGGCGCACGCTGGCCGCATGGGTGTGAAGGTCAGTGTGATCGTCAATGTCCACAATCCAGGCGGCACCGCCGACGCGTGCATGCGCTCCACGCTGGAGCAGACGTTGCCGGCGGACGACTACGAAGTGATCTTCGTGGACGACGGGTCCACGGACGGCACCGGGGAGCGCCTCGACATCATCGCCGCGGCCCGCGGCAACGTCCGTGCGCTGCACCTGCCGCAGACCGGCTCGCCGATGCGCGGCCGCAACGTGGGCCTCGCGGCGGCGACCGGCGACTATGTCTACTTCCTCGACGAGGGCGACCGCCTGGAGAAGGACGCGCTGGCCCGCATGTACGAGCGCGCCGTGGAGACCGACGCGGACGTGCTGATCGGCCGCCTGGTGCGCGACTACGGGCCGCCGATGACCGCCTTCGAACGTGGCACGGCCCGCGCCGACATCCTGCGCGACCGCCTGCTCACGCTGCTCACCCCGCAGCAGCTCTACCGCCGCGCCTTCCTGGAGGAGCACGAGCTGGGCTTCGCGGTGCCCGGCGGCCGGATGGCCGAGCAGGCGTTCGTGATGCGGGCCTACCTGCACGCCAAGGTCATCGCCGTGCTGGCCGAGCATCTCTGCTGCCACCTGGGCGAGCCCTCCGGCACCGAGGAGGATCCGCGGGCGATCGCCAAGGACCTGCGCGCGCTGCTCGACGACGTCGACACCTACGTCGGCCCGAGCCGCCAGCGCGACCGCATGTACGCCTACTGGCTCCGCTACGCCCTCCTGCGCCCGCTGCTGACCAGCAGGTTCGCCGACTCCTCCGTCGATCGGGGCCTGCACTTCCGCGTCGTGCAGGAGCTCATGGCCGAGCGCTTCCCGCAGAGCCTGGACCGCTACCTGCCGGTCCAGCTCCGGGCCGTGGCCGCCTTCGTCCGGGCGGGCCGCCTGGACCAGATCGTGTTGTTGTCGTACTCGTCCAGGCGGGCCGGCCTGCGCGCCGACCTCACCGAGGTGCGCTGGGACGCCCACGTCCTGGTGCTCGGGCTGACCGTGGAGGTCCTGTCGGGCGACGGCACCCCCGACAGGTACCGCGTGGACGGCGACCGCCTGCACTGGGTGCCCCCGCGCTCGGTGGGCGGCCGGTCGCTGCCGGAGGGCGTCACCGACATCACCGACGCCGTCGACCGGGCCCGCGTCGATCTCTACGTGCGGCACGCGGAGACGGGCGTCGTGCACTTCCTGCCGCTCACCCAGCGCGTGGAGCGGATCAAGGACGGCCGCCGCCACGTCCGGGTGCGGATCAAGGCGGAGATCCGGCTCGACGTGACCAGCGCCGCCTTCGGCCGGCCGCTCCGGCCCGGCCAGTGGGAGCTGCACGTACGCATGTTCAGCGGCGCCAACCAGGCCAGGAGCCGCGTCGGCCGCCCTGCGGGCCCGCTCAACTGCCTGGGCGTGCTGGCCCAGCGGCCCAGGATGCGCCTGGTGGTGCCGTGCTGGAGCGACAACGGTGAGCTGGGGCTGGCCATCGAGCCGCGCTCGTTCAGCGAGTCGATCGCGCTCGTGTCGCCGGGTGTGGAGGTCAAGCAGCTCGACGGGCACGTCTACGTCGTGCTGCCGGTGCCGTACGTGCCGCCGAGCGGCGGGCCGCCGCTGGAGCTGGTGCTGCGCAGCACCGGGCGGCGCGGCCGGGAGGTGAGCGCGCCCGCGCTGGTCGAGGCCGGGGTGCCGGGCAGGCTCGCCGGCCAGCTCGTGGCCAAGGTGCCGGTCAAGCGGCTCATGCCGGGCCCCGACAGGCTCGGCCCCGGCGGCTGGTTGTCGTCGCTGCGCTCGCCGGAGGAGGAGATCGGGTTGCGGTTCGCGCTGGAGATGCGCAGGGGCCGGATCGAGTCACGTCCCGCCGCGGCGGTCGACCCCGGGCGGCGCTCGCCCATGGGCCGCGACACCGTGCTGCACCGGATCGGCCGGAGGCTGCCCGGCGCGCGGCACATGGTGCGCCTGGCGCGCGCGGGCAGGCATCGCTACCTCAGGGACTGACCCAGCCCTCCAGCTCCTCGAAGGCGCTCCTGAAGGCCGGGAGGATGGGCGTGAGCCGGTCGGGGTAGACGTCCACCAGACTGTCCAGGTGGTTGCCGCCCTCGATCCGGTGATAGCGGAAGGGCCGGTGCGGGCCGACCATCCGCGCGTAGACGTCGGAGTCGCGGGAGATCGGCAGCAGCGTGTCGAGCGTTCCGTGCAGGGTGATCAGCGGTTTGGTGATCCGGCCGGTGAGCGCGATCTTCGCCAGCGCCGCGTACGGCCTGCGCCGGTCGTAGTCGTAGTCGGCCGGGGCGCCCTCGTAGGAGGGGTCCAGCTCCTTCTGGTAGAGCTGCTGGGTGAGCTCCCAGTAATACTGCCGGTGGAACGGCCACAGGAACTCCGAGCCCGCCGCGAACCCGGCCGCGCGCACGCCCGCCTCGTCCGGGTAGGCCGTGAGCGCGGGCGGCAGGAAGTTCAGCAGGTTGTCGCCCTTGACCCGCCAGAGGGTGCCCTCCCAGTCGACGCCGCCGTCATAGAGCCAGCCACGGTTCTCCAGCTGCCACCTGACCAGGTAGCCGCCGTTGGAGATGCCGGCCGCGAACGTGCGGCGGGCCGGCCGGCCGTACCGCTGCCTGACGACGGCCTTGGCGGCCACGGTGAGCTGGGTGAGGCGGTCGTTCCACTCGGCCATGGCGTCGCCGGGGTGGCGGCCGTCCTCGTGGAAGTCCACGCCGACGTTGCCCTTGTCGGTCGAGGCGAACGCGTACCCCTTGGCCAGGACCCAGTCGGAGATCGTGTAGTCGTTGGCGTACTGCTCCCTGTTGCCGGGGGTGCCGCCGACGACCAGGCCGCCGTTCCAGTCGTCGGGGAGCCTGATCACGAACTGGGAGTCGTGGTTCCAGCCGTGGGTGGCGTTGGTGGTGGAGGTGTCGGGAAAGTAGCCGTCGATCTGGACGCCGGGCACGCCCGTCGGGTTGACCGTGGCGGCCGAGTGCAGGCCGGCCCAGTCCGCCGGGTCGGTGTGGCCGGTCTTCGCGGTGCCGGCGGTGGTGAGGTCGCCGAGCGTGGCGCTGACCGTGTGCTCGGCGCCCGGCACCGTGAGCCGTCCCGGTAACGGCGCGGGCTGTCCCGGCAACGGCGTGAGCAGGCTCGCCACCAGCGTGAGCGCGACGAACATCTAAGCCTCCCTCAGGTGATCGGCCAGCAGGCGCGCGAACGCGGCCGGGTGCTCGATGTGCGGGCTGTGGCCGCAGTCGTCCAGCACGGCCTCGCGGTAGGGGCCGTAGCGCTCCAGCACCGCCCTGGTCTGGGCGACCATGGGCTGGGCCGGGGTGCCGGGGGAGCCGGGCACGACGCCGAGCGCGCCGAGGTGGGCCAGGTCGAACAGGGAGGTGTCGGAGACGATCACGTCGTCCGCGCCCCTGATCCACAGGATGGGCGGCTTGGGGTCGATCTCGTGCAGGTCGTCCAGGCGGAAGTGGGTGGGGGCGATGGCGTTGAGCACGCCGTACTTGCCGGGGGCCACGCCCGGCCACGCGGGGGAGGTGACGGCGTCGCCCGGGTAGTGGGACTCGCCGACGCGGGTGGTGAGCATCGAGCGGACGTAGAAGTCCTCGTCGGGGACGCCGGGGTGCTTGACGTAGGCAGAGCGGAGGACGTTCCGCGGCGAGGTGGGGGACTCGTCCGACATGTCGCCCGCCTGCAGCCGGGTCACGAAGTCGGGATTGGCCGCTCCCGCGCCGGCGCCCGTGCCGTCGGGGTGCGTGAGCGTGCCGTCCACGTCGTGGGTGCCGCCGAAGCCGTACGGGGAGATGGGGTTGACCAGGGTGACGCTCCTGATCGCGGCCGGATGGTCGCGCAGGAGCCGCAGGACGACGCCGCCGCCGAGGCTCCAGCCGACCAGGTGGACACCGTCCAGGGCCAGTGCCTCGATGAGCTCGGCGAGGTCGTCGGAGTAGTCGCGCAGGCCGCGCGTGGCGTCGACGGGCGCGGGGTGGCTCTCGCCGAAGCCGCGCAGGTCGGGCGCGAGCGGGCGGTAGCCGGCCGGCAGCGCGGCCATGCTGTCGCGCCAGAACGCGCTGGAGGAGACGTTCCCGTGCACGAAGAGCACGGGTTCGCCGGTGCTCTCGCCGGTGCTCGCGCCGGTCAGGACGTGCTGGGTGAGCCGCGGGGTGGTGATCTTCATCGCGCGTGGATCCTTCCGGCCAGGTCGCGGCCCTGGGTCTCCTGTGCGGCGTAGACCGCGATGAGGGTGAGCACCGCCGCCAGACCAAGGTAGACCGAGATGGGCACGCTGCTCGAATACGCCTTCAGCAGGGAGACCGCGATGATCGGGGCCAGCGCTCCCGCCACGATCGCCGAGAGCTGCGCGCCGATCGAGACGCCGGTGTAGCGCATCCTCGTGCCGAACAACTCGGAGAAGAAGGCGGCCTGGGGGCCGTACATCATGCCGTGGAAGAGCAGGCCGACGGTGACCGCGAGGGTGATCGCCAGGAAGTTGCCCGTGTCGACGAGCGGGAAGAAGGCGAAGATCCACACCCCGATCCCGGCGGCGCCCGCCAGGTAGATCGGGCGGCGGCCGACGCGGTCGGACAGCGCGCCCCACATCGGGATCGTGGCGAAGTGGATGACCGAGGCGATCAGCACCGCGCCCAGCACGGTGGAGTTCTCGACCTCGATCTGCTTGGCGTACGTGATGACGAAGACGGTGAGCAGGTAGAAGGAGATGTTCTCCGCCAGGCGCGCGCCGATCGCGGTGATCACGTCCCTCCAGTGGTGGCGCAGCACGCCGACGATCGGCGCCCGCTCCTCCGGCTCGGCCTGCTGGAACACCGGCGACTCGGTGATCGTCAACCGGATCCAGAGACCGATCAGCACCAGGACGCCCGACAGCAGGAACGGCACCCGCCAGCCCCACGCCAGGAACGCCTCGTCCGACTGCCAGGCGGCCAGCGCCGCCAGCACGCCGGTGGCCAGCAGGTTCCCGCCGGGAGCGCCGGCCTGCGGCCACGAGGCCCAGAAGCCGCGCCGCGCGGTGTCGCCGTGCTCGGAGACGATCAGCACCGCGCCTCCCCACTCGCCGCCGAGCGCGAAGCCCTGCACCAGCCGCAGCGCGGTCAGCAGCAGCGCCGCGGACGGGCCCAGCGTCTCGTACGTCGGCAGGCAGCCGATCAGGAACGTCGCCGCGCCCATCAGCAGCAGGCTGACGACCAGCAGGGTCTTGCGGCCCAGCCGGTCGCCGAAGTGGCCGAAGATCAGGCCGCCGAGCGGGCGGGCGACGAATCCGACGGCGTAGGTGAGGAACGACAGCAGCGTGCCGGTCAGCGGATCGGAGTCGGGGAAGAAGAGCTTGTTGAACACGAGCGCGGCTGCCGAGCCGTACAGGAAGAAGTCGTACCACTCGATGGTGGTGCCGATCAGGCTCGCGGCGACGATCTTCTTGATGGAAGTGGCCATGCCGGTCACCGTAGGTTGTGACCGGCGTCACTCATATGGGGTCGGGACCCACAGTCTCCGGGGTGGATGTGTGGCCGAGCCGGTGCAAGCGGAGGGCGAGCTGGATCTCCAGCGCGCGCTCGGGGTCCATCCAGCCGTCGCCGAGCAGTTTGGCGATCCGGTCGAGCCGCTGCGTGACGGTGTTGACGTGGATGTGCATGGCCTCGGCCGTACGCGAGGGCGAGCCGCCGGCGGCGAAGTAGGCCGCCAGCGTGCCGGCCAGCGCGGTGCCCCGGCGGGCGTCATAGTCGATCACCGGGCCGAGCACCCGGCCGACGAAGCCACGCACGTCGCGGCCGTCGCCGACGAGCAGGCCCACGAAGCCCAGCTCGGCCGCGCTCGCGCCGTCACCCGCCCGCCCGAGCGCGATCAGCGCCTCGGCGCACCTGCGGGCCTCGTGATAGGCACGGGCGACGCCCTGCGCCGGGCGGGCGGCGTCTTGCGCCGGGCGGGCTTGGTGGCCGTGTGCCGGGTCGCCGTCCGGGACCGCCTTCGACGCGCCGGCCGTGGCCGGGACGTGCAGGGACGCGCTCAGCTCGGCGGCCACGCGCTGCGCGATCGCGCC
The DNA here is from genome assembly GCF_053592075.1 of Nonomuraea sp. NPDC002799. Classification (NCBI taxonomy): domain Bacteria; kingdom Bacillati; phylum Actinomycetota; class Actinomycetes; order Streptosporangiales; family Streptosporangiaceae; genus Nonomuraea; species Nonomuraea sp. NPDC002799. The sequence continues at coordinate 209,613 of NZ_JBSFVA010000006.1, forward strand.
CGCGTTCGTGCCGGGCAGCAGCAGCACCACCTCGTCACCGCGGCCGGCGGCCAGCCCGTGCCGGACGGCGGCCTGCGAGGAGGCCCAGAACGCGGCGCGTTCGCGCTGCCCGTCGTGCTTGACCACCACCACGACGTGCGGCGCGCCCAGATCGACCCCGAGCCGCCGCGCCCGGTCGGCCAGCCCGGGGGAGTCGGGCCGCGCGATCAGGTCGTCGAGCAGCTCACCCCTGACCCGGCCCTCGGCCTCGGCCACGCTTCTCCTGAACAGCAGCAACAGCGCGCACACCAGCGCCGCCCGCTCCAGGATCCGCTCGTCGGCGTCGTCGCTGCGCAGGATGAGCGTGCACAACGGCTCCCCGCCGACGTCCACGGAGGCGATCAGCAGGTCGCCCCGCCGCACGGTACGCCCCAGCGCCCTGGACGCCTGCGCCGCCTCGAACACCCCCGAGTCCAGCTCGCCCACGTCGCCCGTGATCGCCCGGCCCAGGTCGTCGAGCACGGCCAGCGACCCGCCGAGCACGTCGGTCACCACGGCGGCCACGTCCTCGATCCCGCCGCCCCGGAGCACCAGCGAGGTCATCCGGTCGTGGGCCAGCGCGGCCCGCTCGACGGCCTCCCCGTGCTGCCTGGCCGTCCGGTGCGCCCGGGAGAGCTCCTCCAGCGCGTCGCGGGTCTCCTGCAGGAGCCTGGCGTTGTCGATCGCGACGGCGGCGTGCGCGGCCAGGCTGGCCAGCAGCGACACCTCCTCCTGGTGGAACGGCCTGGCGCTGCGGTTGGCGGCCATGAGGACGCCGATCACCCGCTGCCCCAGCCGCAGCGGCACGCCGAGGATCGCGACCAGGCCCTCCTCGGTGACGGCGTCGTCGATGTCGGTCTTGTGGCGGAACCTGGCGTCGGCGAAGTAGTCGGCCGTCGAGTAGGGCGTCGCCGTCTGCGCCACCAGCCCGCCCAGCCCCGCGCCCATGGCCAGCCGCAACCGCCGGAACTTGGCCGAGATCGACCCGTCGGTGACCCGCATGTAGGTGTCGCCCCGCTCGGGGTCGTGCAGGGTCATGTACGCGATGTCGGTGGCGAGCAACTGCCTGGCCCGGTGCACGATGGCCTCCAGCACGGCGTCGAGGTCGCGCAGCGCGGCCAGGTCGCCGGCCGTGTCGTACAACGCCGACAGCTCGGCCTCGCGCCGGGCCCGCCGCCTGAGCAGCGCCCGCACCTTGAGCGCCTCGACCTTGGCCTGCTCCAGCTCCTCGATCGCGGCCGGATCGGCGCCGGCCGCCCTGGCCTGGATGATCGGCCCCTCGAACTCGACCGCCGACGCCTCCCTGGCCAGCAGTTCCAGGAAAGCCCTACTCATGGCCTCTGCTTCGCAGAGGCGGGCTCGGTCGCCTCGCGCCGCCGTCTTCCCCCGCTCCGGTCGCTTCGCTCCCTACGCTCCTCCAGACGACGGCACTCCCTCGCAAGCTCACTAGCGGGCCGTCCAGCCGCCGTCGACGGGCAGCGACACGCCGGTGATGAACGCGCCGGCGGGCCCGCACAGGTAGGCGACCAGCTCGGCCACCTCCTCGGGCTCGATCAGCCGCTTGATCGCGGCCGGCCGCAACATGATGTCCGCCACGACCTCGTCCGGCGCGATGCCGTGCACCTCGGCCTGGTCGGCGATCTGCGCCTCGACGAGGCCGGTCCGCACGTAGGCGGGGCACACGCACGTCGAGGTCACCCCGTGGGCCGCCCCTTCGAGCGCGACGACCTTGGAGAAGCCCTCCAGCGCGTGCTTGGCCGTCGTGTACGCCGACTTGTACGGCGAGGCGCGCAGCCCGTGCACGGAGGAGATGTTCACGAACCTGCCCCAGCCTCTGGCGTACATGCCGGGCAGCACCGCCCGCGCGACCAGGAACGGCGCCTCCACCATGACCTTGAGCATCGTGGCGAACACCTCGGGCGGGAACTCCTCGATCGGCGCGACGTGCTGGAACCCGGCGTTGTTCACCACGATGTCGATGGGTTCGTCCGGCAGGGACGCCACGAAGCCCGGGTCGCTCAGATCGGTCACCACTGCCGTGCCGCCGATCTCGGCGGCCACCTTCCCCGCGGGCCCGGCCCGCATGTCGACGACCACCACCCTGGCCCCCGCCGCGGCCAGCCGCCGGGCGCAGGCCGCTCCGATCCCGCCGCCGGCCCCGGTCACCAGCGCGGTCCGCCCCGTCAGCTCCTTCGCCATATCCCGCACCTTAGGCGCTCGCCGCGCCGCGCCGCATGGGTGCCGCCGACATAGATCGGTGTCGCGCTATGTGGAGCACCTGGTCTGATATGTTGATGAGATGATCGCGTATCCGCTCCAGTGGTGGCCCGCCTCCTAGGCGGTCCACCCAGCGCATACGCACTCCGGCCGCCTCGACGAGGTGGCCGGTGGCATGTCGCACGCGAGCCCCCGTCGAGCACTGACGAAAAAGGGGCGCCACCATGAACACGACCACCTGGCCGCAACTGCTCACCCTGCTGCTCGACGGCCGCTCGCTCACCGCGCGGCAGGCCGCCTGGGCGATGAACCAGATCATGTCGGGCATGGCGACGGACGCCCAGATCGCCGCGTTCGCCATCGCGCTGCGGGCCAAGGGCGAGAGCGTGGCGGAAGTGGCCGGGCTGGCCGACGGCATGCTCGCCCGATCGACCGCGATCAGGATCTCCGGCGACCCCGTGGACGTCGTCGGCACCGGCGGCGACCGGGCCAACACCGTCAACATCTCCACGATGGCCGCCATCGTGGCCGCCGCCGCGGGCGTGAAGGTGGTCAAGCACGGTGGCCGGGCGGCCTCGTCCATGGCGGGCGCGGCCGACGTGCTGGAAGAGCTCGGCGTCGCCGTCGACCTGTCGCCCGCCGCGGTGGTCAGGGTGGCGGACGAGGTCGGCATCACGTTCTGCTTCGCACCGGCCTTCAATCCGGCGCTGAGACGTACGTCGGGGCCGCGCCGCGAGCTGGGCGTCCCCACGGTCTTCAACTTCCTGGGCCCGCTCACCAACCCCGCCCTGCCGCCTTCCCAGGCGGTCGGCGTCTTCCATCCCGGGATGGCGCCGGTCATCGCCGGCGTGCTCGCCGAACGCGGCGGCTCCTCGCTGGTCTTCCGCGGCGACGACGGGCTCGACGAGCTCACCACCTCCGGGCCGTCCACCATCTGGGTCGTGCGCCGGGGCGTCGTGACACGCACAGCCTTCGACCCCGCCGAGTTGTCGATCCCGCGCGCCCACCCCCGTGACCTGCGGGGCGGCGACGCGCGGCACAACGCCGCCGTGGCGCGGGCGGTGCTCGCGGGTGAGCGGGGGCCGGTGCGCGACATCGTCCTGCTGAACGCGGCCGCCGCCGTGGTGGCCTGCGACGGCACGCCACCGGTGCCCGAGCTCACGGCCGCGATGGGGGCGGCGTACAAGCGGGCCGCGGACGCGGTGGACTCCGGGGCCGCCCTGTCGCTGCTCACCCGCTGGGGCCAGGCCACCCGCAAACCCGCTTAGCGGCGGTCAAGGCCCCGCTCAGGGGCGGGGTTATGGACACGACCTCGCTCAGGGGCGGGTCATGGACAACACGTCGAGCGCGGCGTCGAGCTGGTCCTCGGTCAGCGTGCCGTCGGCCACGTGGCCGCGCTCGATCACCACGTCCCTGATGGTCTTGCGCTCGGCCAGCGCCTGCTTGGCGATCTTGGCGGCCTCCTCGTAGCCGACGTACCTGTTCAGCGGCGTGACGATCGACGGGGACGACTCGGCGTACTCGCGCAGGCGCGCCACGTTCGCGGTGATGCCGGCCACGCAGCGGTCGGCGAGCAGCCGCGACACGTTGGCCAGCAGCCTGATCGACTCCAGGATGTTGCGGGCGATGATCGGGAGCTGCACGTTCAGCTCGAAAGCGCCGGACGCCCCCGCGAACGTGATCGCCGTGTCGTTGCCGATGACCTGCGCCACGACCATGGCGGTGGCCTCGGGGATCACCGGGTTCACCTTGCCCGGCATGATGGACGAGCCGGGCTGCAGATCCGGCAGGTTGATCTCGCCGAGCCCGGCGCGCGGCCCCGAGCCCATCCACCGGAGATCGTTGACGATCTTGTTCAGCGAGACCGCCACCACCTTGAGCTGCCCTGACAGCTCGACGATGGCGTCCTGCGCCCCCTGGGCCTCGAAGTGGTCCACGGCCTCGCGGAACTCGATGCTCGTGGCCTGGCGCAGCTTCTCGATGGCCTCCTGCGCGAAGCCGGGCGGGGTGTTGATGCCCGTGCCCACCGCCGTGCCGCCCAAGGGCAGCTCCAGCACGCTGTCGAGAGCCCTCGTCACGCGCAGGACCCCGTGCTCGATCTGCGTCGCGTACCCGCCGAACTCCTGGCCCAGCGTCACCGGCGTCGCGTCCATCAGGTGCGTGCGCCCGGACTTCACCACTCCGTCGAACTCGATGGCCTTCGCCCGCAACGTCTCCGCCAGATGCCTGAGCGAGGGCAGCAGGTGGTAGCTCACCTCGGTCGCCGCCGCCACGTGGATCGAGGTCGGGAAGACGTCGTTGGACGACTGGGAGGCGTTCACGTGGTCGTTCGGGTGCACGGGCCGGCCCAGTCGTTCCTCGGCCAGGGTCGCGATCACCTCGTTGGCGTTCATGTTGGAGGAGGTGCCCGAACCGGTCTGGAAGACGTCGATCGGGAAGTGGGCGTCGTGCTCGTTCTCCGCCACGTCCGCCGCCGCCTGCGCGATCGCCTCGGCCAGGTCCTTGTCGATCACGCCGAGCTCGCCGTTCACCTCGGCGGCGACCGCCTTGATCAGTCCGAGCGCGGCGATGTGGGAAGGCTCCAGCGGCCGGCCGGAAACAGGGAAGTTCTCCACCGCCCGCTGGGTCTGCGCGCGCCACTTCGCACCTGAGGGCACGCGGACTTCGCCCATCGAGTCGTGTTCGATTCTGAAGTCGCTCATATCTTCAGTCTGAACCACGGCGGGCCGATCGTACCGAAGGCCCTCCCGCTGATCGGCACGGCCCGAACCTCATCGCCCCGGCCGATCAGCGCTGCCGATCAGCGCTGCCGATCAGCGCTGCCGATCGGCCGGCCACGGCCTCGGGCGGTGGCGCGCCCGAGGCCGGATGACGATTACTTCGAGAGGAGCGCCACGATCAGCACGGCGATCACCACGGCCGCGGCGGCGGCGACCGCCATGAGGACCAGCATGCCGTTGCGGTTGCCCACCGGCGGCTTCTCCGGCTGGCCCGCGATGGCGAACAGATCCGTGCCCAGGCCGCCGCTCTGCCCCGGCACACCCTGCGGGTGTTGCTGGGGGTGCTGCGGACCACCCGGTGGCTGCTGTTGCTGGGGCATCATCTGCTGCTGCGGGGCGGGCACCGGATAGACCTGCTGGCCGGGTGAGCCGAGCTGCGGCGACTGGATGCGCGTGGTGACGATGGCGCCCTCGTCGCCTGGCTGCCGCGGGCGGCCCTGCTGCTCGGGAGCCGACGGGAAAGGACCCTTGGGCCTGGAGATGCTGACCGTCCGCTCGGGGTCGTAGTCCGGCTCGCCGGAGGGAGCCCCCGGCGCGTTCCCGCGCGGCCCGGCCGCGCCGGCCTGACGCACCGGCGCCGTGCCCGGCCCGCCCGGTCCCATCGGCCCGGTGCCCTGTCCTGGGCCGGTGTCCTGCCCCATCGGTCCGGTGCCCTGCTCTCGGCCGTTGTCCGGTCCCATCGGCCCGGTGCCCTGCCCCGAGTTGAAGGCGTTCGGCGCGCTGGGGCGTTGGGGGCCTGGCGCTTGTGAGGAGAACGCCTGGTTCTGAGGCGGCCGTGCGCTCTGCGGTACGGTCGGCGTGTTCGGCCCGCGCCCCGGCCCCTGCTGCGGCCCAGGTTGCGGACCGGAGTCGGGCTGGCCACCGGGTCGCCGGCCGCCCGGCGCACCGGGCGTCTGCCCGGCCCCGCCAGGCCCTTGCGCTCTCGGTCCGCCTGGTCCGCCTGGTCCGGCGCCCATCGGACCCCTCGCTCCTGTGGGCACCGGCGGCCCTGCGGGCACCGGCGCACCAGGCCGCTGGCGCCCGGCGCCTTGACCGCCAACCCCTGGACCGCCAACCCCTGGACCACCCGCCCCTGGACCGCCGGGTCCTTGACCGGTCGGTCCTTGGCCGGCGGGTGTCTTAGGTCGGGCGAACGGGTCGGGCAAAGCGGCCTCCTGCGCCATAAGAGCCTCGGCCGTGAGCACCGGCATCTCGCTCGTGGGGGTGTCGGCGACCATACGAAGCAGGGTCTCCGCCTTGGCAGCACTGAGCCGCTGCCGATAGTCCTTGCTCAGCAGCCCGTTCAGCACCGGTCGCAACTGCCCCGCCTGCGTGGGCGGATCAGCACTCTCGGTGAGCAGGGCCGCCAGCGTCTCGGCGATGGTGGAGCGCTCGTAGGCCGGCCGTCCCTCGACGGCGTAGTACAGGGTGGCTCCGAGGGACCAGATGTCCGACTCCGGCCCGGTGTACTCGCCCCTGGCACGTTCCGGGGCCGTGTAGCCGGGCGATCCGATCACCATGCCCGTCTTCGTGAGCCGCGAGTCTCCCTCGGCCTTGGCGATGCCGAAGTCGGTCAGCACCACCCGGCCGCTCTCGGTGATGAGTACGTTGCCCGGCTTGACGTCGCGGTGCGTGATGCCCTGGGCGTGCGCGGCCCGCAGCGCCCCGAGCAGGTCCACGCCGATCTCCGCCACGAGCCGTGGCGGAAGCGGCCCCTCTTCCTCGATCACCTGCTCCAGCGAGCGGGCTTCGATGAGCTCCATGATGATCCACGGACTGTTGTCCTGGATCAGCACGTCGTGGATGGAGGCGACGGACGGGTGGTTGATACGCGCGGCGATGCGGCCCTCGCGTACCATGCGTTCGCGCAGCTCGGACCGCTGTTCCTCGGTGAGTCCCGGGTCCTGGCGGATTTCCTTGACCGCCACCTCGCGCCCGAGCGCGCGGTCGCGGGCACGCCACACGGTGCCCATGGTCCCCCGACCGAGCGGTGCTATGAGCTCGTAGCGCTCCGCGAGCAGGCGTGTCTGCTGTTCCGGCATGAGAAGAAGATATCGATTCTCGCTTGGGAAGTGCTTTACCCTCGCTTGCGAAGTTCTCTTGGCCAGAACCGCCGAGGAAGGCACAACTTTATCATCGTAGCTTTGAAACGGGCATAAGCGGACGGAGCTGGTCGTGGTTCGACTCGCTTCCGATGAACCCCCTCACCTGGTTTGCGTTCCTGTCTGGGTGCGGGCACGGTGACGGGCGCGGGCGGCGGCTCCACCCGGTGCAGCCCGCGGTGTGCGGGCCTGCGCGAGAAGGAGGGCGAGCTCGCCGGCCCTGAGCGTACGGACCTGCGCGCGGCCAGCGGGTCCTCGGCCGAGCCGCCCGCGGCCACCCTGGCCAGCATCAGCGAGGCGCGCACGGAGTCGAGCCTGGTCGCCGGATCGATCCTGAGCAGCGCGTCCAGGATGGGGGCCAGCGGGCCCGCCTTCGTCATCGGGATCGGCTCGCCGCTGGTCAGGGCCGCGAGCGCGGCGGCCGCCGTACGCCGGCCGTGCAGGCCCCGGCCCTCGACGGCGGTGTAGAGGGTCGCGCCGAGCGACCACAGATCGCCGGCGGGGCTGGCCTTCGAGCCGAGCACCCGCTCGGGAGCGATGTAACCGGCGGACCCCAGAACGATGCCCGCCTGGGTGATGGAAACGTCACCTTCGAGCGCGGCCAGGCCGAAGTCGGTGAGCACGGCGCGGTCCTCGGTCACCAGCACGTTGCTCGGCTTGACGTCGCGATGCAGGATGCCCTTGGCGTGCACGGCGCGGAGCGCCCCGAGGATCTGCCGGCCGATCTCGGCGGCCCTGCGGGGGTGGAGCGGTCCGTGCTCCTGGATGAGCTGCTCAAGAGACTTGGCCCGAAGCAACTCCATGACGATCCACGGCCGGTCGTCCTCGGTGACGACGTCGAAGACGGTGATGACGGAGGGATGCGCGACCATCGCGGTGGCCCGGCCCTCGCGCTCGGTGCGCGCGCACAGTTCGGCACGCAGCTCCTCGTCGAGCACGGTGGGCAGGCGCACTTCCTTGACCGCCACGTCGCGGTCGAGCAACTCGTCATGCGCCCGCCAAACGGTGCCCATGCCGCCCCGACCGACCGGCTCCACGAGCCGATAGCGCGCGGCGAGTAGGTAACCGGAGGGCGCACGCATGCCTGGCAGCTTACCTATTTGTGTAAACCGACCAGTAGAGGCGGGGCCGATAATTTGTTGCGAACTTAAGTCAACCCGCCTGACTCGTCACGTCAGCGAACCTCCTGAGCGCATCCGTACCGGTTGAGGTGGCTTCGGCGCGGTGACGGGCCCGCACCCGGGCGACCTCGGGCCGGCCGCCCGAACCCGGAGCCCGGCGGGCGCGCCGAGCCTTCCGAGCCTACGCGAGCCCTGCGAGGCCGCCGGCCCGGCGGGCGTCCGGAGCCCTTCGAAGGCTTGCAAGCCAGAGAATCCGGGCGCAAGCGCGCCGCAAGTCGCCGGGCACGCGCTTTCTCGATCCGGCGGCGAGGGCCGGTTCGTCCCGCCGTGCGAACCGCCTTGCCGCCGCCCGGGCCACGTTTTCCCTCCCGGCTTTTTGCCGGATGTTTGCCCAGCTCGCGAGGGGTGTGTGCCGTCCGGCACACCCACGTCTCGAATAAATGTGCATGATGCCAAGTAGGGGACTTTCCGGGGATGCGGCAGGCCGCCTGACAGGAACGTCAGCGAGTTGTAAGGGTGCCGTAAGGGGACGGGGGCATGGTTACTCATGAGAGAAGACAAGCGCTCAGCGAGACGGCTGAAACTGTCGGTGCCGGTCGTCAGACTGAGGGTGTACGCCGAGGTCCAACCGCTAATGAGAGACCATTGAGGGACGTGATGAAGATGCGCCAGACCCAGATTCGCCGGCGGCCGAAGAGGCCGGCCAGATCCGCGCTGGACCTTCGCACGCCGTCGGGGCGACCGCTGCCCTTTTGAGATCACGAAACAGGAGCGCTATCTGAGAGGTGCGCCATGTGCAGTCACTACCCCGCTTGCCCGAGTGCCGATTCGCCCGACCGTGAGGCGTCACACGTGATCTCGGCCCACCCTGACCAGGGCTGGAGCCTGCTCTGCAACGGCGTCGTGCTGTTCGATGACACCGGTCTCCTGCTGCCCGACGGCAGGGTCGTGGCCCCGCACCGAGCCCCTGTCGCCGCGTGAAGCTCTCTTGGGTCGCCAGGCCGGAGGAGGAGCGGGACGTGCCGGCGGTCCGCGAGGTCAACCTCGCGGCGTTCGCCACCTCGCTCGAAGCCGACCTGGTCGACGCGCTCCGCAAGGATCCCGCCTGGGTGCCGGGCCTGTCCATCGTGGCCGAGCACGACGGGGTCGTGGCCGGGCACGCACTGCTCACCCGCTGCCACGTCGGCGGAGTGCCCGCCCTGGCTCTCGCCCCCTGCGCCGCGCTCCCCGCCTACCAGCGGCAGGGCGCCTGCTCGGCCGCCATCGCCGCCGGGCTGGCCAGGGCCCGCGAGCGGGGTGAGCATCTGGCGCTCGTGCTGGGGCACCCCAGTTACTATCCGCGCTTCGGCTTCGTGCGAGCCTCCGCCTATGGCATCCGAGCGCCCTTCGACGTTCCCGACGAGGCGATGATGGCGTTGGTGCTCGACAAGGCCAGGCCGGTGCCGAGCGGCACGATCACCTACCCGGCACCCTTCACCGCCTGACCGGCCGGCCAAACTGCCCGGCCACACTGCCCGGCCGGGGCCGGCCGGGCCGGCCGGATCGGTCAGCGGCGGCCGATGCTCAGGACGGGGCCGGTGCGATCGGTGAAGAAGTCGTCTCCCTTGTCATCGACCACGATGAACGCGGGAAAGTCCACCACCTCGATCTTCCACACCGCCTCCATCCCCAGCTCGGGATATTCGAGCACTTCCACCTTCTTGATGCAGTCCTGCGCCAGCCGGGCCGCCGGGCCGCCGATGGAGCCCAGGTAGAAGCCGCCGTGTTCCTGGCAGGCCTCCGTCACCTGCGCGGACCTGTTGCCCTTGGCCAGCATCACCATCGACCCGCCGGCCGCCTGGAAGCGCCCCACGTAGGAGTCCATCCGCCCGGCGGTCGTCGGCCCGAACGAGCCGGAGGCGTATCCCTCGGGGGTCTTGGCCGGTCCGGCGTAGTAGACGGCGTGGTCCTTGAGGTACTGCGGCATCTCGCCGCCGTTGTCGAGCAGCTCGGCGATCTTCGCGTGCGCGATGTCGCGGGCGACCACGAGCGGGCCGCTGAGGGAAAGCCGCGTTTTGACGGGATATTTCGTCAGCTGGGCGAGGATTTCCGGCATCGGCAGGTTGAGGTCTACTTCGACGACGTCCTCCGAGAGGTGCTCGTCGGTCGTCTCCGGCAGGAAACGGGCCGGATCGGTCTCCAGCTTCTCCAGGAACACGCCCTCCGGCGTGATCTTCGCCAGCGCCTGGCGGTCGGCCGAGCAGGAGACCGCGATGGCCACGGGGCAGGAGGCGCCGTGCCGGGGCAGGCGGATGACGCGTACGTCGTGGCAGAAGTACTTGCCGCCGAACTGCGCCCCGATGCCCAGCTTCTGCGTCAGCTCGAAGACCTTGGCCTCCAGCTCCACGTCCCGGAACCCGTGCCCCGACGCGGAGCCTTCGGTGGGGATCGAGTCGAGATAGCGCGCGCTGGCGTACTTGGCGGTCTTGAGCGCGAACTCGGCGGAGGTGCCGCCGACGACGATCGCCAGATGGTACGGAGGGCAGGCCGCGGTGCCCAGCGAGCGGATCTTCTCCTCCAGGAAGGCCAGCATGCGCTTCTCGTTGAGCACGGCCTTGGTCTCCTGGTACAGGAACGACTTGTTGGCCGAGCCGCCGCCCTTGGCCATGAAGAGCAGCTTGTACTCGTCGGCGTGGCCGTGCGGGTCCTCGGCGTAGAGCTCAATCTGGGCGGGCAGGTTGCTGCCGGTGTTCTTCTCCTCCCACATGGTCAGCGGGGCCATCTGGGAGTAACGCAGGTTGAGGCGCGTGTAGGCGTCGTACACGCCCCGCGAGATGTGCTCGGCGTCGAGCCCGTCGGTCAGCACGTGCCGGCCGCGCTTGCCCATCACGATCGCGGTGCCGGTGTCCTGGCACATGGGCAGCACGCCGCCGGCCGAGATCGAGGCGTTCTTCAGCAGGTCGAGGGCGACGAACCGGTCGTTGCCGCTGGACTCGGGATCGTCGACGATCTTCCTGAGCTGGGTGAGGTGCGAGGCGCGCAGGAAGTGGGAGATGTCGTGGATCGCCGCCTCGGTCAGCAGCCGCAACGCCTCGGGCTCGACCTCCAGGAACGTACGCCCAGCCGCCTCGACCTTCCGCACCCCCTCCGTCGTGATCAGCCGATATTCGGTCTCATCGGCTCCCAGCGGCAGCAGGTCGGTGTAGTCGAACTCGCCCATGTCCATCCCTTCGCTCTTCCTGAAGAGGTTAGTCCCTCCGTCGTGGAGCGCATTCCGGGGGCAAGTTCAGGCTTCGTTGGGGGCGACGGCGGGCGCCTGGGAGCGCTGGGCGGTGAGGCCGAGCAGGATGCCGGCGATCACGAGCCCGGCGCCCAGCAGGTCGTACGCCGTCGGCATCGCGATCCCGAGCACCGCCCCCGTGACGATCGCCCCCACCGGGATGAGCCCCGCGAACAGCCCCGCGAGGCCGGGGCCCAGCTTGGGCAGCGAGGTGTACCAGAGGAAGAACGCCACCACCGTCACCACGATCGCCAGGTAGGCGAAGCCGAGGAGCTCGGCGGTCGTCGGCACGCGGAGCATCCCGGCGCCCTTGTCGGCGAATCCGATCAGGGCGAGCAGGGGGACGGCCAGCGTCGTGGAGTAGGCCGACACCCGGATCGCCCCCAGCTTCGGCAACAAGGGGATGGCCAGCATGGAGAAGCACACCTCGCCGACGAGCGCGCCGAGGGCCCACAGGAGGCTTTCGAGGGTGCCGCTGCCGAGCCCGGTGGCGAGCGTCGCCCCGGCGACCACCACGGTCGCACCGATGATCAGGCGGGGCGCGGGGCGGCCGCCGGCCAGGGCGAGGGCCAGTGGCACGGTGCCGAGCACGGTGCCGACCAGGGCGGGGCCGGAGGCGCGGGCGGACTCGATCACGCAGACGTTGAAGAACACGAGCCCCAGCAGCGTGAGCCCGAGGAGGCACAGGACCTCGCGCCGGGACAGCCGCACGAACCGCAGGCCGAGCAGTCTCGTTATGACAAGCAGAATGACCGCTCCCACGAGATACCGCACAGCCTGGCCGCCGTATAGGGGGTAGTCGGCGATCAGTCCCGAGACCCCGGCCAGGGTCCCGACCAGGAACATGGCCGAGGCGGCGCCGACGATTCCGTTTCTCATGCGAAGGATGCTAGAGAGACAATGGTTCTCGAAAACAGTCCAATGTCCCGGCGAAAGACAGGACCAATATGGCCGACCTCCACATAGGGATAAATCGAGATAAGGGGGGAATCGCCGGGCAGATCGCCGCCGAGCTGCGCGACTCCATCCGCTGCGGCCGGCTCACCCCGGGCACCCGCCTGCCCGCCACCCGCGACCTGGCCACCGATCTCCAGGTGTCGAGGGGCGTGGTGGTGGAGGCGTACGAGCAGCTCGTCGCCGAAGGCTTCCTGGTCTCCAAGGTGGGCGTGGGCACTCAGGTGACGCCCAAGACGGCCGCCCGGGCCGTGCCCCGGCAGCCGCAGGCGCCCGCGCGCCCCAGGCCGGTGCGTCCCGACCCCCCCGTGTGCGCGCCGTTCTACGGACATCGCCCCACCTCCCCAGACCTCAGCCACTTCCCGCGCGAACGCTGGCTCGCAGCCGTCAGGCACGTCCTGACCACCGTACCTTCGGACGCCTTCGATTACGGGGACCCTGGCGGCGTGCCTGAGCTGCGCGAAGAGCTGGCCGGCTACCTGCGCAGGGTGCGGGCGGCGGACGTGCGCCCGGAGAACCTCGTCATCGTGGGCGGCGTGGCCCAGGGGCTGAGCCTCGTGCTGCACGTCCTGACCCAGCAGCGCCCGCTCAGGCTGGCGGTGGAGGATCCGACCAGCCATCGCCAGATTCCGCTGCTGCGGCGGGCCGGCGCGCACCTGGTGCCGGTCCCCGTGGACGAGGAGGGCCTGGACGTGCGGAAACTGAGCGGCGACGCGGTGCTGGTCACGCCCGCCCACCAGTACCCGACGGGTGTGGTGCTCTCGCCGTCCCGCCGGGCGGCCCTGATGGCGTGGGTCTACGCGGGCAACCGGGTGATCCTGGAGGACGACTACGACGCCGAGTTCCGCTTCGACCGCGATCCCGTCGGCTGCCTCCAGGGCCTGGCGCCCGACCGGGTGATCCTCTCGGGCAGCGTGAGCAAGGCGCTCGCCCCCGGGTTGCGGCTGGGCTGGGTGGCCGCGCCGGCCGAGATGGCCGAGGCGGTACGCCGGGCGCGGGGCGAGCTGGACCTGGGCTCGCCGGTCATCGAGCAGTACGCGCTGGCCCACTTCCTGCGGACCGGCGGCTACGACAAACACCTGCGCCGGATGCGCAGGGAATACCGCGTCCGCAGGGACGCCCTGGTCAGGGCGCTGGCCGAGGAGCTGCCCGAGATCCGGGTGCGGGGCATCGACGCGGGGCTGCACGTGTACCTGGAGTTGCCGGAGGACTGGGACGAGGCGCGGGTGGTGCGGCTCGGGCAGGAGCTCGGGCTGTCCATCGAGCCGGTGGGGCAGATGCGCGGGTCGCTGGGGCCGCCGGCCGTGGTCGTGGGGTTCGCGCGGTTGCCGGAGCACAAGGCGGCTGAGATCGTCCGAGGCTTAAAGGTCAGAATGTCAGGACAAAATGTTGACTGAGGGAGAAATCCTCGCTTAGAAAGAAATCATCACCCTGAGGGGGACGCCATGCGTGTCGGACTACTGGGCCTGGGCCGGATCGGAGCCTTCCACGCCGCCACCCTGGCCGCGCATCCGCTGGTGGACGAGCTGATCGTGGCCGACCCCGTACGCACGTCGCCGCACGGCCGGCCAGGAGACCCGTTCGCGTCGGACGCCGTGGTGATCGCCACCCCGACCGGCACCCACGCCGAGCTCATCGTCAAGGCCTGCGAGCGCGGCCTGCCCGTCTTCTGCGAGAAGCCCGTCGCGGGCACGGTGGCCGAGACCGTCAAGGTGCTGGAGGCGAGCGCGGGCAGCCGGGTGCAGATCGGGTTCCAGCGCAGGTTCGACCCGGGCTACCTGGCCGCGGCCGGCGCGCTGCGCCGCGGTGAGCTGGGCGAGTTGCACCGCGTCCACCTGGTCACCGCCGACCCGGCGCCTCCGCCCGCCGCCTACATCGCCACCTCCGGCGGCGTCTTCCGCGACTGCCACATCCACGACTTCGACATCCTGCGCTGGGCGACCGGCCGGGAGGTGGTCTCGGTCTACGCGACGGGGGCCAACCGCGGCGCGGCCTTCTTCGCGGAGGCGGGCGACGTGGACAACAGCGCCGCGCTGCTCACCCTGGACGACGGCACGCTGGCCACCCTGCAGGGCTCCCGCTACAACGGCGGCGGGTACGACGTGCGCATGGAGCTGGCCGGCACCCGGCGCACCCAGGTGGCGGGCCTCGGCCCGCGCGCGCCCCTGCACACGGACGACGGCGGGCCGGCCGATCCCTGGCCGGACTTCGTCACCCGCTTCGAGAACGCCTACCGCGGCGAGATCGACGCCTTCCTGACGGGCGCCTTCGTGACCGGCGACCCGAGCCCGTGCACGATCGAGGACGCGCTGGAGGCGCTCTACGTGGCCGAGGCCGCGGACCTGTCACTGCGCGAGCGCCGGCCGGTCGAGGTCGCGGAGGTACGGCCGTGAGGGCGGCCGTCGATCGGCGCCGCTGTCTTCTCCCGGACGTCTTCTCCCGGACTGATCAGGCCGCGGTGGTGGGTGCCTCTTTGGGCTGGAAGCCCGGCGCCAGGGCGATGATCACGGCGGCCAGTACGAGCGGCGCCACGAACGCCACCCGCATGTCCGCGGCGTCCGCGATCCCGCCCACCAGGGCCGCGCCCACGATGAAGCCGACGTAGTTGAAGAGGTTCACCCGGGCGATGGCCACGCCGGTGCCCGCCGGGTCCAGCCGGCCCGCCGCCGAGAACGACTGCGGCGCCACCACCGACAGCCCCACCCCGGTCAGCCCGAACGCGACGATGGCCAGCGGCTGGTTCGGGGCCAGGACCACGCCCAGGAATCCCAGCGTGGCGATCACGCCGCCGATCCGGACGATGGCGGCGGGACCGTACCGGCGGACGGCGAAGTCGCCGGCGAGGCGGACGGCCAGCGTGGTGGCCTGGTAGGCGACGTAGGCCAGCGGGATGACCTTCGGTCCCGCGGCGAGCACGTCCTTCATGAAGACGGTGTTGAAGTTGGAGACGGCGGCGTCGCCGATGTACAGGAAGCCCATGGCCAGGCAGAGCGGCATGATCGGGCGCCACGGGAGCCTGCCGGTCGGAGCGGTCGCGGCGGTGAGCTCGACCTTCTCCTCCTCGGGCGTGCACAGGTCGCGCCCCATGGCGAGCGAGCCGAGCACCGCGAACACCATCGGGATGCCCATGATGACCGGCAGTGGCAGGTCGGCGGCGCCCGCCGCCCACAGCGCGCCCACCATGCTGAACACGCTCCACACGCAGTGGAACCCGTTCAGCACCGGGATGCCGTACCGGCGCTCGACGGCCACGCCCTGCATGTTCATGCCCGCGTCCACGGCGCCGACGGCGACGCCGAAGACCAGCAGCACCGGCACCAGCGTCGGCACGCTGGGCGCGAGCCCGGCGAGCACCACGGCGACGGCCACCACCGGCTGGGCGACACGCAGCAGGAGCTTGCTGCCCAGCCTGGCCGCGAACGAGCCGGCGGCCACGCTCCCGACGCCCGCGAACACGGGGACGATCAGCAGCAACAACGTCAGTGTGCCCTCGTCCAGCCCGTGCTTGGCCTGGAGGTTCGCGACCTGGATGAGCAGGGACGCGAAGGACAGGCCCTGCACGGCGTAGACGACGTACGTGGCGAGGCGGGCACGGCGATCACGCGGGGACGGCACGACGGCCTCCTGATCGGGGGGTATCAAACGTGAGGCTGGGTCAGGTTAGCGGCTCGCCGCGCCACAGCGCCAGACGCTGCTACCGGACCTCTTCCACGACCGGCTCAACCGTCCCCGCCCCATCGAGCCGCACCGGTCCCGTCCCATCGAGCCGCACCGGCTCAGGCCCATCGAGCCGCGCCTGTCCTGGCTCGCCGAGCCGCACCGGCTCCGGCCCGCCGAGTTGTCCGGCCGCGGCCCAGACGCCCAGGGCGAGCAGCGCCGCCACCTCGGTGACCGCGAGGCCCCGCTCCACCAGCCCGAGCGGCATCACCCGCCACCACGCCAGCCCGTTGCCCGCGCCGATCAGCATCGCCGCGCCGATGCCCGCCACCCACACCACCGAGCAGATCCCGAACCCGAACGCCAGCACCGTGGCCCGCGACCGCTCGCCCTGCCGCCACGGCCTGGCGATGATCACGGCCGCCAGCGGCAAGCAGAGGAAGGCCACGAAACTGCCCGCCCGGTGCAGGCTCCCGCTCATGCTGGGCCCCACCGACCAGTCGTGCTTGTCGAACCAGGCCGTCACGAACAGCCCCGCGCTCCAGCCCATGAGCGCGATGGTGCCGAAGATCCCGGCCAGCCGCCTGCGCGCCAGCGACACTCCGATGGCCGCCGATCCGGCCGCCAGCAGGCCCACCCCGAGCGCGAAGATCCAGCCCTCAGGACGGAGGCCGTGCTCGCTGATGGTCCGCCTGAACATGTTCATGTCGTCGAGACTCGCCACCTCCAGGCCCACGATCAACGCCACGCCCGTGCCTGCCGCGGCAAGACCCCATCGCGCCGGTTGATGCACGCGCACCCCTCCCTTTGCCGGGATCAACGGCGGAAAGCGGCGGCAGATTCCGGGAACAGCCGTATTTCACGGCAGTGCGCGCCGGATGAGGCCGCCGCTCAGCTCGCGGACCCCGGTGACAGGCACGTCGTCACGGCTCTCGGTGATCAGGATCGTCCCCGCACCTTCAACCGGCCCCGGTGATCAGGATCGTCCTCACACCATCAACCGCCCCGGTGATCAGGACTGGCCTCACGCCTTCAACCGGCCCCCGCCGTCCACGGTCAGCACCGTGCCGGTCACGAACGCGTTGCCCACCACGAACGCGATCGTGGCCGCCACGTCGTCCGGCGTGCCGACGCGCCCGCCCGGCAGCCCCGCCGCGGTGCCTTCGAGGAAGGCGGACCGCGCCTCGCCGCCCAGCACCGACCACCATTCGGTGTCGATCACGCCGGGGGAGACCGCGTTGACCCGGATGGGCGCCAGCTCCACCGCCAGTCCGGGCACCGTGGCCTCGATCGCGCCGTTCACCGCCGCCAGCAGGGACGTGCCGGGGTAGGCCGCGCCCGCCGACGCCGCCGTCACGAAGGTGATCGAGCCCTGCGGGCTCAGCACCCCGAGCGCGGCCTGCGCGTTCAGCAGGTGGGGGATCAGCTTGCCCTCCGTCGCGGCGGCGATCCCCTCGCGGGTGTGCCCGCTCAGAGGTCCCGCGCCGCCGCGGCCGGTCACGGTGACGATCAGATGGTCGATCGTCCCGAGGCCCTCGAACGCCGCCCGCATCGCCTCGGTGTCGCGCGCGTCGACTGCCTGGCCGGTCGCCTGGTCGCCGAGCTGCTTCAACGCCGCCCGCAGGCGCTCCTCGGAACGCCCGGTGACGAAGACCTCCGCGCCGCCTTCGGCCAGCTTCTTGGCGGTGGCCAGACCGATGCCCGACGTGCCGCCCACGATCACAACTCGCATCTCTGCGTTCCTCCAATACGAGACATTGTGCCTCGAATATAAACGAGGCACAATGTCTTGTAAAGTGAGCGGCATGACCGGCAGACCCCGCAGCGAGGTGGCCAGGCAGGCGATCCTCCAGGCCGCGCTCGATCTGTGCGCCCGCGACGGTTATCAGGGCGTCACCATGAAGGGCATCGCCGAGGAGGCCGGCACCGGCAGGCAGACCGTCTACCGCTGGTGGCAGACCAAGGCGCAGGTCCTGATGGAGGGCATGACCGGGGTCATGGTCAGGGACCTGCCGCCGACGCCGGACAGCGGGGACGCGCAGGCCGATCTCGTGGCGTTCCTGGAGCAGACCTTCGAGCTGGCGCAGGGGGTGGCCGGGCAGGTCGTCATGGGGCTGATGGCCGACGCGCAGTCCGATCCCGAGCTGGCCGCCGCGCTGCGCGCGAAAATCATCGAGCCGCGACGCAGCTCCCTGCGCGCCGTGCTGGCCCGCGGCGCCGTGCCCGCCGACGTGGACCTGGAGCTCGCCGCCGACCTCATCTTCGGGGTGATGTGGTACCGCCTGCTGAACCGCCACGCCGAGGTGAACGCGGAACTGGCCGAGGACATCACCGCGCTTCTCGCACGTATCGGTTGATGGGAGTCATCTGGCACGAGCGAATCCGGCGAGCGCCAGATATCGTCAGAAGTGTGAACGAACGCGCGGGATCGTGGTTGCCGAAGCTGCAGCAGGTCGGAGAGCGGCTGGCCGAGGAGTTCGTCTCCGCGCGCCGTCCGCCGGCGTCGGGAGACGTGCCGCAGCCGCACGAGCTCCGCGCGTCCGACGCCGATCGCGAGCGGGTCGCCCAGGTCCTCCAGGACGCGCACGCCGACGGCCGGCTCGCCCTCGACGAGCTGGAGGAGCGGCTCGGCGTGCTCTACTCCGCCCGTACGCTCGGCGACCTGGCCGGGCTCACCACCGACCTGCTGCCCGCCGACGAGCAACCGCTCAACCTCGACGGCCGGCCGGTGTCGGCCATCTTCAAGAAGACGCAGCGGGGCGGGCGCTGGGTCGTGCCGGCCGAGCTGGAGGTCACCGCCATGTTCGGCACCACCAAGCTGGACTTCCGCGACGCCATCCTGCAGAACCGGCAGATCATCATCAACGCCACGCTCGTCTTCGGCGGCCTGGAGATCCACGTGCCGGAGGGCCTCGAAGTCGTCAGGGTCGCCAAGGACAAGACCGTCCGCCTCACCAAGCAGCCGACCGAGCCCGGCGGGCCCGTAGTCGAGGTCCGCACCACCAACTTCGCCGGCGAGGTCAAGGTCAAGGAGCCGCCCCGCCGCAAGCGCCGCCGCTGACGCGAGCGGCCCCTGGACGTCCGGCGCACTTTTCCGGCGCTGTCGAAATGTCCGGCGCGCTTATCCGGCGCTGTCGAAGTTGATCGCGCTGTACGCCCGCAACTTCCAGAGCTGGTGCTCACTCTCGATCTTGCGGATGGTGCCGGAACGGCCGCGCATCACCAGTGACTCGGTCACCGCCGAGCCGGAGCGGAACCGTACACCCTGCATGAGCTCCCCGTGCGTGATGCCGGAAGCGGCGAAGAACACGTCGTCGGAGCGGACGAGATCGTTCGTCGTGAGCACCTGGCCGAGGTCGTGACCCGCGTCGAGAGCCTTACGGCGCTCGGCGTCGTCGCGCGGCCAGAGTTTGCCCTGGATCACGCCGCCCAGGCACTTGAGCGCGCACGCGGCCACGATGCCCTCCGGCGTGCCGCCGATGCCCAGCATCAGGTCGATGCCGGTGCCCGAACGCGCGGCCATGATCGCGCCGGCCACGTCGCCGTCGGTGATGAACTTGATGCGCGCGCCCGTCTCCCTGATTTCCTGGACCAGCCGCTCGTGCCGGGGCCGGTCCAGCACGACCACCGTCACGTCGTGCGGCGAGCAGTGCTTGGCCTTGGCCACCGCCTGGATGTTCGCGGCCACGGGGGCCTCGATGTCCACCGCATCGGCCGCCTCGGGGCCCGTCACCAGCTTCTCCATGTAGAACACGGCCGACGGGTCGTACATCGAGCCGCGCTCGCTCACCGCGATCACCGAGACCGCGTCGGGCATGCCCAGCGCGGCCAGCCTGGTGCCGTCGATGGGGTCGACGGCCACGTCGCAGTCGGCGCCGCTGCCGTCGCCGACCTGCTCGCCGTTGAACAGCATGGGCGCGTGGTCCTTCTCGCCCTCGCCGATGACCACCACGCCGTTCATGGAGACGGTGTTGATGAGCTGGCGCATGGCGTTCACCGCCGCGCCGTCGGCGCCGTTCTTGTCGCCGCGGCCGACCCAGCGGGCCGCCGCCATGGCCGCCGCCTCCGTGACGCGGACGAGCTCCATGGCCAGGTTGCGATCGGGGGCGTGCTCGCCCGTGGCGAGTGCCGGCGGGACCGACGTGTCCGACATGATGAGTGGCCTCCTCGTGGGGTAACTATGTCGATCGTAGTTGCCCTCCTATTCCCGGTCGGAGGGGGATAATCTGCGGCGGGCCTCGGTACGGGCCGGACGAAGGCGGCACTTGTAAGCTTCGACATGGTTGCCCTGCAAACCGGAGAACGGGATTTTGCGCCATACGGTGTGCGCAACACGGATCTTGCCTCCACCATGGAGCATGGCTGCCCCCGCCGTGGAGGAGAACCGAATGAGCGATGTGGACCCCGTGGTGACCCAGCCGCGCACGTCCGAGCGTGGCGCCGCCACCCGGAGTTCGCTTCTCGCGGCGGCGAGGGAGGTCTTCGTCTCCAAGGGTTTCGCCGACGCGGGCGTGACCGACGTGGTGGCCAGGGCCGACGCCAGCGTGGGCAGCCTCTACCACCACTTCGCCGGCAAGGCCGACCTCTACCTCACGCTGTTCGAGGACTTCCAGGCCAGGCAGACGCAGCGCACCAAGAAGGCCGCGCGGCTGGCTCGCGGGGCCGGCGAGAGCGACCCGATGCGGGTGTTCATCAGCGCCGCCCGCGCCTACCTCGACGGCTGCCTGGAGGAGCGCGAGCTCGCCGCGCTGTTCCTGCGGGGTGACGGGCCGCCCGGGTTCGAGGTGGTCATGCGCGACCGGCTGCGCAAATGGGCGCAGCGCAACGCGGCGCTCTTCGAGGACGAGGGGGCACTCGTCGTGGTGATCACCGGCGCGCTGGCCGCGGGCCAGTCCGAGGTCGTCCGTACGGGTGACCGCGCCCTGGCCGAGGAAGTCCTCGCCATCATCGGCCGGATCCGCCCGGTCACTTCGGCGACCGCCTCCTCCAGCGGGTAACCTCGCCAAGTGTGCGACGGTTCACCCAAGGTTTCTACGGCTACGCGGTAGCCCTCTTCGTCTGCCTCGCGGGGGCTGGGCTCTTCCTGCTCATCACCCCGCAGAGCCGGGAGGAGCACATCCCGCGACTCGAATACTCCATCACCGTCGCCAACTTCGGCCACGCGGTGCCCTACGGCGTGTGGGCGCCGCAGAAGGACCCGGCGGGCTGGGTGCCCAACAGCAACAGGATCGCCAAGGGCGAGAACGGCGCGCAGGCCCTCTACCTCGGGTATGCCACGGCCAAGCGCGAGCACGCGATGTTCGTGCAGAGCAACGAGCAGCCGGCGGCCGCCTTCGCCAGCCGCATGGCCAACACCGCCACGCCCGCCGGCACGCGGCAGATCGGCGGGGTCGCCTGGGAGCAGCGCTTCCGCGAGGACAAGAAGCAGCGCTCGCTGATCCGCGTCCTGCCGGAGACCACCCTGGTCGTCACCGGCACGGCCGACTGGCCTGAGCTGGCCGAGCTGGCCGGGCTCCTCCAGCAACGCGCCCAGGGCTAGCCGGTCCCCGGATGTCGGTCACCACGTCTAGGGTGGTCACCGTGGCAGCAGCAGACGACAAGACGCCCTCGTACGAGCACGCCCGCGAGGAGCTGACCGAGGTGGTGCGCCGCCTGGAGACGGGTGGGCTCACGCTCGAGCAGTCGATCGAGCTCTGGGAGCGGGGGGAGAAGCTGGCGGCCGTCTGCGAGGAGTGGCTGCAGGGGGCGAGGGTCAAGCTCGCGGCGGCCATGGCGCGCCGTTCCGACCCCACTGCGGGGCAGTCCGACGACGCGCCCTTCTGACCGCCCGGCAAGGGTCATCCCGCCGGCGTTCCAGCCCGTCGAGCGTTCTCAAGGGCCGGGCGGCGCTGCGGCTCAGGCGGCGGCGGTCGTGCGGTTGAGGGCGATCACGGGGATACGCCGGCTGGTCTTGGCCGCGTACTCCGCGAAGCCGGGCGCCTGCGCCACCATCCGGGCGTAGAGCTGGTCGCGCTCCTCGCCCTCCACGAACTCCGCCTGCACCACGAACGCCTCCGTCCCGACCTCGGCCGTCGCCTCGGGGGTGGCGCGCAGGTTGTGATACCACGCCGGGTGGTGGTCCGCGCCGCCGTTGGAGGCGATGACGACGTAGCGGTCGCCGTCCGGCACGTACATGACCGGCGACGTCGTCTGCTTGCCGCTCCTGGCTCCGGTGGTGGTGAGCAGCACCAGCGGTGAGCCCTCGAACATGCCGCCGACGCGGCCCTCGTTGGCGCGGAACTCCTCGATGATCTGCTGGTTGAAGTCGTTGGGCATCATCAGCTCCTCTAATCGGAGGAATCTCCGCTTCGGAGACTAATCGGAGGGCTCTCCGTTTGCAAGCTGTATGCTCCACACGTGCGCGGACGTCCTCTTCTGCCCGTCATCGGGCAGCCTCAGCAGGAACGGGCCGATGCCGCGCGAAACCGGCAGAAGATCATCGAGGTCGCCGCCAGAATGATCGCCGAGCACGGCGCCGACGACCTTTCGCTGGACGAGGTGGCCCGCGCGGCGGGTGTCGGCGTGGGCACCGTCTACCGGCGCTTCGGCGACCGGGCCGGGCTGATCTACGCGTTGATCGACGAGCGGGAGCGGCAGTTCCAGGCCGGCTTCTTCGGCGGGCCGCCGCCACTCGGTCCGGGGGCCCCGGCGGCCGACCGGATCACGGCGTTCCTGTACGCGCTGGTCGATCGCATCGTGGCGCAGCAGGGGCTGTTCCTGCTGCTGGAGAAGGGCGGGAAGGGCGACAAGTACAACGGGCCGTACAAGGTGCATCACATCCACCTCGCCACACTGCTCGCGCAGGCCTGCCCGCGGGCGGACGCCGCGTATCTGGCCGACGCCCTCCTCGCACCGGTCAACGCCTGCCTGATCGCCTTCCAGCGGGAACAGCGCGGCATGACGGTCGACGACATCAAGTCCGGCTTGGCCCACCTCGCCGCGGGCGTCATCACGTCCGCAGCCTGAACGCGGAGCCCGACTTCGCTACGCGCCCGCCGTTTTCGGCCGGGCCCTCCACGGCAGCCTGAACGTAGAGGCCGATTCCGCTACGCGCCCGCCGTTTCGGCCGCGCCCTCCACGCGGACGCCGAGGCGGTCGTCGCTGAGGCGGATCGTCAGCTCGGCGCCGGGGGCGACGTCCTTGGCCAGCCGCACCACGTCGCCGGACGGGTGCTGGACGATGGCGTAGCCGCGCTCCAGGGTGGCCGCGGGGGACAGGGCGACCAGGCGCGCGCGCAGGTGGGTGAGGTCGTCGGTGGCCCGGTCGAGTGAGCCCGACAACGACCGCCTGGTCCGGTCGCGCAGCGCCTCGACCTGCTCGGCCCGGCGCTCCAGCTCGCGCACCGGATCGGCCAGCGAAGGGCGGGACCGGACCGACGTCAGCCAGGACATCTCCCGGTCGAGCCAGCCGCTCACCACCCTGCGGCCCCGGTCGCGGAGCTGGCGGACCAGCGTGAGCTGCTCGCCGACGTCGGGCACGATCTTCTTGGCGGCGT
The DNA here is from genome assembly GCF_053592075.1 of Nonomuraea sp. NPDC002799. Taxonomy (NCBI): domain Bacteria; kingdom Bacillati; phylum Actinomycetota; class Actinomycetes; order Streptosporangiales; family Streptosporangiaceae; genus Nonomuraea; species Nonomuraea sp. NPDC002799. The sequence continues at coordinate 233,234 of NZ_JBSFVA010000006.1, forward strand.
CGGTGGGCGTGGACGCCCGCACGTCGGCCACCAGGTCGAGCAGCGGGCTGTCCTGCTCGTGGCCGATCGCGCTCACCACGGGAGTGCGGCAGGCGGCCACGGAGCGCACGAGCGTCTCGTCGGAGAACGGCAGCAGATCCTCCAGGGAGCCGCCGCCCCGGGCGATGACGATCACGTCGACGTCGCCGTCGGCGTCGAGCTTGCGCAGCGCCTCGGTCACCTCGCCCACCGCGTAGGGCCCCTGGACGGCCACCGCCTCCACCTTGAACCGCACGGCGGGCCAGCGCCTGCGGGAGTTTTCCAGCACGTCGCGCTCGGCCGCTGAGTCACGGCCGCAGATGAGCCCGACCGTGCCGGGGAGGAACGGCAGCCGCCGCTTACGGTCCGCGTTGAACAGCCCCTCGGTGGCCAGCAGTTGCCTGAGCCGCTCCAGACGGGCCAGCAGCTCGCCCACGCCCACGGGGCGGATCTCCATCGCGGTGAAGGCGAACGAGCCCCTGTTGACCCAGAAGTCCGGCTTGACGTGCACCACGACCCTGGCGCCGTCGGCCGGCCGGGGCACGGCCGCCTCATAGACGCCACGCGGGGCGGTGACCCTGGCTGACACGTTGGCGACCGGGTCGCGCAGGGTCAGGAACACCGTGCCGCCACGAGCGCTCAGATCCGTGATCTGGCCTTCGACCCAGATCGTGCCGAGTCTGCCGATCCAGCCGCCCACCATCTGCAGGACCGTGCGGATCGGCAGGGGAGACTCGGGCGTGGTCTTCTCGGTCATGGCGGAAGACTACGGGCTCGGTGTGACTATTCCCCCGCCTGCAGCTTGGCCAGGCGGTTCTCGAACATGCGGATGACCTCCGCCCGGTCCGTCGTCGTCCGCTCGTAGGCGAGGAAGTCCGTGATCTGCTCGGCGGTCTTGCCCCGCATCCTGGCGCGCAGGGAGGCGACCGTGAGCTGGGAGTAGCCGGGGAGCGGCTCGATCAGGTTCACGGGGGTGCTCGCGACCGGCTCGGGCGCTGCCTTGGGCTCGGGCGCCTTCACGGGCTCGGGGGCGGGCTCGGGCTCGGGGGCGGCGACGGGCTCCTTCGCGACCGCGGGCTCGTCGGCCTTGGGGGCGGCGACGGGCTTCTCGGCGACGACGGGCTCGGCTGTGGCCTTGGCGGTCTTCTTGGGCGCGGCCTTGGCCCTGGCCTTCGGCGCCGCCTTCGGTACGGCCTTCGGCTCAGCGGTGGCCTCCGGCTCAACCACGACCGGCTCGGCGACGACCGGCTCAGCGGCCTTCGACTCGGCCACGACCGGCTCAGCGGCGACCGGCTGAGTGGCCTTCGGCTCGACGACGGTGGGCTCGGCGGCGGAAGGTCCGGCCGTGGCGGGCTTCTGCGCGGCGGGCTTGGTCTCCGGCTCGACTGCGGCCGGGGCTTCAGGCTCGGTGGTGGTGGTGGCGGCGGTCGCCGAGTCGGTCTTGCTCGCGGGAGTGAAGATGACCGGGTCCGGCTTGGACTTGGCGACGCCGTTAGGCTCGGCCGTACCGGGGCGCGGAGCGAAGATCACCGGCTCCTTGCGAGCGGGCTTCTCCTCCTCGTCCTTCTTCTCCGCAGCCGGCGGGACGGCCACCTGATCGGCGGCCGAGGGCCGCGAATCGTAGTCCTCTTCGCGCTCCTCCTTGGTGCCCATCCCCTTGATCGAGTTCTTCACCCGGTCCACGACGAGCAGCGCCTGTCCTGCGGCGTTGAGCGTGGTCTGGATGACGAAGAGCGGAAGGTCTTTGGCCTTCTCCTTCATCTCGTCCTTGTTGGTAACAGTTTTAGCGATGTTGCGTATCACGTCGCTAAGGGACATGACGTCTCCCTGGGAGGTCAGTATTGGACGGCCAGTCTGGCAAACCGCGGGCTACCACGCACGCGCGGGCCTGACGGCCGCTCCACGTAGCATAGAAAGTATGGAGCCCCAGACCCCCACTTCCCGCCGAGTCCTCGTAGCCAAGCCACGGGGCTACTGTGCCGGAGTCGATCGAGCCGTGGTAGCGGTCGAGAAGGCTCTGGAGCAGTACGGTGCGCCGATCTACGTACGAAAGCAGATCGTCCACAACACGCACGTCGTCAAGACACTCGAAGCCAGGGGCGCCATCTTCGTCGAGGAGACCGAGGAGGTGCCCGAGGGGGAGATCGTGGTGTTCTCCGCCCACGGAGTCTCTCCCGCCGTCCACGACGAGGCCCGTCAGCGCGGGTTGCGCACGATCGACGCTACCTGCCCGCTGGTCACCAAGGTGCACAATGAGGCGAAGAGGTTCGCCGGTCAAGACTACGACATCCTCCTGATCGGCCATGAAGGCCATGAGGAGGTCGAGGGCACCTCCGGTGAGGCGCCCGAGCACATCCAGCTCGTCGACGGGCTCGACTCGGTCGACAAGGTGGTGGTGAAGGACTCGGGCAAGCTGGTGTGGTTGTCGCAGACCACGCTCTCGGTCGACGAGACCACCGAGACGGTCGCCCGGCTCAAGGAACGTTTTCCCACGCTGATCGACCCGCCGAGCGACGACATCTGCTACGCCACCCAGAACCGGCAGGTGGCGGTCAAGGAGATCGCCGCCGAGTCCCAGCTCGTCATCGTGGTCGGCTCCGAGAACTCCTCCAACTCCAAGCGGCTGGTCGAGGTCGCCAAGGACTACGGCGCCCAGGCCTCCTACCTGGTCGACAGCGCCGACCACATCCAGGACGAGTGGCTGGAGGGCGTCACCACGGTGGGCTTGACCAGCGGCGCGTCGGTCCCGGAGGAGCTCGTCGAGGAGGTGCTGGCGCGGCTGGCCGGACACGGGTTCGGCGACGTGACGGAGGTCGAGTCGGTGCAGGAGAGCATGCGCTTCGCCCTGCCCCACGAGCTGCGCAAGAACCTGCGGGTGGTTTAGTCCGCGCCCTACGGGCTGCGCAAGAACCTGCGGGTGGTTTAGTCCGCGCCCTACGGGCTGCGCAAGAAGTTGCGGGCGGGTCAGTCCCCGCCCTACGGGCTGCGCAAGAAGTTGCGGGCGGGTCAGTGCCCGCCCCACGGGCTGCGCGAGCACCTGCGGGCGGGTCAGTCCTCGCTGCGCGGGGTGCCGTAGACCTTGGGCTCGAAGTAGCCCTCGGGCTCGGGCGCGAACGGCTGGCGCGGGCGCGGCACCTCCGCGCCCGCCTTCAGCTCCATCCGGAGCTCGCGTACGTTGTCGCGCAGCCCGCGCCGCCACGCCACCCCCAGCACGATGGCCGAGCCCGCGAACAACCACGGTGCCCCCTGCGTCAGCGACGTGTAGAGCCCCAGCGCCAGTGACTGCACGATCGACACCGAGCCGAACGCCCGCCCGAGCTCCACGAAGAGCGTGGCGCAGAAGAACACCAGCGGCGGCGTCACCACCAGCGACAGCAGCTCGCGCCGGTTGACCAGGAGCGCGCCGAGCAGGCTGGAGAGCACGAAGGCGGCCCCCACGACGAGCTGGACGTCGAGCAGGGCCGTCAGCACGTAGCCGGCCAGGGTGGCCACCAGGGCGAGCGCGATGGCGCCGCGAGCGGTCAGCCTGACGGCCGAGCGCCTGCCTTTCTCACCCACTGACCAACCCCCCGTTTACTGTGACCCGTTGGCCAACTTACCGTTCGCGTGCGAAATGAGAGATGTGGTTTCGAGGAGTTCAGGCGAGGCCAGGGGCCTGGGCAGCGTTTCGAGCATCTCCGGCGCGTCGAGCTCGCCGTCGACAACACCCAGATCGTTAAGTTTGCGTGCGGTGACCAGAACGCGGCTTTCGAGCGATCCGACCGACTTGTTGTACGCCTCCACCGACCGCGTCAGCGCCTTGCCCAGCGACTCGACGTTCCGGCCCAGGGACGACAGCCGCTCGTACAGCTCCTTGCCCAGCTCGAACACGGCCTGCGCGTTCTCGCTCAGCGCGGCCTGCTGCCAGGCGTAGTGCGCGGTGCGCAACATCGTGATCAGCGTCGTCGGCGTGGCGATGTGCACCCGCCGCGTCATGGCGTACTCCAGCATGCCCGGATCGCGTTCGAGGGCCGGCGCCAGGAACGCCTCACCGGGGATGAACAGCACCACGAACTCCGGCGACGGGTTGAACCCCTGCCAGTAGGCCTTGGCCGCGAGCCGGTCGACGTGCTCGCGCACGTGCCTGGCGTGCGCGTCGAGCCGGACCGTGGCCAGCGACTCGTCGGACGCCTCCGCGGCCTCCAGGTAGGCCGCCAGCGAGACCTTGGAGTCGACCACGATGTTCTTGCCGCCGGCCAGCCGCACCACCATGTCGGGGCGCATGGCGCCCTCGGTGACCTGCTCGTCGAAGTCGCAGTGACGCTGCATGCCGGCGATCTCGGCGACCCTGCGCAGTTGCAGCTCGCCCCACCGGCCGCGCGCCTCCGGCCGTTGCAGGGCCCGGACGAGGGCGGTGGTCTGGGCGCGGAGCTCCTGGTGGCTCTGCCGGACGAAGTCCATCTGCTGGGCCAGCTCCGCCCGCGCCGCGCGCTGGCCCGACTCGGTGTCGCGTAGTTGCGTCTCGACCCGCGTCAGCGCGTCCTTCAGCGGCTCCACCAGGTGCTCGACGGCCTGTCTGCGCTGGTCGAGATCTCCGGTGGCCTCCGCGCGGCTGGCCGCCAGCCTGGTCTCGGCCAGCTCCAGGAAACGCACGTTGTTGACGTCGAGCGCGCGGGTGGACAGCGCCTGGAAGCGCTCGGTGAGCTGCCCTTCGACGTAGACCAGCTTCTCGGCGGCCGATCTGGCCCTGGCGTCGGACTCGGCCACCCGCACCGCCGCCCGGGTCCTGGCCACCAGGAACCCGATGAGCAGCCCGATGGCGAGACCGATGAGAAGCGAGACGACGTCCACTCCATCGATCATTGCAGGACACCGGGCGCGCTTTCTCTCCGACACGCCTGGGTTCGCCGCCTGGGGCCCACACCGTGACCGGTCCGGACGTCCTCAGCAAGTAAACTCACTGTCCGTGAGTCTCTCCATTGGCATCGTCGGCCTGCCCAACGTCGGTAAGTCCACGCTTTTCAACGCGCTGACCAAGACGGGCAACGCGCTCGCGGCGAATTACCCGTTCGCCACCATCGAGCCCAACGTGGGCATCGTCGGCGTGCCGGACGACCGCCTGCCCAAGCTGGCCGAGATCTTCGACTCGGCCCGCATCCTGCCCGCCAAGGTCGAGTTCGTCGACATCGCCGGCCTGGTCAAGGGGGCGTCGGAGGGACAGGGCCGGGGCAACCAGTTCCTCGCCAACATCCGCGACACCGACGCGATCTGCCAGGTGATCCGGGTCTTCAACGACCCCGACGTCACGCACGTGGACGGCGAGATCTCGCCCAAGCGCGACATCGAGACCATCAACACCGAGTTGATCATGGCCGACCTGCAGACGGTCGAGAAGGCCGTGCCGCGCCTGCAGAAGGAGGCGCGCAACAACAAGGACAAGAAGGCCACCCTGGAGGCCGCGGAGGCCGCCCTGGCCGTCCTGGAGACCGGCAAGACGGTCTTCGAGAGCGGCCTCGACCGCGAGGGGCTGCGCGAGCTGCACCTGCTGACGGCCAAGCCGTTCCTGTACGTCTTCAACCTCGACTCCGACGAGCTGACCGACACCGCGCTCAGGGAGCAGCTCTCCGCGCTGGTCGCCCCCGCCGAGGCCGTCTTCCTCGACGCCAAGATCGAGTCCGAGCTCGTCGAGCTCGACGAGGAGGAGGCGCTGGAGCTGCTGCAGTCGGTCGGCCAGGAGGAGTCGGGCCTGCGTCAGCTCGCCAGGGTCGGTTTCGAGACGCTCGGCCTGCAGACCTACCTGACGGCCGGGCCGAAGGAGACCAGGGCCTGGACGATCCCCAAGGGCGCCACCGCGCCCGAGGCGGCCGGCGTGATCCACACCGACTTCCAGCGCGGCTTCATCAAGGCCGAGGTCGTCTCCTTCGAGGAGCTGGTCGAGATCGGCTCCATCGCCAAGGCGCGCTCGGTGGGCAAGGCCCGCATCGAGGGCAAGGACTACGTCATGCGCGACGGCGACGTGGTCGAGTTCCGCTTCAACGTGTGAGCTGCTCTATCAGTCCGCCGAACAACGACGTGGCGGGCGCCTGGCCGGCGGGTCGAGCCGGAGCATGAGTGAAGTGGATCAGCTTGCTGTCCCACGTGCCGCCCTCGCAGATCGCCTTCCCGTTGCCCACCGGGACGACCTTCCCGCCGTCTTCGGTGCATTCGTCGTCGGTGACCCAGGCGGGGACGGCGGCGGCGGGGACGGCGGCGGGGACGGCGGGCGCGGCGGCGGCCGGCTGGGTGCCGGCGAGCGTCCAGGCGGTGAGCAGGGCGGCCGACGCTAGTTGTCGCATGTCATAGATCCCATCACATAGAGCCAACTATGGTTACGCTAGGTTACCGATGGTGGACGGGGGCTTAGCCCGCTCGAAGCGCCGCAGGCCCCGGAATCGGTCGGACGTCTGATGCCGGGACAACTGATGCGTCAACCACTTTGGGCCCCCGCGCGTCGAATCGTCACGGCGTTCACGCTGACTCGGGAGGCCCCTCATGATCCGCCGCATCATCCGGAAACGACGCCCGGCGCCCACGCTCACGGGCATCAGCCTGGAGGAGGAGCTGGCTCTGATCAGGGTCGAGCTCATGTACGGCCTGCGCGTCAACCGCGAGGCGTACCTCCGCAGGAAGGTCGACGAGCGCGACGAGATGACGACGCGCATGGGGTCGAGAGAGCCCGCCGACATGCTGGCCGATCTGCGCGGGTCCCTGGAGCGCGCGGTGGAGCCGACGGTCGTGGATCTGCACAGCCGCCGCAAGGCGCGCACCGTCCAGGATCCGGAGCCCGCCTGACGAGACCCGCCGCCGCGCGCGACCCATGCCGAATGCGCAGGTCACGGGGGAGTCCATGCCTATTTTGGACAGGAATCCGTGGCCGCCACGCTATGCGATTTTAGGCGTTTGTCCTGGTCAAAAGGGTATTCCAACGGGCAATGACAAGAATCGGCACTGTCGCCAGTCATGCGCCCCCGGTTTGCCGTGGGGAACCGTCATGCCGCAGCATGGGCGTGGCTTTCCTAGAAGAATGGCGGAGACCGGATAGGGTGACTACTTCACCGCGGATGATGGGGATCGGGATCGGCAACGGACGACACCGCGCCGGCCGGGGGGATCGGCGCGAGCGGAGGCGTGATGGCTCGTAGGTCTACCGTCCAGCACGATCCTCGGATCACTGGCGAGCCCGAGCTTTCCGCACGCTTCGACACAGCGGACTTCGACGCGCCGCCGCCTCGCAGGCCCCGGCGCGGTGGCTGGTCGGGCGGCGGCGGACGGTGGCTGGTGTGGACCGGCCGCATCATTCTCTGGGCGCTTATTCTGGTTATCGTGGTGAATGGGGTTCGTGCGCCATTTGAGCGGTTTACCCAGCAAGATGCGGTTGTGCCCAACAGTGTCGCGCAGGTGAACAGCGGATTCCCGACTGAGCGGGGCATGGCTTTCGCCGCCCAGTTCGCCGGGGTCTATCTCAACTTCAACCCGCAGGACGCGGCCAGCAGGTCACGCAAGCTGGCCGCCTTCCTGCCCGACGACACCGACCCGCAGTGGGGCTGGGACGGCTACGGCCAACTGGCGGCGGTCGCCATCCAGCCGTACGACCTTCAGGCGGCCGACGCGCACAACGCGGTGATCAGCGTGGCCTTCCAGTCCGGCCCGCGCAGGCTGATGTTGTCGGTGCCGATCTACTACTCCGGCGACGACGCCGGCGGGAGGTTCGCCGTGGCGGGCCGTCCCGCGGTGCTGCCCGCCCCGGCGCCGGCCGAGCTGCCCCAGGTGGCCGGACCCGAGACCGACGACGTGGCGGCCGCCGAGCTCAAGTCCCAGCTGAAGGGGTTCTTCCAGGATTACGCGTCCGGCAACGCCTCCGGCCTCCAGCGCTACGTCGCCGCCGGCAAGAGCCTGCCGAGTTTCGGCGACGCCTTCACCTTTTCGGAGCTGAAAGATGTCGTGGTGCCTGTGGGGGGTACCACTCGAGAGATCCAGGCGGTCGTGGTGTGGTCCGTGCCCAACGGCGACGCCCCGCCCACTCCCAACGCCACCGATCCGGCGGCGGTGGGGGGAAAACTGGAACAGGCCTATCGCCTGACCGTCGAGAAGCAGGGCGACAAGTGGTTCGTCGCTGACATCCGCGGCGCCGGCCGGGTCGTTGGATAGACGCGCGGCCGCGCTGCTGATCGGACCCCCCGGGAGGACAAACAGTGACCTTGAAGACCGTAGTGCTCACCTTGATCGAAATGACGCCGACACCGACGTCCACCGGGATTGACACCGGAGGACTCGCGGACTTCCTGCGAGCCTTCTTCGCCCCGTTGTTCCTCGTTGTCGTCTCCGTGGTCGCGCTCTTCTTCCTCTTCACCCGGGAGATCACGCGATTCGTGCAGTTCCTGATCCTGGCCGTGGCCATCGGAGTGATCTTCTACGTTCCCAACATCATCGAGGTGACGGCGAAGGCGATCGCGGGCGCACTGGGCATCAAGTAAGGGTTGAGACCGTCGCGTGGCGGTGATGTACGAGCGGGTGGAGAGGAGGACCGCGTGGACCTGCCCACGTATACGAACATCTGGCGCATCGAGAAACGGCTCTACAAGCTGTACGACCTACGACTGCCGATGCCGCTGCCCATCGTCTGGATCGGCGTCTTCGTCGGGGTGTTCGTGCCGTGGTCACTCCTGCTGGTCCTGGTGGGCGTGCCGGTGGAGATGCCGTGGCACGTGCTGTTCCTGGTGCCGCCGGGCATCGTGACGTGGCTGTCGACCCGCCCCGTCATCGAGGGCAAGCGGCTCACCGAGCTACTGGAGTCACATCTTCGTTACCTGGGTCAGCCGAGAGCCTGGTATCGCCTCTCGCCGACGGCCGAGTCCGAGACGATCACGTTCTCCGGCCGTGTCTGGCGCACCACTCCTGCCCGGGCCAAGTCGAAGGCCCCGCGCAAGAGCCGCGAGCCGCAACGACGTCGCGAGGGCCAGCGGATCGCCGGGCCCCGGCAGGTGCGCCCCGCCGTGGCCGCCGCCGCGGCAGCCGCAGCGCAGGCTCCCGTCGCCGAGCCGGCGCCCGCGCGCTGGGGCACCCGCCGCGGCGCTGCGCCCGCTCTCAGGGCTCAGGTCCGCCAAGGAGCCCCCGTAGCCGGGGGTGGGCCTGTGCAGCGCGAGGAGACGCCCTCAGGCGGCTCAGGACGGCGTACGGGTGCGCCGGGAGCGCCTCTGACCCGCACGCCGCCGACAGAGCCTGCTGAGCCCGTCGCGCACGAGCAGAGCACGCCACAAGCCGCCACGCCACGAGCGGGTGGTGCCGCACGAGCGGGAAGCGCCCGTGTGCCCGCTGCTGCGGAATCCGCCACCCATGAGCCCGCCGAGATGCCGGGCCGGGGAGCCGCGGCCGTGGCGCCGGGTCGCGAGGCGGGGGAGCAGCCCGGCCGGAAGGATGCCGGACGGGTGCGAGACCGCGAGGTCGCCAGGTGGGCGCAGGACGTACCGGCGCCGGAGGGTGAACGCGAGGCGGCCGGTGGGGTCAAGCGTGAGCGCGAGGCGGCCGGTGGGGTCGCGGATGAGCGTGAGGCGGCCGGTGAGGCGGAGGCCGGGCGGGGCACGGTCGTGCCGATCAGGGCGGCGGAGGGTCGCAGGGCCGCCGCCGGCAAGCCGATCGACACCGAGGCGCTGCGGCGGCTGAGGAGGCTCGCGGCCAGTGCCGACGGGCCCGCTGACGCGCGAGACGACATGCCCGCGGACTCCACGACGGGCGCGGAAGCGGAAGGTCCGCGGCGGGAGGACGAGGTCGCCAGGAATCAGCACCGGAAGGGGCAGCCGCCGAGGCTGGGTCCCGCGCTGGTGCTGTCCGGCACACAACGGGTCTGGCCGCCGATCAACCCGGACGGCAAGCCCCTGCCCCGGGCCAGCGCCTCCAGCACCGACCGCCACGAGGCCGCGCGCCCCGACCGGCGCGGCGCCGCCGGCAACGATCGCCACGGCGCCTCCGGTGCCGACCGGCGTGGCGCGGCCGGGGTCGATCGGCACGGCGTGTCCGGTGCTGATCAGCGTGGCGCCGACGGTGTCGATCGGCATGACGCTGCCGGTGCTGAGCGGCAGGGTGTCGATGCCGCCGAACAGGCGGGCGCCGGTGGTGGCCGGAAGGGCGTTGCGGGTGCCGACCGGCACGACGCCGCGCCGGCCGCGCACAACACGACCGCGGACCCCGGTGACGCCGGCACACAGCCGCCCGCTCCGGCGGGCGACGTGCCCGGCAGGTCGCCCGCCGCGACTGACACACCAGACCGGCAAGGCGCGGCCGGCGGTGGTGCCCGGGTGGAGCCGGGTGAGGCCGGTGGGATGGTCACTCCCGTGCCCGTCCCCAGACCGGGCGAGGGCCGGGTACGCAGGGTCGAGTCCGTGGTCGGCCGGGACTCCGGCGGTTGGCGGCGGATCGCCCAGGTGGTGGTCGGCGGAGGCGGCGTCCGTACGGACGGGTCCGAGATCGACGAGGCCAGGGCGCGGGGCGTGTTCGGCGGCAGCCGCCGGATCGTCGTCCTCGGCTGCACCGGCGGCGCCGGTCAGAGCACCACCGCCCTCATGCTCGGCCACACCTTCGCCCAATACCGCGACGACAGGGTCGTGGCCGTCGACGCCAACAGCGGCGGCAGCACCCTGACGAGCAAGATCCAGCCGGAGACGCCCGAAACTCTCACCTCGCTGCTGTCCGGGCTGGACCGCGTCAGTGGGTACCTCACCATGCGTGGCTACACCACCCGCACGGCCTCGGGGCTGGAGGTGATCAGCGCGGACACGGACGCGGGCGCGGAGCAGCGGCTGGCGGACCGGTCGTTCTTCTCCGACCATCGCCTGGGCGAGTCCATGAGGCTGCTCGACCGCCACTACAAGCTGGCCGTCATCGACCCGGCCGCCGCGCTGGCCGCGCGGATCCTGCCGTACGCGGACCAGCTCGTGCTGGTGGTGCCGGCGAGTGAGGAGGCGTCAGAGGCGGTGGCGATGACGTACGAGTGGCTCGACGGGCACGGCTGCGCGGAGCTGCGCAGGCGGGCGGTCATGGTGGTCAACGGCGTGAGCAGGCGCTCGATGGCCGACGTCGAGCAGGCGGAGTCGGTGGCCAGCGGCAGGTGCCGGGCCATCGTCAGGGTCCCCTGGGAGGACGATCTGGCGCCCGACGGCGCGGAGGTCGTCGATCCGGGGCAGTTGCGCGCGGCCGGGCGGCGGGCCTATCTCGCCCTCGCCGGCGTCGTGGTCGCGGGTTTCGCGGCACAGGCACGGACCGTCCGACCGAGCGAAGAGGAGTTGGCGAGTGACCCCCCGGGCACGAGAATCGGTGAGCGCTAAGTGAGCAAGCGAGCAGGTCTGGCCCGTTCATGCGCCGAGGGGGCGGCATGAGCAGGGCGTCCCGAGCGCACCAGCGTCTCGCGGTCCGCTATTTCGACGACCGCATCCTGCTCACCGACACCTGCGCATGGGCGTACTTCCGCCTTCCGACGGTCAGCTACGAGTTCGTCACGCCTGAGGAACGCGAGGCGCTGGCCACCAACATCACGATCGCGCTGGCCGCGATCAGGATGCCCGACGCCGAGGTCCACCTGCGGGTCGCCCATCGCACCTACCCCGCAGCCGAGTGGGCCATGGCGCTGAACGCCACGTCCGACGAGGGGTCTGGCTGGCGCGACTACCTGGAGGAGATGTACCGCCACGTCTGGGCCAAGGACTTCTGGTCCAAGGAGGTCTACCTCGGCGTGCGGCTCGGCCCGCGCGGCAAGCAGCTCGGCAGCGGCGTGCTCGCCCAGCTCCTCGGCTTCTACCAGAAGACCGAGAAGGCGCTCGGGATGGACGACGACCACGTTCAGGACAGCGAGATCGGGCGGTGGACCGAGCAGGCCGAACGCCTGGGCCGGGCGCTCGCGTCGAGCGCCCTCTACGCCCGTCACGCCACCTCCGTCGAGGTGGCGTGGCTGTTCCAGCACGCGACCTCGGGCGCGCTCGGCGACCCGCCGCGCTCGGCCAGCTCCAAGCGGCGCTGGGGCAGGGGCGAGATCGAGTCGCTGGTCGAGGGGGAGATCCACAACGGCAGGTCGCTGTTGCGCATCGTGCAGCCGCAGGGTGACAGCTACGTCGCCCATCTGTCGTTCGCCCGTTTCCCGGACCTGATGCCGTTCCCCGACGGCGAGCCGTGGCTGCACTTCTCCGACCAGCTCCCGTTCCCGGTGGAGGTCTCCTCGCGCATGCGGCTGATCCCGCCGGTCAAGGCCTCCAAGGACGTCGCGCGCAAGCTGGCGCACGCCCGCGACATGGACCACCACATCCGCGAGGCCGGCGCGGAGGCGCCGCTGGCGCTGGCCGAGCAGATCGACGCGGCCCGGATGCTGGAGCACGGCATCACCAAGGAGCGGCTGCCCTTCGTGTACGGCTGGCACCGCCTCATCGTGTCGGCCCCCACCGAGGAGATCTGCGTGCAGCGTGTCGAGGCGGTCGTCGAGCACTACCGCGACATGGGCATCGACGTGGTCAACTCGACCGGCGACCAGTTCTCGTTGTTCTGCGAGGCGCTGCCGGGCGAGAAGGTACGCGTCAAGGCCTACGCCCAGCGCCAGCCGCTGCGGACGATCGCGGGCGGCATGGCCACGGCCACCGTCGACCTCGGTGACCGGCTGGACGACGGCAGCGAGGGCTGGCTCGGCCCGTACATCGGCGAGACCGTCGGCAGGGCCCGCAGCATCGTGCACTTCGACCCGCTGCTCGCGGCCTCCCGCAACCGGCCGACCGCCATCGCGATCACCGGCGAGCCCGGCGGGGGCAAGACCACGCTGGCGCTGCTGATGATCTATCAGATGGCGCTGCGCGGGGTGACGGTCGCGGTGATCGACCCGAAGGGCGACGCCGAGTCGCTCGTGCAGCTCCTGGAGAAGCGCGGGCGCAAGGCCAGGATCATCCCGCTCGGTTCGGCGGCGCCGGGGCTGCTGGACCCGTTCTCGTTCGGCGACGACATCGCCGCCAAGAAGACCATGGCCACCGAGACGCTGCGGTTGTTGCTGCCCCGCATGTCGGAGGAGCGCGAGTCGGCGATGATCCAGGCCGTCGCCGCGGTGTCCAACGCCTCCGACCCCTCGCTCGGCAAGGTCGTCGACTTCCTGGAGCGGGCCGACGACGCCGCCTCGAAGAACCTCGGCGCGGTGCTGCGCTCCATGTCGGAGATGCACCTGGCCACGCTCTGCTTCGACCCCTCGGGCGGCGACCAGATCGACAGCGAGGGCTGGACGACCGTGTTCACGCTGGGCGGGCTGACGCTGCCCGACGTGGCGACGACCAGGGACGACTACTCCTACGAGCAGCGGTTGTCGGTGGCGCTGCTCTACCTGGTCTCCCAGTTCGCGCGCAGGCTGATGAACGGCCTCGACCGGCGCGCGCCCAAGGCGATCTTCCTGGACGAGGCGTGGGCGATCACCTCCACGCCCGAGGGGGCCAAGCTGGTGCCTGAGGTCAGCAGGATGGGCCGCTCCCGCAACACCGCCCTCGTGCTGGTCTCGCAGAACGCGGGCGACCTCCTGAACGAGCAGGTGACCAACTGTTTGTCGTCGGTCTTCGCGTTCAGGTCCACCGAACGGGTGGAGGTGGACCACGTCATGTCGCTGCTCGGGGTGGAGCCGTCCGAAGAGCACAAGGCCGTGCTGCGCTCGCTGGGAAACGGCGAATGCGTATTCCGAGATCTGGATGGCAGAGCCGGGCGTATCGGAGTAGACCTGATCTCCGAGGAACTTCTCCGGTGGCTCGACACGAATCCGACACACGACAAACCGGATGGCGCCGGGCATGATGATCTTCAAGGGGGCGTGGGCCGAGCGCAGCAGGAGGTACGGTCATGAAGATCCGGCTATCTCGACGACTCGCGCTGTCTCTCGCGCTCGTCACCGGCATGCTCGTGGTGCCCATCGTGGTGGGCGGGTTGTCCACCCCGGTCGCCGCGGCCCCCTGTGACCTGTCGGGCGCCCTCGCGCCCGAGGTGATCGGCGGCGGCACCGACGGCATGATCCAGCCGCCGATCCCCGAGGGCGGCCCGCAGACCCCGAGCACCAACTACGGCCAGTTCGGCATGAGCGGCCAGTTCTGGCACACCCACGAGCTGGGCTGCTCCGACTACGTCGCCGTGCTCGGCAACATGTGGGCCAACGGCATCTTCACCGCGGCCAAGGCCGTCGACAGGCTGACGATCACCACCTACCAGGCCGCGGCGACCGAAGGACCGCTCCAGTCGATCAAAGACGTGGTCGACGACATCATCACGAACCTGTCCAACGCCATGTACTGGCCCTACCTGCGCCCGATCGTGATCCTCGGCGCGATCTGGCTGGCCTGGTACGGGCTGATCCGCAAGCGCGCCACCACGACCGCCGAAGGCGTCATCTGGATGGTCCTCGCGGTCACCGTGGCGGTGTGGTTCTTCAGCCGGCCGGGCGACTTCACCGGGCTGGGCAAGGTCGTGACGGACAAGACCGGCGAGGTCGTCAACTCCGCCTTCTCCGGCCTGCCCGGCGCCGGCGGCGCGTCCTGCCTGCCACCGCCGGGCGAGGCGAGCCCGCAGCTCAAGGCCGGCGGCTATGGCCAGGTCGGCACGCCGGGAGTCGAGCAGAACGCCGACGCGCTGTGGTCCACGCTGGTCTGCAAGCCGTGGCTGGTGGGCATGTTCGGCACCGCCGACCCGCAGCAGCCCATCGTGCGCGACTTCGGCCGCAAGATGCTGGAGATCCAGTCGATCCAACCGGCCGTGGCGGGGCAGCCGGCGCCCGACATCGGCGCCCACCAGTCGGAGTACGCCTCGCTGGCCGACAAGCTCAGGAACGACCCCCGCTACACCGTCTTCTCCGGCCGCGACTGGTCCAACCGGCTCGGCGTGGCGGTCGGCGCGTTCATCGCGGCCCTGGTGGCGGGCACGCTCATCTTCCTGGTGGCGGTCTCGCTGCTGGTGCTGAAGGTGGGCTTCCTGCTGCTGCTCATCCTCGGCCCGATCTTCCTGCTGATCGGCGTGCATCCGGGCAGCGGGCGGATCGTCGCCATGCGCTGGGTGGAGATGCTCATCGGCACCCTGCTCAGACAGGCCGTGCTGACGATCGTGCTCAGCGTTCTCGTGTACGGCTACGCGCTGATCATCTCCACGGCCATGCCATGGGGGCTGCAGGTGCTGTTCATGGCCCTGCTGACGATCGCGGTGTTCTTCTACCGCAGGCCGTTCCAGCATCTGTTCGCCTCGATGAGCGGCCACACGGTCGCCACCCGCATGCTGGGCGAGGCCGCGAGCTCGTCCGTGCTCGAACGGTCGGCGGGCGCGCTGCCGCCGGTCGCCTCGGCCCGGATCGGCCGGTGGGGCCTGCGCAAGGCCGAGCCGCTCATCAGGGCGGCCGGCGTGGCCAACCCGGCGGGCGCGGCGGCGACCGCGGCGGCCACCGGGCAGGCCCGGGTACGCGCCGAGGAAGGCGAGACCGGCTCGGCCGGCACCCGGGTCCCGGCCACGGCGGCACCCCTCGACACCGACCAGCAGGGCGGCAGGACCGGAAGCCGGGCGCCGCTCGAACCGCGCCGGGGCACCGCGCCGCCGCTCAACCTGAGCGGCGCGCCCACCCGCACGCGTGGCGCCGCGGGCGGCGCCAGGACCGCGGGCGCGGCGGGTGCTGCGGGCGCGGCCGGGGCGGCCGCGGCCGCAGCCGGTTCGTCCGGTTCCTCCGGTTCCTCCGGTGGGTCCGGTGGGTCCGGTGGCTGGTTCGGCGGCCGGTCCGGCGGTGGCTGGGCCTCGCGCGGCGGCACGCGGAGCGCCTCGGCCGGGCCGCGCGGATCGAGGTTCGGCGGCTCCCGATCGGGTGGCTCGCAGGCGCGCGGCTCCGGTGGCGGGCTGTTCGGCGGTGGCTCAGGCGGCTCGGGCGGTGGCTCGGGTGGCTCCGGCGGTGGGCTGTTCGGCGGCTCGGGCGGCGGGTCCAGATCCGGCTCGGGCTCCAGGTCCGGCGGCGGGTCGCGGTCGGGCGGCGGATCCGGTGGAAGGTCCGGCGGGTCCGGCGGCGGGTCGAGGCCCTCCGGCGGCGGCTCGTCGGGCCCCCGGATCTTCGGCTCCGACGACTCCTCCTCCCGCACCTCGGAGGCGCCACCGCTCTGGCTGCGCAGCAGCGGCAACGGCGGCGGCTCCGGAGGTGACAGCCCCTCTGTGCCGTTCTGGCTCAAGCCGAACAACCCCGACAAGGACTGAACATGGCCCAGCCAGGTGACAGGCGTGGGGTGGCGTTCGCCGCCATCGTCGTGGTCATCGCCGCGGTCGGCATCTACCTGACGATGTGGCCGGACTCCGAGGATCAGGCCGAGCCCCGGCCGGCGGTGACCCGGGCCGGCGGCGTGCCCGTGTCGAGCACGCCGCTGGCGACCGCGAGCGCCGCGCCGTTCGACGTCTACTCCTATCTGCCGATGAAGAAGGAGCAGCTCGCCGCGGCGGCCGACCTGGCCGAGCGCTTCACCTCCGTGTACGGCACGTTCCGGTTCGACGAGGATCCGGCGGTGTACGCGGGCCGGGTGAAGGCGTACACGACGGCGGACTTCGGCAACGTGCTGACCAGGACGCTCACCTCGGCGGGCACCGTCGAGCAGAACCGCAACGACGAGATCGTCTCCACGGCCACGGCCCGGCTGAAGGAGATCAGGCAGATCGAGAGGACCTCCATCGTCTTCGTGGTCACCGCGACCAGACAGGTCACCGCCAAGAGCGGTGCCAAGCAGCTCAGCGAGGAGTTGGCGGTCACGGTGAGCCAGTCGGGGGCCGATTGGCGGATCTTCGACGTCATGCCGGCGACCGAGGGCCAGGATGGGGACCCTCCCGGGTGAAGATGTCACGAGCGCGGCTCGCTCTGGTGATCGGCCTCGCGGGAGCGCTGCTCCTGGTGGCGGTCGTCGTGTCGCCGATGTTGCTGATCTCGATGCCGTCCTTCCTCAACGACGGCGGCTTCACCGCCGACTGCGAGGACACCACGCAGGTGGAGGAGGTGTCGGACTCCGGCGTCTCCGACATTCCGGTCGAGTACCTGGACCTGTACAAGGACTACGGCAAGAAGATCGGCGTCCAGTGGAACATCCTGGCCGCCGTGGGCAAGCGCGAGACCGACCACGGCCGCTCCGACCTGCCCGGCGTCAAGAGCGGCACCAACTCGGCCGGCGCGGCCGGGCCGATGCAGTTCCTGATCTCGACGTGGGGCGGCCAGGCCAGGGTGCCGGTGTCGTCGGCGGTCAACGGGTACGCCTCCGACGGCGACGGTGACGGCGTCGGCGACGTCTACAACCCGGCCGACGCGATCCTGGGCGCCGCGAAGATGCTCAAGCGCAACGGCGCGCCCGAGAACGTGCGGCAGGCGCTGTTCGTCTACAACCGCGCCTGGTGGTACGTCGACCAGGTCGAGGAGATCGCCAGGAAGTACGCCAAGTCGGGCGAGGTCGAGCTGCCCCCGCAGGCTTCGGAGGAGTGCGACGAGCCGCTGGTGGAGGCCGCGCCGAACGACCTCGTGGCCAAGATCCTGCAGTACGCGCTGGCGCAGCGCGGCAAGCCGTACCTGTGGGGCGGCACGGGGCCGGACGCGTTCGACTGCTCGGGGGTCATCTACGCGGCCTACCGGGCGGCGGGGTTGTCGATTCCGCGTACGACGTTCACGCAGTGGCCTTTCGGGGTGAAGGTGTTAGAGGGCGACGAGCAGCCGGGGGACCTGGTGTTCTTCAACGCGGGGCCGGGCACCTCCAGTGACAGCCCCGGGCACGTGGGGCTGGTCGTGTCGAAGGGCAAGATGCTGGAGGCGCGGTGCCGGCTGTGCGGGCCGATCAAGGTCACCAGCTACCAGGCCCGCACCACCCGGGTGGGCTTCACCCGTCCCCTGCAGAACCCCGATGTCCTCGAACAGCTCAAAAAGCTGCAGAATCCAGTCCTATGAGGAAATTCACCATATGAGCACGATCGTGGTCGTCGCCGCGGTGATCGTCGCCCCCGGCGGCCTGGTCCTCGCCGCCCAGCGCGCGGAGCCGCCCGCCCTGGCCGGCGGCTGGGAGTTCCCCGGCGGGAAGGTGGATCCCGGGGAAAGCGAGGCCGAGGCCCTGATCCGGGAGTGCCGCGAGGAGCTCGGCGTGGAGATCGCGGTGGGCAAGCAGGTGGGCGGCGACTGGCCGCTGTCCGAGGGGTACGTGATGCGCGTCTACCTGGCCACACTGGCCTCGGGCACGCCGGAGGCGAGAGAGCACCTGGCACTGCGGTGGCTCGAACCCTCCGCCTACTACGACGTGGAGTGGCTGGGGGCCGACCTGCCCATCATGAAGACCGTGGAGAATCTGCTGCTCCGTGATTGAAGCATTCCTCTCTGTGACAGAATGACTACTAGATGTTATTTGTCGCGGCGGGGGAGTGGGAGCGATGCGGCGTGGCTGGGTCATCGCCGGCGCACTGATCCTGGCGGCAGTTCCCTCCGTGCCGGTGGCGGCGGCTGGGGTGTCGCTGGTGCTGGAGCGGGTCAACGGTGGGTCCGGCGGGGCCGGGAAGTGGGTCAGGGCCGGGGACGTGCAACGGTTCAGGGTGCGGCTCAACGGGGTGGCCGAAGGCGTCAGGGTGGCGGTGGCGGCGAGCCCTGCGGCGGCGCTCTCCGGCGTGGTGTGCGCACCGACACCCGCGCCGGCTGCGCGACAGGCCGCCGCGTCTGCGGGCTACGCCGCAGCGGCTCTCAAGGGCGTCTCAGCGGCTGGAGAGGTGGCTCTGGCGGGTGCCCGGGGTTCGGCGAGCCGTGACGGCTCGGAGAGCGCCGGCGCTGTCGCGGCGGGAGCACTCGCAGTGCGGGCGCTAGGCGTCGCCCGGCTCTCCGGTAATTCGGGGTCCACCGGAGTGGCTGGCGGTGCGGGGTCCGCTGGTCTGGCTGGTGGTGCGGGGTCCGATGGAGTAGCTGGTGGTGTCGGGTCCGCTGGGGTGACCAGGGGGGTCGGGTCCGCTGGAAGTGCCGGTGGTGCGGTCCTGCCGGGAGTGCGGGTGTGTGTGCTGGGGGCGGTGTCCGGGGAGCGGATCATGGAGGCGACGCTCACCGTGCCGGCCGGGGTGAAGGAGGTGGCCCTCGCGGCGGTGGCCGGCCTGGGGTCCGCCACGGGCGACGGCCAGGCGGACGGCCGGGTGACCAAGGGCCTGGCGTCGGACGGGCTGATCACGATGAGCAAGACCGCCACTTTGCGGGTGGCGAGCACGATCACGGGTGGCGCGGCGACGTTCAGCGGTCAGGCGAAACGTGTGCGGCCGAAGAGGCAGCACGGCAAGGGGCGGCAGACCGGAAAAGGCGGCTACCCGGCCGGGGCCCAGCCGGGCACCCGCGCAGGGGCGGGGGCTGGCCCGGTGGCGGGCGATGCCGCGCGAAACCCAGCGAAGGATGTCGCCGCCCGAAGCCCGGTGAAGGACATCGCCGCGCGGAGTCCCGCGAAGGAGGTCGCCGAGCTGAGCTTTCCGCAGGTGGTGCCCCAGCAGGGCGCGCCCGCACCAGCGCGGGCACCCGTGGTCGTGCCCGGCCACGGGCAGACACCCGCGCCCGCAGTCGTGCCTGTTCCCGGGCAGGGAGCCGCGCCCGCGGCTGTGCCCGTCCCCGGACAGGCTGCCGCGCCTGCGCAGGCGGTCGTGCCTGGGCACGGGCAGGCCGCCGCGCCCGAGCAGGTGGTCGTGCCCGGCGGGATCGTGCCGTCGGTGTCTCCTCAAGCCCTGTCCGGCGCCCCGGCTGCCGGCGTTCAGCCGTCGCCGGCGAGCGGGCCCGACGAGTGGGGAGCGGCGCCGTTGCCGTGGGAGCTGGCCGCGCCGAAGAGGCGGATCGAGTCGGCCGGAGCGGCCGGCGGACTGGGCGGCCCCAAGGGAGTCCTGCTCGTCGTGGGGGGCATCGGCACCTTGATGGGAGCCCTGTGGCTCATTGGCACGGTACAACGGGGCAGCAAACGGAGAAAGGTGTTGTAATACCGTCTTTACTGTTACTTTTACCCGGCTAGTATTCCCTTGACCATGGTTCCGGGACCAGGCGGAGGACACAGGTGGCACGCACCAGAGCGACAGCCGTGTCCGCTATCGTGCTGGCGCTCGGCCTGGCCGGCGTCGGAGCGACCCCGTTCATCGTGCAGAGCGCGAGCGCCTCCGTGGCGGCGTACGACCCACCGGTCGAGCCCTGCGACGTGGGCGAGGTGTGCGATGCCACGCCCGAGACCACCGTCACGGTGACCACGACGCTGGACACGCCGACTCCCGAGGAGACTCCGGAGACGACGATCACCAAGACCGTCACCGCCAGTCCGTCGACGAAGAGCAAGAGCCCGACCCCGGCGAAGAGCACCACGGCGCCGGCGAGCAGCCCGGCGAGCGCTCCGGCCGAGAACCCGCAGCCGCTGACGTCCCAGAGCATCGAGGTGCCTCCGACCAGCGCCGCGCCCACGGTCGAGCCGTCCGTGGAGATGCCGGCCATCGCCCCGTCCGACACGGCGACCCCGCCGCCGGCGGCGAGCGAGACCCCGGCCGCCTCCACGGAGGAGATCCCGGTGGAGTTGCGCGGCGCGGCGCCGGAGTTCGACCAGCGGACGCTGACGCAGAAGCTCAGCATCCCGGCGCTGGTGCTGGTCCTGCTGGCGCTCTTCGCCGTGCTGATCTTCGAAGGCCGGCTGCGCCGCATGGCGCACGCGGCGGCGGTACGCAAGGCCGGCCCGCCGATGGGTCACCCCGAGGGCCCGCCGGGCGGCGGCTATCCCGCCGGTCCCGGTTACGCCACGGCCGGCTTCACGGCCCCCGGCTATCCGGGCGGCACGGCGTACGCGCCGATCATCAGCTTCGTGCCCGTGCAGACGTATCCGAGCGGCCAGGTCCAGTACGGCGCCGTCTACCAGGACCCGAACCACCCGTACCCGCCCCAGGGCTACACGCAGGAGCCGCCCGCGGCGGAGCCGATGGTGCTGCACCCGGACGAGTTCGACTCCTTCAGCCACGAGCCGCCCAGGACCAAGGAGTTCCGCGACCCGTTCGAGCCGCTGGTGGCCCCGGAGCCCGTGCCGGCGGACATCCCGCCGGGCGGCGCGAGCCCGTACGAGGACGACGCTCCTGAGCGCCCGCTGGGCGCGACCTCGTTCGCTGAGTCGGGTGACGCGGAGCCCTGGCAGGGGGAGGCCGGCGGGCTGTTCCAGCCGGCCAGGCCCTACGAGCCGCCGCCCTACCTCGCGCCCGACGAGGACGTGACCGCGGTACAGCCCCTGCCGCCGCAGCCGCAGGAGGAAGAAGCGCAGCCGGAGCCGACCAAGGAGATGCCGGACTCCAAGCGCAAGCGCTTCCGCCGCGCCAAGTAGACAACGAGACAGCACGAAGGGGGCCGGTCGCATGGCGACCGGCCCCCTTCGGCGTTACTTGGCGCGCTTGAAGATCTTGTTGCCCAGCCACACCAGCGGGTCGTACTTCCGGTCGGCCACGCGCTCCTTCATCGGGATCAGCGCGTTGTCAGTGATCTTGATGTGCTCGGGGCAGACCTCGGTACAACACTTGGTGATGTTGCAGTAGCCGAGCCCGTGCTCCTCCTGGGCCGCCTCCTGCCGGTCCGCCACGTCATACGGGTGCATGTCCAGCTCCGCGATCCGCATGAGGAAGCGGGGACCGGAGAAGGTGGCCTTGTTCTCCTCGTGGTCGCGGACGACGTGGCAGACGTTGTTGCACATGAAGCACTCGATGCACTTGCGGAACTCCTGGGACCGCTCGACGTCGACCTGCTTCATGCGGTATTCGCCGGGCCGCACCTCCGCCGGAGGCGTGAACGACGGGATTTCCCGGGCCTTCTGGTAGTTGTAGGACACGTCGGTGACGAGGTCCTTGATGACCGGGAACGTCCGCATCGGCGTGACCGTGATGGTCTCGTCCTCCTCGAAGGTGGACATGCGGGTCATGCAGCCCAGCCGCGGCTTGCCGTTGATCTCCATGCTGCACGAGCCGCACTTGCCGGCCTTGCAGTTCCAGCGCACGGCCAGGTCGGGGGCCTGGGTGGCCTGGAGCCTGTGGATGATGTCGAGGACGACCTCGCCCTCGTTCACCTCGACGGTGAAGTCCTCAAGACCTCCCTCGCCGCCCTCACCGCGCCAGACCTTGAACTTTGCCTTGTAGCTCATGACTTCGCTATCCCGTCGAACTCGGCCATCTCTTCGTCGGTGAGGTATTTCTGCAGCTCGTCCCGGTCGAACAGCTTGATCAGGTCCGCGCGCATGGACGGCTGCCTCTTCTCCTCGACCGTGACGCCGGAGCCGTCCTCGGTGCGGCAGACGAGCAACTTGCGGCGCCATTCCGGGTTCATGCCGGGGAAGTCGTCGCGGGTGTGCCCGCCACGGCTCTCCTGGCGCAGCAGCGCGGCCTTGGCCACGCACTGCGACACGAGCACCATGTTGCGCAGGTCGATCGCCAGGTGCCAGCCGGGGTTGTAGATGCGCGAGCCGGCCGCGCCGACGAGCTGGACCCGCTCGTTGAGCTTCTCCACGGCCTGCAGCGCCTCGGAGACCTCTTCGGCCTTGCGGATGATGCCGACCAGCTCGTTCATCGTGCGCTGCAGCTCGCTGTGCACCTCGTACGGGTTCTCGCCGCTGCGGCCCAGGGGCGCCAGCGCCTCCGCCCGCGCCTCCTCGACCTGCTCCGGCGACACCTTGGGCCTGGTGGCGAGCCCGTCGATGTAGGCCGCCGCGCCCGCGCCCGCCCGGCGCCCGAAGACCAGCAGGTCGGACAGCGAGTTGCCGCCCAGCCGGTTGGAGCCGTGCATGCCGCCCGAGACCTCGCCGGCCGCGAACAGACCGGGCACGTCCGCCGCGCCGGTGTCGGCGTCCACCTCGACGCCGCCCATGATGTAGTGGCAGGTCGGGCCCACCTGCATGGGCTCGGCGGTGATGTCGACGTCGGCCAGCTCCTTGAACTGGTGGTGCATCGACGGCAGCCGCTTCTTGATCTCCTCGGCGGGGAGCCGGGTGGAGACGTCGAGGAAGACACCGCCCTGGGGTGAGCCGCGGCCGGCCTTCACCTCGGCGTTGATGGCGCGGGCCACCTCGTCACGCGGCAGCAGCTCCGGCGGGCGCCGGTTGTTGGCCTGGTCGGTGTACCAGCGGTCGCCCTCCTCCTCGGTGGTGGCGTACTTGTCCTTGAACACCTCGGGGATGTAGTCGAACATGAAGCGCTTGCCCGCGGAGTTGCGCAACACGCCGCCGTCGCCGCGGACGGACTCGGTGACGAGGATGCCGCGCACCGACGGCGGCCAGACCATCCCGGTGGGATGGAACTGGATGAACTCCATGTTGATCAGCTTCGCGCCGGCGAGCAGGGCCAG
Organism: Nonomuraea sp. NPDC002799; assembly: GCF_053592075.1. Taxonomy (NCBI): domain Bacteria; kingdom Bacillati; phylum Actinomycetota; class Actinomycetes; order Streptosporangiales; family Streptosporangiaceae; genus Nonomuraea; species Nonomuraea sp. NPDC002799. Next base: position 256,602 of record NZ_JBSFVA010000006.1, read on the forward strand.
GGCGTGGCCGTCGCCGGTGTACTCCCAGGAGTTGGAGGTGACGACGTACGACTTGCCGATGCCGCCGGTGGCGAGGACCACGGTGGGGGCGTCGAAGAGCACGAAGTTGCCGGTCTCGCGCCAGTAGCCGAACGCGCCGGAGATCGCGTCCCCGTCCTTCAGCAGCTGGGTGACGGTGCACTCGGCGAAGACCTTGATGTAGGCCTCGTAGTCGCCGTGCGTCTCGTAGTCCTCCTGCTGGAGCGCGACGACGCGCTGCTGCAGCGTGCGGATCAGCTCCAGTCCGGTACGGTCGCCCACGTGTGCGAGCCGTGGGTACTCGTGCCCGCCGAAGTTCCGCTGGCTGATCTTGCCGTCCTTGGTGCGGTCGAACAGCGCGCCCCAGGCCTCAAGCTCCCAGACGCGGTCCGGCGCCTCTTTGGCGTGCAGCTCCGCCATGCGCCAGTTGTTGAGGAACTTGCCGCCCCGCATGGTGTCACGGAAGTGCACCATCCAGTTGTCGTCGGAGTTGACGTTGCCCATCGCGGCGGCGGCGCCGCCCTCGGCCATGACCGTGTGCGCCTTGCCGAACAGCGACTTGCAGACGATCGCCGTCTTCTTGCCCTGCTGACGGGCCTCGATCGCGGCGCGAAGACCGGCGCCGCCGGCGCCGATGACGACGACGTCGTACTCGTGGCGCTCTGTGTTAAGGGAGTTTTCCACTGAAGCTGGTCCTTACGCGTACGGGAAGGCGATGATGCCCTTGGCCACCAGGCGGACATAGAGGTCGGCGCCCATGACCGAGAACATCGAGGCCCACGCGAGGGGCTGGTGCTTGGCGTTGAGCTTGGAGACGAACGTCCAGGCCCGGTAGCGCAGCGGGTGACGGGAGAAGTGGTTGAGCCTGCCCGCGGTGATGTGCCTGCAGGAGTGGCACGACAGCGTGTAGGCGTTGATCAGGACGGCGTTGAGTATCAGGATCCAGGTGCCCAGGCCGTTCGGCTTGTGGATGAGCGCCAGGACGGCGTCGTAGGCCAGGATGAGCCCGATCAGGATGGCCGCGTAGAAGAAGTAGCGGTGGACGTTCTGCAGGATGAGCGGGAAGCGGCGCTCACCGGTGTACTTGCCGTGCGGCTCCTGGACCGCGCACGCCGGGGGCGACAGCCAGAAGGAGCGATAGTACGACTTGCGGTAGTAATAGCAGGTCAGCCGGAATCCGCCGGGCAGGCCGAGGATCAGCAGGCCGGGCGGCAGGGTGTACCAGTCGCCGATCGGGGCCCACCCGAAGAGCCGCGCGCCCTCGGCACACGTCTCGGTCAGGCAGGGCGAGGAGAACGGCGCGATGTAGGGATCGACGAAGTAGCTGTTGTCGATGATCGCCCATACACCGTAGACGAGAAACGAGCTGAGCCCGAGGAACGTCAGGAGCGGGGCCAACCACCATCTGTCTGTGCGCAGGGTGCGCACCTTGATCTGCGCACGCTGCCTTCTGACCGGAGCGTCGGGCGTCGTCTGGGTCATCAGGGACCTCTCCACCTCCAGCGGATCCTTCGCGCAGGGGATCCGTGGTTCGTTTCGCTGGGCGCGCGTACACGGGCGGTATCCGCTCAGGCGCGCGTTGGTGGGGGATACGTTACGACGACAGCATCGACATTTGTGAGCGGGGTCACTCACTTTTTCGAGGACCAGATGTGATTCCTGTCACGTACGCCCGTCAGAGGCGTTGTTCCGGGGCCGGGAGCTTCACTACCGTCACGAAAAAATCATCTATTTGCTGGACAACACGGATAAATGCCGCGAAATCTACCGGTTTGGAGACATAAGCGTTGGCGTGCAGCCGGTAGCTGTGCAGGATGTCCTCCTCCGCCTCCGACGTCGTCAGGACCACCACCGGGATCGTCCGCAACGCCGGGTCGGCCTTGACCTCCTCCAGCACCTCCAGGCCGCTCATCCGGGGCAGATTGAGATCGAGCAGGATGAGGTCCGGGCGTGTCGCGCCGGCGTAGGAGTCAGTCCTGCGCAGGTACGCCATCGCCTGCTCGCCGTCGTTGACCACGTTGAGCGTGTTGCGCACCTTGTTGAGGTCGAACGCCTCCCGGGTGAGCAGGATGTCCCCTTGGTCGTCCTCCACCAGGAGCACGTCGATCGAACGCCAGTCAGCCATCGTCGTCTCCAGTCGCGGGCAACGTCCAGCGGAAGGTCGCGCCGGGGCCCTCGGCGTCGCCGTCGAGCCACAACTGTCCGCCGTGGTACTCGACGATCTTGCGGCACAGGGCCAGTCCGATGCCAGTCCCCGGATAGACGTCACGGGGGTGGAGGCGCTGGAAAATGAGGAAGATCCGGTCGGCGTACTTGGGCTCGACCCCGATGCCGTTGTCGGAGCAGGTGAACTCCCACAGGTCGCCGTCCCTGCGCACCCCGATGTGGACGCGCGGAGGCTCCTCGGAGCGGAACTTGACGGCGTTCTCGATCAGGTTCTGGAAGAGCTGGGTGAGCTGCAGCCGGTTGCCGGTGACCTCGGGCAGGTCGTCCCTGGTGACGGTGGCCCCGGTGTCCTCGATCGTGGCCGAGAGGTTGTCCAGGGCCCTGCTCAGCGCCGCGCCCGAGTCGACCACGGACTTCTCGCCGGTGACCCGGCCCACTCTGGAGAAGTCGAGCAGGTCGTTGATCAGGAGCTGCATGCGCTTGGCGCCGTCGACCGCGTAGTGGATGTACTGCCTGGCCCGGTCGTCGAGCTGCGGGCCGTAGCGCTGCTCCAGCATCTGGGTGAAGCTGGCGACCTTGCGCAGCGGCTCCTGCAGGTCGTGGCTGGCGACGTAGGCGAACTGCTCCAGGTCGCCGTTGGACCTGCGCAGCTCGCCGGCCTGGTCGTCGGCCGTGCGCCAGGCCGAGACGATCCTGGCGCGCATGGAGTCGATGTGGCTGGACAACTCGGCCAGCTCCGCCGGGCGGTCGACGTGCAGGGTGTGGTCGAAGTCGCCGGCGGCGACCGCACGGACCTGCTCGGCGAGCTGGTCGATGGGCTTCAGGACGGCGAAGCGGACGACGAAGCCCAGGCCGACGGCGCAGCCGAGCAGCACCGCGAACACCACGATCAGCGCCGCGTCCAGGCGTTCGAGCTGCGCGGTCACCTCGGGACGGGGGTTCAGCGCGAGCGCCTGCGACAGCAGCACCATGGGGACCAGGACCCCGGTCGCGAACGCGACGCCTGCCACCGCCCCGATGATCAGGAACCAGCGGGCGACGGGCAGCCGGCCGAGGCCGGTCGGCTTCCTGGCCGGCGGCAGCGGATGGATGGTCATGCTCTCCTCCTGCTCACCAGGACCACGGCGAGGTCGTCGCTCAGCGTTCCCACGTGCGTGAGAAGCCGGTCGAGGTCGATGGAGCCGTGCTCGCGGACGAGGTCGACCAGGCCGTCCACGCCGAGCAGCTCCGCGCGCTCGCCCGCCGCCGCCTCGATCAGGCCGTCGGTGTAGAGCATCATGGACCACTGCTCACCGAGCGGCACGTCGATCGGCGACCACTCGGCGTCGGGGAAGATGCCGAGCGGCGGGCCCGACGGCGCCTCACGGACCACCGCGACCTCGCCGTCGCGCACCAGCACCGGCGGCGGGTGGCCGACCACGTGCATCCTGGCATGCCGCAGGTCGGGGCTGATCGTGGCCGTGCAGAGCGTCGTGAAGATCTCGGGGGCCTTGCGCTCGGCCCGCAGCAGGGCGTCCATCGTGCGCAGCAGCGTGTCGTCGGCCTGTCCGGCCAGCACCAGCGTGCGCCAGGCGATGCGCAGCGCCACGCCGAGCGCGGCCTCGTCGGGGCCGTGCCCGCAGACGTCGCCGACCACCACGTGCACCGAGCCGTCGGGCGTCTGCACCGTGTCGAGGAAGTCGCCGGCCAGCGTCCCGCCGCTGCCGGGCAGGTAACGCGTCGTGTGCTCGATGGCGTTGGTGTGCAGCAGCTTGACGGGCAGCAGCCCGCTCTGCAGCCGGCTGTTCTCCTTGGCCGACAGCTCCGCCTGCACCAGTCTGAGCTGGGCCAGGTCGGCCCGTTTGCGTTCCATGGCGTATCTGATGGCCCTGGCCAGCAGCCGCGCGTCGGTGTCCTGCTTGACGAGGTAGTCCTGCGCCCCCGCCTGGACGGCGGCGACCCCGACGTGCACGTCTCTGAGCCCGGTGAGCACCAGGACGGCCGCGTGCGGCGCCAGAGCCAGCACCTCCTCCAGGGCCTCCAGCCGGCTGGCGTCGGGCAGCGACAGGTCGACGAGCACGCACTGGATCTTGGTCGTCAGCTTGCCCTTGGCCTCTTTCAGGCTCCGCGCCCGGAGGATGTGCGGCGGCGCGAGGGCCTGCTCCAGTAACTCCTCGACGAGGAAGGCGTCACCGTCGTCATCCTCGATGAGGAGCAGCGTCAGCGTTTCGGAGAGGTTGGCCGTCACACACGCCTCACGGGAGAGTCGGACTGTTCATGCTCATTCTGCGATGAGTTCAACCCCTTGCGGAAGCGTGCCCTCGTGCCCGGCTTCCGCGACGAAGGACAGCAGGGTCTCCCTGAACGCCTGCGCGGCCGTGGTCGGCTCGACGTCCTTGCGGTGGGCCAGCGCGATCGTCCGGTTGAGGCCCGGCGGCGCCAGCGGAGTCCCGGACAGACCCGGCCGCCCGTCGAGCACCATCGACGGCACCACGGCCACGCCCAGCCCCGCCTCCACGAACCGGAGCACCGCGTCCATCTCCCCGCCCTGCACCGCGAACCTCGGCTCGAACCCGGCCTGCCGGCACGCCGTCAGCGTCGCCTCCCGCAGGTCGTAGCCGCGCCTGAACATCACCATCTGCCGCCCCCGCAGGTCCTCGATCTCCAGGTACGGGCCTTTGGCGCGCTCGTGGGAGGGCGAGACCACCACGAGGTTCTCCCGCAGGATCTCCTGGGTCACCAGCGAGGGATCGTCGCTCTGCAGCGGCATGATGATCAGTGACAGGTCGAGCTGCCCCCGGGCCAGCGCCCTGACCAGGTCGCGCGAGCCGCCCTCCTCGACCAGCAACTCGATGCCCGGGTAGGCCCGGTGGAAGCGGGCCAGCGCGTCGGCCAGCAGCCCCGCGCAGAGCGAGGGCGTGGCCCCGAGCCGCACCCGGCCCCGGCGCAGCCCGGCGAGCTGGGCCACCTCCTGGCGCGCGTTGTCGGCGTCGGCCAGGATCCGGCGGGCGAGGGGCAGCAGCGCCTCGCCGGCCGCGGTCAGCGTGACGTTGCCGCGCGCCCGGGAGAAGAGCGGCGCGCCGAGATCGTGCTCCAGGGCCTTGATCTGCTTGCTGAGCGAGGGCTGGGCGACCCGCATGCGCTCGGCCGCCTGGGTGAAGTGCCTGGCCTCCGCCACCGCGACGAAGTAGGCGAGCTGCTGAAGTTGCATGTGACATTCCTCGCACCGGCCTGTCGGAAATCCGGGAAAAGGCCCCACACACCTGCATCATAGCCTGAAGCTATGGAAACCAGGCATGTGATGACTTGGACGGATCATCGCTGCGTACCTAGCCTCCGAAGACGTGACTGCCACGATAGAGCGCGGCGCCGCCACAGCGCCTGTTACCCCACCTTCCCGGACGCCCCGGAAGCCCGGCGGCTTCCTGGGCTCGTCTCACGGTAAGAAAGTCGTCATGGCCGTCACGGGCGCCGTGATGGTGCTCTTCCTTCTCGGCCACATGCTCGGGAACCTCAAGATCTTCCTTGGCCGGGAGTCGTTCAACGACTACGCCCACGCGCTGCGTACGCTCCTGGAGCCTCTCGCGCCGTACCGGACGCTGCTCACGCTCGTCGAGATCGTCCTCGTCGCCTCGGTCGTCCTGCACATGTGGGCCGCGATCTCGCTGGCGCGCCGCGCGCACAAGGCCAGGCCCGTGAAGTACGTGGCCAAGAAGTCGCAGGCCAACGGCTACGCCACGCACATCATGCGGTTCGGCGGCCTGACGATCCTGCTCTTCGTGATCTGGCACCTGCTCGACCTGACCTTCGGCGTCGTGAACCCCAAGGGCTTCGACGCCGCCCCCGCGGACCGGATGGTCGCCGGCTTCGAGCCGTCCAGGTGGTGGGTGACGCTGATCTACATCGTCGCCGTCGTCATGGTCGGCCTGCACCTGCGGCACGGCATCTGGAGCGCCTTCCAGACGCTCGGCTGGGCCAACCAGGCCCGCAACCAGGTCCTCCGCGTGTCGGCCGGCCTGGTCTCCGCGGTCCTGGTCATCGGCTTCCTCGCGCCGCCCCTCGCGATCACGTTCGGAGTTGTGAAGTGAATTACACCGAAGGCCCCGAGATCCGGGACGCCAAGGCGCCCGAGGGCCCCATCGAGGAGCGCTGGGAGAAGCGGAAGTTCGGCGCCAAGCTGGTCAACCCGGCCAACAAGCGCAAGCTCAACGTGATCGTGGTCGGCACCGGCCTCGCGGGCGGCTCGGCCGCGGCGACGCTGGGCGAGCTGGGCTACAACGTCACGTCGTTCTGCTACCAGGACACGCCGCGCCGCGCCCACTCCATCGCCGCCCAGGGCGGCATCAACGCCGCGAAGAACTACCGCGGCGACGGCGACTCGATCTACCGTCTCTTCTACGACACGGTCAAGGGCGGCGACTTCCGCGCCCGCGAGTCGAACGTCTACCGCCTCGCCCAGGTCTCGCTGAACATCATCGACCAGGCCGTGGCGCAGGGTGTGCCGTTCGCCCGCGAGTACGGCGGCCTGCTGGACACCCGCTCGTTCGGCGGCGCCCAGGTCTCCAGGACCTTCTACGCCAGGGGCCAGACGGGCCAGCAGCTGCTGCTGGGGGCGTACCAGGCGCTGGAGCGGCAGATCGCGGCCGGGACCGTGACCATGCACACCCGGCACGAGATGCTCGACGTGATCGTCGCCGACGGCCGGGCGCGCGGCGTCATCGTGCGCGACATGGTGACCGGCGAGATCGAGCGGCACCTGGCCGACGCCGTGGTGCTGGCCACGGGCGGCTACGGGAACGTGTTCTTCCTGTCCACGAACGCCAAGGGCTGCAACACCACGGCGATCTGGCGGGCGCACCAGCGGGGGGCGTACTTCGCCAACCCCTGCTACACGCAGATCCACCCGACCTGCATCCCCGTCTCCGGCGAGTACCAGTCGAAGCTCACGCTGATGTCGGAGTCGCTGCGCAACGACGGGCGCGTCTGGGTGCCGCTGCGCAAGAACGACACGCGGGCTCCCGGTGACATTCCGGACGAGGAGCGCGACTACTACCTGGAGCGGATTTATCCCGCTTTCGGGAACCTTGTCCCCCGGGACATCGCCTCCCGCGCCGCCAAGAACGTCTGCGACGAGGGCCGCGGTGTCGGCCCCGGCGGCCTGGGCGTCTACCTCGACTTCCGCGACGCCATCAACCGGCTCGGCCGCGACGCCGTGGAGAAGAAGTACGGCAACCTCTTCGAGATGTACGAGCGCATCACGGGCGAGAACCCGTACGACGTGCCGATGCGCATCTACCCGGCCGTCCACTACACGATGGGCGGGTTGTGGGTGGACTACGACCTGCAGTCGACCGTCCCCGGGCTCTTCGTCATCGGTGAGGCGAACTTCTCCGACCACGGCGCGAACCGCCTCGGCGCCTCGGCGCTGATGCAGGGCCTGGCCGACGGATATTTCGTCCTTCCGACCACCATCGGCGACTACCTGGCGAACGGCCCCTACGGCGAGGTCGACGAGGAGGCCGTGGCCGAGGCCGAGATCAAGGTGCGTGGCAAGATCGACCGGCTGCTGGCCGTCAACGGCACCCGCACGCCCGACTCCTTCCACCGCGAGCTCGGCAAGCTCATGTGGGAGTACTGCGGCATGGAGCGCACCGAGGAGTCGCTGCGCAAGGCGCTGGAGCGCATCCCCGAGCTGCGCGAGGAGTTCTGGCAGAACGTGAAGGTGTCCGGCGCCGCCGAGGAGCTGAACCAGACCCTGGAGAAGGCCGGGCGCGTCGCGGACTTCTTCGACCTGGCCGAGCTCATGTGCCTGGACGCGCTCGTCCGCACCGAGTCCTGCGGCGGCCACTTCCGGGCCGAGTCGCAGGACGCCGACGGTGAGGCGCTGCGCGACGACGAGCAGTTCGCGCACGTCTCGGCGTGGGAGTACACGCCGTCCGGCGAGCCGGTCCTGCACAAGGAAGCTCTTGAGTACGACTACGTCAAGATGACCCAGCGGAGCTACAAGTGAACCTGACCCTTAAGGTCTGGCGTCAGAGCGGTCCTGCCGATGGCGGACGCATGGTGACGTACCGGGTGGAGGACGTCTCTCCGGACATGTCCTTCCTGGAGATGCTGGACGTCCTGAACGAGCGTCTCATCCTGGAGGGCGACGACCCGATCGCCTTCGACCACGACTGCCGCGAGGGCATCTGTGGCATGTGCGGCATGGTCATCAACGGCGTCGCGCACGGCGAGCAGCGCGCGACGACGACCTGTCAGCTCCACATGCGCCACTTCGAGGACAACGCCGTCATCACCATCGAGCCGTGGCGCGCGGCGCCGTTCCCGGTGGTCAAGGACCTGGTGGTGGACCGCAGCGCGTTCGACCGGATCATCCAGGCGGGCGGCTTCGTCTCGGTCCCGGCCGGCTCGGCCCCCGACGCCCACAGCCTGCCCGTGCGCAAGGAGGACGCCGACGACGCCTTCGACGCGGCGACCTGCATCGGCTGCGGCGCCTGCGTGGCGGCCTGCCCGAACGGGTCGGCCTCCCTCTTCACCGCCGCCAAGATCACCCACCTGAGCCTCCTGCCCCAGGGCCAGCCGGAGCGGCTGACGCGGGCCAAGGCGATGGTGGACCAGATGGACGCCGAGGGCTTCGGCGGCTGCACGAACACCGGCGAGTGCACGGCCGTGTGCCCGAAGGGCATCCCGCTGGACACGATCGCGCAGATGAACAGCGACTACCTGAAGGCGAACGCCAAGTAGTCCCTTTTCCGGCAGCCTCCACTCGCGACGGGGTGAACCCGTCGAAGCGGGAGTCGCTGGAAGCGGTCGAGAAGTAGGCCCCGCACCTGCTGGCCGATCACTGAGGGCATGAGCCGCTACAACTATGATAGCTGCAGCTATCATAGTTGTAGCTATCATTCTCGTCGGACCTGCAGGGGGCGGCATGCTCGCCAAGCCGAAGCGTCTGTTCGGACGTGACACCGAATGGGAAGAGCTGGCCGACTTCGCCGCCTCTCCCGTCATGGGTGCGACCCTGGGGCTGGTGTACGGGCGTCGCCGCCAAGGCAAGACACTCATGCTCGAACTGCTGGCCCAGGAGACCGGCGGCATGCTCTTCGCGGCCACCCAGCAGAGCGAGGCGCAGAACCTCGCCGATCTGGGCGCTGCCTACGCGGCCCATCGAGGATTGCGGCAGGCGGTCTCGTTCGGCGACTGGCGGGAGGGGCTCGACGAGCTGCTCCGGCTGGGCGAAGAGCGGGCGACTCCAGTGATCATCGATGAGTTCCCGTATCTCGTTTCATCGACGCCGGCGCTGCCGTCCTACCTGCAGCATGCGCTCAGTCCGATGAGCCATGCGAAGGAGAGCACCCGTACCCGCATGATCCTCTGCGGGAGTGCCTTGACGACGATGGCCCAGTTGCTCGGCGGGGGAGCTCCGCTTCGGGGGCGGGCGGTGCTCGAACTGATCGTGCGTCCCTTCGGGTTCCGCGACGCCGCCGCCTTCTGGGGTTTGACCGAGGACCCGGAACTGGCTTTCCGGGTACACGCTCTCGTCGGTGGCACTCCTGCCTACCTGGAGATGTGCGGCGGCTCTGGGCCCGCGGACCTGGACGGGTTCGATCGATGGGTGCAGCGGCGGCTGCTGAATCCCGCTTCGGCGATGTTCCGCGAAGGAGGGTTGCTCCTCCGGGAGGAGCCGTCGATCTCCGATCCCACCTCGTACGCCGCCACGCTGACCGCGCTGAGCGCGGGCAACCACCGTCGTTCCGAGATCGCCGCTGCTCTGGGCCGTCCCACCAGTGGGATCGCTCACCTGCTCAGCGGGTTGCAGAGTATCGGGCTCGTCGAGCAGGTCGACGACGCGCTGCGTGACAAGCGGAGCGTATTCAAGATTGCTGAGCCGATCGTCCGGTTGCACCAGCTCATCACGCAGCGACGCGAGCCCGAGTTGGTCAGCGGGCAGGCGGCCCGGGTGTGGCGCACCACCGCCGACACCGTCGCGTCCAAGATCTACGGGCCCCATTTCGAGGATCTGGCGCGGGAGTGGTGCTTCCTGCACGCCTCCAGCGACACGCTCGGCGGGATCGCGAGTGCGGTGCGTCCGAGCGACGTCTCGTGCCGCGCGCACCGTCAGGGGCACGAACTGGACATCGTCGTGACGGAGACGAGCCCGTTCGCCACCGATCGGATCATCGCGATCGGCGAGGCCAAGGGCACCCTCGCGCCCATCGACGTTCCTCAGCTCCAGCGGTTGGAGCATCTGCGCGCGTTGCTGCCGGACGCCCGGCTCGATGGGCAGCCCAAGCTGCTGCTGTTCGCGCGCTCGGGATTCACCGATGACCTGGTGGAGCTGGCGCGTGGGCGCGCGGACGTGGAGCTGGTCGACCTGGCGCGGATGTATTCCGGCGATTGACGCTGACCGGTGCACCGAACGAGCCTGTCTCCTCATTTGCATGCTCAGCGACATACTAATCAGGTCATCTGAGGGCACTGCGGCCGCTGGTAGACCTGCCCGCGCTGCTCGGCGCCGAATGACCCGGTGGTCGTGCCCCGCTAGAACACGGGTGTAACAACGGGCGGCCCCGGACCACTACCTCGTGACAGAAGAAACACATCCGGAACGAAGGGCTGGACGGTGACGGATGATGCGCACCGGTTCACCGGCATGTACGACGAATGCCGGCAACGTGTGTGGGCCTACGTGGTCAGCCGGGCGGGCCGGCAGGTGGCGGACGAGGTGGTGAGTGAGACCTTCGCGATCGCCTGGCGGCGGCTGGACGATGTGCCGGAGCCGGCGCTGCCGTGGTTGCTCGGCGTCGCCAGGAACGTCCTGCGCGACAACGTGCGGGCGGAGGTGCGCAGGGAGGCGATGGCCGCGGAGTTGCGGGCCTGGACCGAGGGGGACGTGGCCGATGAGGTGACCGAGCGGATGGGGGTGCTGCGGGCGCTGGCCGCGCTGCCGGAGGACGATCGGGAGATCCTCGTCCTGGTCGCCTGGCACGGGCTGTCTCCCAAGGAGGCCGCGCGGGTCATCGGCTGCTCGTCGGCGGCTTACCGCGTACGGCTGCATCGTGCTCGTAAGCGGCTCAAGCAGGCCATGGACGCCGGCGAGACGCACGCCGCCGAGCGGTCCCATCCGTCACGGACCTCGCCCCACGTCCGGAACCTCAGCGAGGAGTGGTCATGAATCCCATGGACGAGCTTCGGGCGGCCCGGCCCGCGCACCTCGGCGACCGGCCGGTGGATGAGCGCACCAGGGCGGTGGAGATGTCCCGCGCCATGGCCGGCCCGCGCCGGGGGGAGCGCAGGAAGCGGCGCACGGTGGTGCGGCCGGCTTGGAGCCTGGGGCTGCTCGGAGCGGCCGCGGCCGTGACCGCGGCGGTGATCGTGGTGACCGGCGGGACCGGCGGGACGCCGACCCCACCGCTCGCCTCTGACGGCGGCTCGCTCGCGGTGCGTACGACGGCCGCGCCGAAGGTGCGGTTGTCCGCGCGCGACGTGCTGCTGGCCGCCGCCGAGAAGGCGGATCGCCAGGAGGAGAAGAGCGGCGGCTACTGGCACACCGTGTCGGTGAGCCGGATGTTGTTCACTGCGGCCAAGGGCGGCTACCAGGTCCTCAACCAGCAGCGGGAGGAGGGCTGGACGCCCAGCGCCACCGGTGGCGACCAGTGGAGCCGCAGCCGCACCCTCGGCGCGCGGCCCGCCACCGAGGCGGACCGCCAGGCGTGGGAGGCGGCCGGCTCTCCGGCGAAGATCTCCGTCGTGGTCCCGGGCAAGAAGGGGACGATAGAGCTGTCCACCTCTCCGGGCCGGGCGCAGACCGGTCATGCTCCGCTGGTGGACGGGGACAAGGTGTTCTGGCTGGGGCGCAACGTCTCCATGAAGGACCTGCGCGACCTGCCGGGCGAGCCGGGCGAGCTCAAGCAGTGGCTGCTGAAGTCCTATGAAGGCCACGGCACCGAGGGCGACAGTGAGCAGATGTCGGCCGACACCTGGTTGTTCAAGGTCAGCGCGGGACTCATCACCGACATGCCGGTGACGCCGCAGGTGCGCGGTGCCGCGTTCCGCATGCTGGCCGAGCTCGACACCGTCAAGGCCGCCGAGGGCGTCACGGACGCCGAGGGCCGTCAGGGCGCGGCCGTGAGCGTCGAGGAGACCGTGCGGGGCGGCACCGTCCTGGAGAACAGGCTGATCATCGACGAGGGGACCGGCCAGGCGCTGGCCAACGAGAACATCGTGGTGAAGGGGGCGGGCCCGCAGGCCGGACTTGAGCCGGGCGCGGTCTACAGCTCCAGCGCGGTGATCGAGGCGGGCTGGACCGACACCAAGCCCTGACCTCATCATGGGGGCCCGCCGGACCTATCCGGTCTGGCGGGCCTCGTCGTTGGCGTTGGAGCGGATCTGCTGGATGCGCTGCTTGGTGAGGCCGAGCAGCTCGCCGATGTCGCCGTCGGACAGGCCGACCTCGTTCATGTGCTTGACCCGCTTCTTGAGCGTGCGCGTGTAGTCCTCGGCGATGGCGGCGGCCTGGCGCTGGAGTGCGGCGAAGTCGTCGAGGTCCTGCTCGGACAGGCCGGGCAGCGTGTAGTGGAAGACGGGCACGGGGGGCTGGGCGCGGTCGGCGAACAGGAACGGGAAGCCCTCGGCGACGTCTCCGTGCAGTTCCTTCAGCGTACGGGCCGACATGCCGCCGGCCACGCCCTCCACCTGGGCCAGCCACAGGCTGCCGGCCATGGTGACGTGGACGTCAACGCGGTCTGCGGTCATCGATCCTCCAGCCAGTCGTCGCCGAACAGGTGCGCGAGCCCCCGTTCGAGGGAGTCCACCAGGTGTGGGGTCTCCTTCGGGTACAGCGGGACGATCGCGCGGGCGACGACTCGGCCCTCGGCATCCCATAGCAGGAGGAATCGCTGGCGTTTGGTCGTCTCCGACCAGTCGCAGCGCAAGCCACGGGTGTGGGAGAGCCCGACGATCCTGTCGCGGATGGCCGCGTAGTCCTCTCGTTCCACCACACGCGGCAGACTATATCCCTTGCCTATCATCGACAAGAGGTCTTGTCGCCACTTTTGGCTAGGGTGTGTCCGGCATGCCCCAGGCGATCAGGAACGTCCGCACGGCGGCGTGGGCCAGGTCGCGCAGCTCAGGGTCGCCGATGGGCCGGGTGCCCAGCTGGGTGCGGGCCTCCAGCGGGCCGACGAGCAGGGCCATGAGCTGCTCGGCCGCCAGGTAGGGCTCGGTGGCGCGCAGCCGCCCCGCGAGCGTGAGCCGCGCCAGACGGTCGGCCAGCGCCTGGTTGAGTCGTTGCGGGCCGCTGTCCTTGACGATGTCCAGGGCGTCGGGGAAGTTCGTGATCTCGGTGTAGAGCAGGCGGCGCAGCGCGCACGGACGCTCGTCGGTGTGCGCTCGCAGCAGGGCGAACGCGACGTCCGTCAGCGTGGCCGTCAGGTCCGCGCCGGGCTCGACCAGGGGCTCCAGGGTGGCCAGGCGTTCGTCGAGCACGGTCTGGGCGGTGCCGCCGTCGCCGCCGGCACCTTCGCGGCCGCCTTCGACGCCTCGCTGAGCACGATCGGCTGGACGTCCACCGGCTTCCTGCTGGCCGTGACGGCCACCATCCCCTTCACGACCTGGGCCGTCGACCGGGTCGGCGGCAAGAGGTTGTGGCTGGCCGGACTGCTGATCTTCCTCGCCGGGTCGCTGGGAGCGGGCCTGGCCTGGGACGTCGGCAGCCTCGTCGTCTTCCGCGTGCTGCAGGGCTTCGGCGCGGGGCTGCTCGATCCGCTCGTGCTGATCCTGCTGGCCCGTGCCGCCGGGCCGCGCCGGGCCGGGCGGGTGATGGGACTGATGGGGGTGGTCCTGTCCCTCGGGCCGGTGCTCGGGCCGATCGCGGGCGGGGCCGTGCTGGCCCACCTGCCGTGGCGGTGGATGTTCCTGCTCGGCCTGCCGCTGGGGCTGGCCGCGTTCCTGCTGGCGCTCCGCGTGGTCCCCGCCGACGAGAAGCCGGGCACGGCGGCGACGCGGCTCGACGTCATGGGGCTCGCGCTGCTCGGGCCCGGGTTCGCGGCCGTCGTGCTGGCCCTGTCGCAGTCGGCGGAGCAGCGCGCGTTCGCCGCCTGGCAGGTGCTGATCCCCCTGGTCGCGGGCCTCGTGCTACTGGCCGGCTACGGCCTGCGGCGGCGCCCCGCACCGCTGATCGACCTGCGGCTGTTCGCCAACCGGGGGTTCAGCGCGAGTGTCGCGATCATGGGGCTCAGCGGCCTGCTGCTCTTCGCCACGCTGTTCGTCCTGCCGCTGTACTACCAGCAGGTCCACGGGGCCGGTGTGCTCGCGGCCGGCCTGCTGATGGCCCCGTTCGGGCTGGGCGGCGCGGTCGCGATGCCGCTGGCCGGGCGGCTGTCGGATCGTATCGGCGCGCGTGGCCTGGCCACCGGCGGCGCGATCGTGGCCGCACTCACCCTGCTGGCCCTCACCCGGATCGGCCCGGACACGCCCGAGGTCTGGCCGGCGCTGGGGGCGTTCGCGGTCGGGCTGGGCAGCGGCTGCTTCAGCGCGCCGACGATGGGCTCGCTCTACCGGACGCTGCCGCCGCCCATGGTGGCGCAGGGCAGCTCGGTCCTCTACATGCTCAACCAGCTCGGCGCGGCGCTCGGGGTCGCGCTGGTGACGCTCATCCTGCAGATCGCCGGTGACGATGCGATCAGCGGGGTACGCGGCGTCTTCTGGTTCGCCTTCGGCGTGACCGTGGTCGTACTGGCCGCCATCCCGCTCCTGCCCGGCAAACCGCTCGTTTCCGCCGAACTCATACAGACTCCATTGTGATGGGCGAGGCCCGGCTCACCCGCCTAAGCTGCGCAGAGTGATATCCCTGTGGCACGTAAAGCGGTAGAAATAGTCCTATGCTCCGTCGCGCCCAGGTGGTGCTGTCCGTTGTCTTCATCGCCTTGCTCGGCGTCGCGACGAATGTGGCGACCGGAGTTCTGCCGTCGTCGTGGCAGGGCCACTTATGGGTGGCGTGGCCGTTGATGCTCGTCATCCTCATTGGTGCGGCGGTACTGGAGGTCTCCCAGAAGGATGAGAGGCCGGCCGAATTCCCTTCGGCGCAGGCCCGTAGTGAGCTCATACGCCGGGTACGGCGGTTCTGGGTGACTGGTGTTCTGGAGAAGTCGCTGTACAACGAGGCGCGGATTCAACTTGATCTGGTGGTCCACGAGTCGGCCGACCGGCCCTGGGACATTGCGGTCACCTGGGCGAACGGCGCCCAGGAGCGGCTGCCACCAGGTACGGGAATGGCCGAGGTGTTCGCCCGGATGGATCAGCGGATCGTCATCCTGGGTGCGCCCGGAGCGGGCAAGACGACCATGCTGCTGGAGCTCGCCAAAAGCCTTCTGGTGCTGGCGGAGGACGAGAACAGGCCTGTCCCGGTCGTCCTGCCTCTCGCGTCATGGGCCCGTAACCGGCGGACGATCGCCGAGTGGATCGTCGACGAACTCGTGGAGAGCTACGGCATGCCCCGGCGGGTCTCCGGTGAATGGCTGCGCACGCACAAGATTCTCGTGCTCTTCGACGGCCTTGACGAGGTCGCGGCGGAGTACCGCTCGGAGTGCGTCACTCAGTTGAACGGATATCTGAGTGCCAACCCGACCAGCAGTGCCGTCTGTTGTCGCGAGGCCGAATACGCGCTGCTCCGGGAACAGGTCAAGGCTTACGGCATCGTCATGATCCAGCCGCTGACGGCGGAGCAGACCCAACACTTCCTCGTCGACGCGGGATCCGGACTGGACGGGTTGCGGGCGGCACTCGCAGCAGACCCCGAGTTATGGCAACTGGCCTCGTCGCCCTTGTTGCTCAGCATCATGGCACTCGCCTATCGGGAGGGTCCGGAGCGGCTCCCGTCGACCCAGCGGGCGGGCCCGCGCCGTCGCCTGTACGCGCAGTACGTCAGGACAATGCTGCGCTGGCGTAAGAACTCGAAGTATTCGGCGGAGGCGTCTCACCGCTACCTCCAGCTTCTTGCCAGCCGGCTCCGCACCGACCGTCAGACCGTTTTCACGATCGATCTGTTAGGCGCCGAATGGCTCCCGGGCGGCTATCATCTGAGCAACTCCCATTACATTATGCTGCTGGCGACCGTGCCGTCCTGCGCGCTCATGTTCGTGGTGGCCTGGCTGATGGTCGGTTATCCGATCGCCGTTTTCGCGACAATCATCGTCGGCACCGGGCTTACCACGCAGCTACTCAGCCAGGATTACGAGAATATCTCACTCATATCCTGGCAGAGTCGAGAGAACGCGAGGCAGATCTGGCCGCCCCGGCAGCCGCCGCGGCGTGGCGACATAACCGCCAACTCGGTGATGAAATCTTTTCTCATGTCCATTGTGGGGTTCTTCGACCGCGGACTCGGGGACAAAGCCGTCGCGCTGGTGATCACCGTGGTCGTCGCCGTGGTCCTGAGCCTGCAGGAGTTCGCCCTCACCGGACCCGTTTACGCGATCGTGCTATTCGTCTCCTACCTTCTGGTGTCCGGGCTGATAGACGGCTTCGTGGATGAGCTGACCACCTCCGGCCGCCTGATCTTCCGGACGCGAGAAGTGCCGAGCCCGGCACTGCGCCCCCGCGTCCGGCTCGCCTTACGTGTCGGCTTCGCCTGGAGCATGATCACCGGCTTCGTCGCCTCGTACGTCGCCAGGGCGGCCCCGGCGGAGTCGTTGCCTCCCCACAGTTATGGCGTTCTCACCGGCCTGGCCGCCTTCCTCTTGATATTCGCCTCGATAGGCGGCGCGCCGCTTCTGGAACAGGTGATACTCCGCTATGAACTGGAGAGATCACGTTGTGTCCCATGGCCGTGCATGCCATTTCTTGACTTCATGACGGAATGCCTGATACTCCGCAAGGTCGGACACGGCTATATCTTCGTCCATCGCGAGCTGCTTGATTTCCTGGCCGACCCCGAAGCCAACGCCGAGCTGCAGGCCGACGTCACATAGCGCGGAGTCAGCCCTTGTAGTTGAAGATCTGGCGCAGCGTGTGCTGCACCTCGACCAGGTCCTTCTGGTCGGCCATCACCTGATCGATCGGCTTGTACGCCGCAGGGTGCTCGTCCACCAAGGCGGCCGCGCGATCACTGTTCCAGGTCCGGCCCCTCATGGCCTCGCTCAAGGACGTAGCCGAAAGCTCCCGCTTCGCCTTCGTACGGGACATGCGGCGGCCCGCACCGTGGGCGCAGGAATTGTACGACTCAGGGTTTCCGCGACCGCGCACGATGTACGAGCGGGTGCCCATCGAGCCCGGGATCACGCCTTCGTCGCCCGTGTCGGCCTTGATGGCGCCCTTGCGGGTGATCCAGAGGGACTTGCCGTAGTGGGTCTCCTGCTGGGTGAAGTTGTGGTGGCAGTTGATCGTGCGGACCCGCCGGCCCGTGCCGACGACCCGGAACAAGGCGTTGATCAGGACCTGGTCCATGCGGGCGCGCGAGGCCATGGCGTAGTGCTGGGCCCACAACATGTCCTCGATGTACGCGGTGAACTCCGGCGTGCTCTGCACGAAGTACGCGAGGTTCGGATCCTCCAGGCCCATCTCCTGCTTCTTCATCAGCTTCTTGGCGCCCGTGATGTGCATCTGGGCGAGCTGGTTGCCGATGCCGCGGGAACCCGAGTGCAGGACCGTCCAGACGCGGTCACGTTCGTCGAGGCAGACCTCGACGAAGTGGTTGCCGGAGCCGAGGGTGCCGAACTGATCGGCCACCTTCTTGGTCTGCTTCGGGTTGAGGTCGGTGTAGGGCAGGCCGAGGTCGTCGAGGGCACGGTCGATCGACGCGTCGTCGTGGCCCTTGCCGACGCCGGCGGGGATGCGCCGCTCCACCATCGGCATCAGGGCCGCGAGGGTGTCGGGCAGGTCCGCGGCCGTGAGCGTCGTCTCGGTGGCCACCATGCCGCAGCCGATGTCCACACCGACAGCGGCGGGAATGATGGCGTTCTCGGTGGGGATCACCGAGCCGACCGTCGCACCGATGCCGATGTGTGCGTCGGGCATGAGAGCGACGTGACCGGACACGAACGGCAGGCGGGCGGTGCGTGCGGCCTGCAGGATCGCGCCTTCGTCGATCTCGCTGGCCCACGACAGCAGGTTCGGTGCGGGCTGGTTCGGCATGAAAGAAATCTCCTCACTGGGTCATGATCAGTTTGGCGTGACCATGGAGGGATTCCCACTCATTTTATCGAATGTGGGTTATGCCGATCGTGTGGGTTCGTCGTTCGAATGCGGGCGGGCATGCCCTTGTAGCGTAGGTGCCGGTCCGGGCGTCCACCCAGGGAGCAGTCCGCGCTGACAGCGCCCAGCACATCGGGCCGCCCACCGAAGCATGGGAGGCTGAGCGCATCGAGTGGGTCCCCATTGCGGACATCCGCCGCCTGATCGACAAGCGCGACATCGTGGGCGGCACCAGCATGAACGCTCTGCTCTACATCCTCACAGAGGTGTAGTTGCTCGCGGCTGTGAGCTGCGGCCCTCACTGCCACTAACAGCCTGGCCTCCAACTCGGCCCCGCACGGGGCCGGCCGGAAGGTGAGCCGGACCAGGGCGAAGAAGACGTTCACCGCCATGGATTTGGAGAGCAGACCCGGGGGGTGGAGTGTCGTAAGGATTCCGGGGCGGTGGATGAGATTCCGGAGGCTTACAAGGACCTGGAGTCGGTCATGGCCGCTCAGACCGGATCTGGTGCAGGTGGTCGCGCACCTCTGGCAGCGGGGCGGTGTAGCGATGGGCTTCGACGTCGTAGAGCCGATCTCCGCGCGGTCATCCGGCGCTCCCTTTTTGGTTCCTGTGGACGCAAAGATGGATCCAAGCCAAGATGTAGCTCTTAGCAGCTCATCGGCTCGATTCCCGTAGAGTGCGTGGATGACGTGCAGGTCCGGGAAGAGGGATCAACATGTATATATCAAAACTTGTCGTCCAAGGGATTCGTGGTTTTTCCGGACCGCGAGCGGTGGCGCTCGACTTCGACAGGCCAGATGGATCGTATGCGGGATGGACGGTTTTGGCCGGTCGGAACGGGTCTGGAAAGACAACGATTCTTCAGGCGGTCGCGCTGGGGATCATCGGGCCTTACTTCATACGGGGCTGGGACGTATGGAGTGGTAGACGGAAAGGCGAGCAGGCGCGTATTGGTGTCACGGTCGTCCAGGATTCTGAGTTCGACGGTGGATTGAATTTCGGGGCGCAGGTCTTTGAAGTGCGATGGGATGACGACGGCGAGCCTTATGTCCCGCAACGCTCCGCCGGCTCGCCCGGGAGAAGGCAGGGGGTGAAGGCTCTCCGCTTCGGTCCGGGTGAAGGATGGTTCTTTGCGGGCTACGGGCCGTTCCGC
Organism: Nonomuraea sp. NPDC002799; assembly: GCF_053592075.1. Classification (NCBI taxonomy): domain Bacteria; kingdom Bacillati; phylum Actinomycetota; class Actinomycetes; order Streptosporangiales; family Streptosporangiaceae; genus Nonomuraea; species Nonomuraea sp. NPDC002799. The sequence goes on from NZ_JBSFVA010000006.1 coordinate 276,112, forward strand.
AGACTCTCGTCCGCCGCGTTCGGCCACGGAGAATCGTCACGTTCGGCTATGTACGCCGGCTTGCGCACCCTCTTCGACGAGGACGTCAGCCTCGTGGAGGGAGTCGGTTGGCTGATCGAGCAGCATCTATATCGGCTGGAGGGGCGCGCCGGTGCGGCCGAACTTCTGGATGTCGTCCTGTCACTGCTGACCGATGGCATGCTTCCTGACGGCCATACGGTCGTTCGTGTCGACTCTGATGGGTTGTGGCTGCAGCGGGACGATGGTGCGGAGACCCCGCTCCGGCAGATGAGCGAGGGGTACCGAACGGTCACGGCTGTCGTTGTCGACGTCATCCGGCAGATGCATCTGGCATACGGCAGTCTGCGGGTCACCTATCGGGGAGAGACGCCGACGCTTTCGTATCCAGGTGTGATCCTGATCGATGAGATTGAGAACCATCTCCATGTCGGCTGGCAGAAGAGGATCGGCGAGTGGCTGACGAGTCACTTTCCGCTCGTGCAGTTCATCGTGACCACGCACAGCCCGTACGTGTGTCAGACGGCCGATCCGAACGGCCTGATCGCACTTCCCGGCCCGAACGAGCCGAAGCCGGCACACGTGGTCGATCATGATCTCTATGAGCGGGTCGTGTTCGGGTCCGGCGACGATGCGATCCTGACGGAGCTCTTCGGTGTCGACAGTCCATATTCAACGCGGGCAGAAGATGTTCGGCGGCATCTCGGAGATCTCGAAGACAAGGTCCTGGGCGGGTCTGCTTCGGAAGCGGAGATCGAGGACTACAGAAAGCTCAGCAAAATGCTGGAGAGCTCACTTTCGGCTCGTGTGGACGAGGTGTCGGCACGTCTGGGGAGACAGGGTTGATCCATATCCGGCGGACGAGCCTGGACGCCGAGTTGACGCTGAAGCTGTTCGCCCGAACGGAACAACTCAAGATCGCGGGCGCCTGTTCACATGCTGCCCGTCAGTCCTGGCGGGGTGCTTCTTCGGAAAAAGAGCAGCTTCGAGCGGCGCTACGTCGGATGTCGAGAGCCGTAGAGCGGTGTATGTACTGTGGCGACAGCCGAGGGACCGATATTGACCACTTCGAGCCAATCATGCTATCGCCGTTCCGTACGTTCGACTGGATGAACCATTTGCTGGCGTGCTCATCCTGTAACAGCAATGCCAAGCGGGAGCTTTATCCGGTCGACCGGGCCGGGACGCCTTTACTCATTGATCCGACCGTGGACGACCCTTTTGAGCACCTCAGGTTGATTCTGTCCACTGGCACGTATCGCTGGAATACGCCCAAAGGGCGGGCGACGATCGACGTCTTTCAGCTCAACCGTGCGGATCTGCGCAGAGGCAGGGAGCTTGCCTTCCCGCGGTGCCAGGCGATGCTCAGGGACTATCTCCGTCTCCAGGGCGCTGGTAGGAGGCGGGACGCGGTCAAGATGCTGAACGCCCTCCACGAGCAGCCTTTCGCTGATGTGCTGCACGCGATGTATCGGACCATGGCCACCCCTGGCGCTGACATCGTCTTGGGCGGTCCGGAGGTTCTGGAGGCTCTCCACGCATCGCGACCGTGATCCGTGTCAGGCAGAGGCGCTTGATCGGTCACCTGGCCGAAGCGCACCTGATACCGCAACGGCAGCAGGTATGCCGAGGCGATGAGCGCGACCGCCGGCACGACTGCAAGGCGACGACGACGGCTGCCTGAGAGAGCGCTCCCTCGATGGGGCGACGAAAGGTTGTCAAAGCCGGTTGTTTCTTCGTAGGGGAGTGGCGGGGGAGCGCCTTCTGGTGGGTTGGCGGAGTTGGCGCTGGCTGTGGCTGGTACGGCGGCTGTTCTCGGCACTCAGGAGCGCTCTGCCGGAAGTCGGGGAGGTTTCGGGGGAGTTAACCAGGGCCTTGACAGGAGTGGGTGCCGCGCGCAGTCTGCTCAGTGAGAGAGCGCTCCCTTGAACAGGAGACGTCGTGAGTTCACCCCCCACCCCAGCACTCCGGCGCCTGGGGACACTCGTCGTCCTCATGCTCACCCTGTCCCTCATGACCGCCCCGCCCGCCGCCGCGGCCGACCCCCTGCTGTCCCAGGGCAGACCCGTGACCGCCTCCTCCTCGGAGAACGTCGCCTTCCCCGCCTCGGTGGCCGTCGACGGCGACGCGGGCACCCGCTGGTCCAGCGGGTTCGCCGATCCGCAGTGGATCCAGGTGGACCTGGGCGCCGCCGCGCAGATCAGCCAGGTGGACCTGAGCTGGGAGGCCGCGTACGCCACGGCCTTCCAGGTGCAGGTCTCCGCGAACGGCACCGCCTGGACCACCGTGCACTCCACGACCACCGGCACCGGCGGCAACCAGACGCTGGGCGTGTCGGGCAGCGGCCGGTACGTCCGCGTCCACGGCACCCAGCGCGCCACCCAGTACGGCTACAGCCTCTGGGAGTTCAAGGTGTACGGGTCCGGCGGCGGCGGCGGTGAGCGGCTGCTGTCGTACAACAGGCCCGGTGTCGCCTCCACCTCCCAGAGTGACGGCAACTGCTGGGAGTGCACCCCGGCCAGGGCGTTCGACCTCGACCCGGCCAGCCGGTGGGCGACCAGCTCCACGAGCGGCTGGGTCGACCCCGGCTGGATCTACGTGGACCTTGGCGCGACCGCGCAGATCAGCAAGGTCGTGCTGCAGTGGGACCCGGCGTACGCCAGGTCGTACCAGCTCCAGGTGTCGCCCGACGCGGGCACCTGGACGACGATCTACAGCACCACCGCCGGCGCCGGGTTCAAACAGACGCTCAACGTCACCGGCACCGGCCGGTACGTCCGGATGTACGGCACCCAGCGCGCCACCGCCTACGGCTACAGCCTGTGGGAGTTCCAGGTGTACGGCACCGGCGGCAACCCGGCCGACCCGCCCGCCCCGCCGAAGGACCCGGCCAGCCCGCCGGCCCTGGTGTGGAGCGACGAGTTCAACGGCACGGCCGGGACCAGGCCCGACGCCGCCAAGTGGCGGGCCGACCCGGGCACCGGGCCGAACAACGAGCTGGAGTACTACACCAACCACGACAACGCCGCCATGGACGGCCAGGGCAGCCTGGTCATGGAGGCCCGCAAGCAGGCCACGCCGGGCTCCGCCTGCCCGGTGGACCCGCTGACCGGCAGCGGCACCTGCCAGTACACCTCGGCCAGGATGAACACCGGCACCAAGTTCCACTTCACCTACGGCCGGGTCGAGGCCCGGATCAAGGTGCCCAAGGGCAACGGGTTCTGGCCGGCGTTCTGGATGATGGGGGCCGACTTCCTGACCGGGCGGCCGTGGCCGTACAACGGCGAGGTCGACATCATGGAGGTGCTCGGCAAGGACGTGAAGACGTCCTACTCGACCGTGCACGCGCCCGCGTACAACGGCGGGGGCGGCATCGGGGCGCCGTACACGCTGCCGAACGGGGCCGACTTCTCCGACGACTTCCACGTCTGGGCCGCGAGCTGGGACAGCAAGGGCATCGTCTACTCACTCGACGGGCGCACGGTGGTCACGCTCAGCAAGGAGCAGGTGGAGCAGACACGCGGCCCCTGGATCTTCGACCACCCGTTCTACCTCATCCTCAACCTCGCGGTCGGCGGCGACTGGCCCGGACCGCCCAACGCGGCCACGCCGTTCCCGAGCCGGATGCTCGTCGACTACGTACGGGTCTACCAATGATCGCCAAGGGAGCCGCCATGTTCGCCTCACGACTGCTCGCCCTGCTGTCCGTGCTGCTCGGCATGTTCGCCGTCGCCCCGAGCACGGCGCAGGCCCGGATCGTCCGGGTGGCGGAGTTCCTCGCCGACTGCCCGTTCAGCCACCGGCTGCCCGACGACCCGATCATCTTCCCCGGGCTGCCCGGCGCCTCGCACATGCACAGCTTCTTCGGCAGCCGCGTCACGAACGCCTACACCAACCTCGGCGCCCTGCAGAGCGGCGCCACCAACTGCAACCCGGCCGTCGACAAGTCGGCGTACTGGGTGCCGACCCTCTACCGGGACGGCACGCCGGTGGAGCCGGCCATCGTCACGTTCTACTACCTCGGCGAGGGCGTGCGGGACGACATCATCGCCACGACCCGGTCGTTGCCGCTGGGCCTGCGGATCGTGGCGGGCAACGCCAAGGCGACCGCGCCCGACAGCACGACGATCTCCCGGTGGTCGTGCCTGCACGCCGGCCACGTGGGCGCCTCCAAGGACTTCGTGAACTGCCCGTCGGGGACGATGCTGGAGTCCTACCTGGACTTCCCGCAGTGCTGGAACGGGCGGGACCTGGACTCCGCCGACCACAAGAGCCACATGACCTACCCGGTGGCCGGGGCGTGCCCGAGCTCGCATCCCGTGGCGGTGCCGAAGTTGCGGCAGGTCATCCGGTATCCGGTGAGCGGTGACCCGTCGCACTTCCGGCTGGCGTCGGGAGGCGGGTTCACCATGCACGGCGACTTCTTCAACGCCTGGCCGGCGGCGGAGATGGACCGGCGGGTGCGCGACTGCATCCGGCCGATCATCAAGTGCGGCGCCGACGGGCGTCCGTCGTAAACGTCGTCCCGGCGGGCGGTCCGCGCCGCCCGCCGGGGCCTGAGCAGCGGGAGCCTGCCGGTGTTGCGGATCTTCGTGTTGGTGCTGGTGACCGTGCTGCTCGCCGGATGCTCGCCGGAGCGGCCCGAACCGGCCGCCGAGGCCGGACGGCCCGAGCCGGCTGCCGAGGCCGGACGGCCGACCGAACCGGCCACCGGGACCGGAACGGGGTTCAACGCCACCGACGTGGCCTGGCTGCAACTGGCGGAGGCGCTGCACACCCGCGCGCTGCCGCTGCTGGAGCTCGCGCCCGGCCGCTCGGCCAGCGGGCCGCTCGCCGACCTGGCCGCCCGGCTGGGCAAGGAGCACGACACCGAACGCGGCCGGCTCCGCGCCCTGCTCGCCACGGCCCGCGTCACCGGTGAGAATCCGCACGCGGCGCACGACATGCCGGGCATGCCCACCGCCGACGATCTGCGGAAATTGCGCGGGCTGCGGGACGAGACCTTCGACGGGCGGTTCGCCGCGCTGCTGCGCGCGTACCTGGATCAGCTCGTGCTGGTCGCCCGAGGAGAGCAGAGCGCCGGCGCCGCGCCACAGGCGCGGGAGCTGGCGGCGGCGATGGAGCGGGCGCACGCCGCCGACCTGACCGAGCTCGACGGGATCGGGATCGCGGCTCGGTAGATTGTCCGCCTGGAGAGGGTGGCGGTGCCTACTCCGTCCAGGCGGCGGTGGCGTCGAGGCGTTCGTGCCAGAGCCGCTCGCCGCCTCCGCCCGGCTCCCAGCGGGCGCAGAAGCCGATCAGGTCGCGGCAACGGGCCACCATCGCGGCCTGGCGCTCGGCCCACCCGGGGACGGGACCGTCGTAGGCGGCGAAGAAGTGCGGCAGCAGGGGCACGTGCTCGGGATGATGGCTGCGGATGATCCACTCGCACCAGGCCAGGTCCTCGACGGGACGGCCGGGGTGGGCCCACTCCCAGTCGAGGATCGCGGTGGCCTCGAACGTGGCCGGGTCGAACAACATGTTCTGCGGGCCGTAGTCGCCGTGCACGATGCCGAGCCGGTGGATGCCGGACAGGACCCGGCCGCACTCGGTGAGCACCTCCACGGCGCGGCCCTCGTCGAGCAGCTCCTGGCCGTGCGCGCCGGCCACGAAGCGGGTGGTCAGGCTGGTCGAGGTGACCTGATGGACGCGGGGCACCGGCAGGCGGCCACGCAACCGGCGCAGGTAGCGGCTCTCCGTGCGCAGCCGGAACGCCGCCTCCGGACCCTCGTAACATTTCACTACCAGGGCGCCGTCGCCGAACGTGCTGTTGGTGTACCCGTGCTTCACAAGGGTCGATTCTGGCGTACCCGGACCCCTGCCGGGTCCCTCGGCGCGCTATCGGGAACGGCTCCGATACACGATGTAAGGACGGAACAAATACCCCACAGGGGCGGATAGCGCGTGCACGAGGCGGCTGAACGGGAACAGGACGATCAGCACCATCCCGATCAGCGTATGCACCTTGTAAAGGATGCTCGCGCGGGCCATCGCCTCGACGTCCGGATGGAAGATGAAGACGTCCCGGAACCAGGGGGCGACCGTGGTCCGGTAGCTCACCTCGGTGGGCACGATCCCGCCGATCGTCGTCGCCACGCCCGCGACGATCGAGGCGGCCAGCACCGCGTACATCACCTTGTCGTTGACCGTGGTCGCCATGAACACGGGGCCGTTGGTGCGGCGGCGGTAGATCAGCAGGGCCAGCGCCACCAGGGTGGCGATGCCCGCGAGCCCGCCCCAGAGGAGCGCGTTCACGTGGTAGGTCTTGTTGGAGACGCCGACGGCGTCGGTCCAGCCGATGGGGATGATCAGGCCGGTCACGTGGCCGACGATCACGAAGATCAGGGCGTAGTGGAACAGCGGGCTGGCCACGCGCAGCAGCGGGCTCTCGTAGAGCTGGGAGGAGCGGGTGGTCCAGCCGAACTGGTCGTACTTGTAGCGCCAGATCAGGCCGCCGAAGAAGATCACCAGGACGACGTAGGGGACGACCGTCCAGAGCATGCTCTCGCCCCAGCTCACAGGTAGCCCCCGACGGACTCGGCGGGCGGCCCGCCGGCGGCCAGCCGCAGCGCGGCCGCCCGGTCGGCGGCCGAGATGGGCGGCAGGGCCGCGCAGACCGTGTCGATCACGTGGGCGTAGGGGGAGTCGCGCTCGGACAGGGCGCCGCGCAGCAACTCCAGGGCGATCCCGTGCTCCTGGAGCAGGGCCGCGCCGGACGGGTCCAGCGCGGCGAACTCCAGCATCACCGGCAGGAAGTCGGGCAGTTCGTCGTCCATCAGCTCCCAGCCGGCCGTCCGGTAGCGCTGCTTCAGCGCGGCCAGCGACTGGCCACGCCGGCGGGTGTCGCCGTCGGTGTAGTAGGTCACGTAGAGGCAGCAGCGGCGGTGCAGGTCGAAGGTGTCCACGTAGTGCGCGGCCAGCTCTCCCTGGCCCAGGCCGGCGACGAGGCGCAGGAACGTCCCGAAGTGCGGCTCGGCGGCCTCCTCGATGAGCGGCAGGCGGCGCCAGAACCGTTCGTCGGGGTAGGCGAGCAGGTGGGCGGCGGCTTGCCAGATGACGGCCTTGTTCTTCATGATTTTCCTCTTCTGGGCGGGAACAGTCCTGCGGGGGCGCCGCGGCCGTCCCAGTTGAGGAGGTTCACCCGGTCGTGGCTGACCTCGTCGCCGGTCTGGCGCTGTTTGAGGCTGTGGAAGTTCTCGATCGAGACCGGGACCGGCTTGCCGGACGCCTCGCCGAACGGGCCCTGCATGCCCGGTCCTCCGTCGTAGTCCAGGCTGCAGCCGCCCTCCTCCACCGCGCCGGGGACGTTGCCGTAGGCGGTGGGGATCACGTAGCGCTCGTCGTACTTGGCCAGGGCCAGCAGGCGGTAGAGGGCGCTGACGTCCTCTTCCGACAGGCCCACGTCGGCCAGGACCGGCTCCTCGCCCAGGTTGACGGCGCGCATGTACGAGCGCATCGCGGCCAGGCGGCGCAGCGCGGCCGACACGGGCGCCGGATCGCCCGCGGTGAACAGCTCGGCCAGGTACTCGATGGGGATGCGCAACGACTCGATGGCGGCGAACAGGTTGCCCGCGTCCTCGCCGTCGTTCCCGGTGGCGGACAGGGCGTCCACGACGGGGGAGAGCGGCGGGACGTACCAGACCATCGGCAGCGTGCGGTACTCCGGGTGCAGGGGGAGGGCTATGCGATATTTCTTGATCAGGGCGTAGATGGGTGATCTGCGGGCCGCCTCGACCCAGTCGCCCGGCAGCCCGGCCGTCTCGACCACCGGATCGTCCGGATCGATGAAGAGGTCCAGCTGGGCCTCGTAGAGGTCGCGTTCGTCGGCGACCGAGGCTGCCTCCGTGACGCGGTCCGCGTCGTAGAGGAGCACGCCGAGATAGCGGAGCCGGCCGACGCACGTCTCCGAGCAGACCGTGGGCAGGCCCACCTCGATGCGCGGATAACAGAACGTGCACTTCTCGGCCTTGCCGGTCTTGTGGTTGAAATACACCTTCTTGTACGGGCAGCCGGTCACGCACATGCGCCAGCCACGGCAACGATCCTGGTCCACCAGCACGATGCCGTCCTCGGCCCGCTTGTACATCGCGCCCGAGGGGCAGGAGGCCACGCACGACGGGTTGATGCAGTGCTCGCAGATGCGCGGCAGGTAGAACATGTACGCCTGCTCGAAGGCCAGCTTGACGTCGCCGGCCACCTTGGCGAGCACGGGATCCGGCGCGGGGTCGCCGCCGAGGTTGTCGTCCCAGTTGGCGCTCCAGCGGATCTTCATGCGCTCGCCGCTGATCAGGGACCTGGGCGGCGCGACGGGGACGTCCTCGGTGAGCGGGCTCCTGGTGAGGTTCTCGTAGTCGTAGGTCCAGGGCTCGTAGTAGTCCTGGATGGAGGGCATGAGCGGGTTGGCGAAAATGGTGGCCAGCTTGCGGAACCGGCCGCCCGCGCGGGGCTTCAGCCGGCCGTTCTTGCTCAGGACCCAGCCGCCGCGCCAGCGCTCCTGGTCCTCATAGCGTCGCGGATAGCCCTGGCCGGGGCGGGTCTCGACGTTGTTGAACCAGACGTACTCGACGCCCGGCCGGTTGGTCCACGTCTGCTTGCAGGTCACCGAGCAGGTGTGGCAGCCGATGCACTTGTCCAGATTCATCACCATGGCGATCTGAGCCATGATCCGCATCAGTACGTCACCTCCTGCGAGCGGCGGCGGATCGTGGTGATCTCGTCGCGCTGGTTTCCGGTGGGGCCGAGGTAGTTGAAGCCGTACGAGAGCTGGGCGTGCGCGCCGATCATGTGGGTCGGCTTGATGAGCACCCTGGTCAGGGCGTTGTGGATGCCGCCACGGCGGCCGGTCGCCTCCGACTTCGGCACGTCGATCAGGCGGTCCTGGGCGTGGTGCATGTAGACGGTGCCGACCGGCATGCGCAGCGAGACGACGGCCCTGGCCACGACCACGCCGTTGCGGTTGACCGCCTCGACCCAGTCGTTGTCCGCCACCCCGATGCGCTCGGCGTCCTCGACCGACATCCAGATCGTGGGGCCGCCGCGCGACAGCGACAACATGAGCAGGTTGTCCTGGTACTCGGAGTGGATCGACCACTTGTTGTGCGGGGTCAGGTAGCGCAGGGTGTCGCCGCTCTCGCCGTACAGCGCGGCGATGTCCAGCGGCGGGCGGTAGATCGGCAGCGCCTCGCCGTACTCGTGCATCCAGTCGTGGTCGAGGAAGAAGTGCATGCGGCCGGTGAGCGTGTGCCACGGCTTGCCGTTCTCGACGTTGATCGTGAACGGGGCGTAGCGGCGGTTGTGCGACTCCTTGCCCGACCACTCGGGGCTGGCGGCGACCTGGACCGGCCTGGCCTGGGTGTCGGAGAAGACGATCCGGTGCCCCTCGTGCGCCAGGCCGTCGAAGCTCATGCCCGTGCGCTCGGCCAGTTGCCGGAAGCCCTGGGCGGCCAGCCGGCCGTTGCTGACGCCCGACAGGGCGAGGATGGTCTCGCACGCCTTGGCTTCGGTGTCGAGCTCGGGCCGGCCCTTGGCCATGCCGCGCGGCACCAGGCCGCAGCGCTGGCCCAGCCAGGCGACCTCCTCGTCGGGCATGAACGTGACGCCCTTGACCGGGAGCCCGAGCTGCTCGGTGAGCGGACCGAGCGCGGCGAGTTGCTCGGCGACCGCGCCGTAGTCGCGCTCGACCACCTTGAGGCCGGGCCCGGTGGCCGGGGCGATCTCGCCCGGGGTGTCGTGCTGGTGCGCCGTCGCCACCACGTCCTTGCGGACGCCGAGGTGGTCCTTGGCCAGGGCGCTGAAGGCGCGGGCGATGGCGTGGAAGGCGGCGAAGTCGGTCCTGGTCTCCCAGGGCGAGGTGATCGCCGGGTTGAAGGCGTGGACGAACGGATGCATGTCCGTGGAGGACAGATCGTGCTTCTCGTACCAGGTGGCGGCCGGGAGCACGATGTCGGAGAACTCCGTCGATGAGGTCATCCGGAAGTCGAGGGTGAGCAGGAGGTCCAGCTTGCCCTTCGGCGCCTCGGGGTCGATGTCCGTCAGGTTGGAGGCGGCCCCCAGGAGGTGATGCAGGAAATACTCGTTGCCCTTGGCCGAGGAGCCCAGCAGGTTGGAGCGCCACAGGGTCAGGACGCGGGGCCAGTTGCGCGGGTCGTCCGGGTCCTCCGCCGCGTGCTTGAGCCGCCCGGAGCGGAGCTCCTCGCGGGTGTGGGCGATGGGGTCGTCCGCCTCGCCCAGCTCCAGCGGATTGCGGTCGAACGCCGGGGACATCGGCATCCAGCCGTTGCGGACGGCCTCCGTGACGAGGTCGGCGGTGTGCTTGCCGCGGAAGACCCCGGGCCCGATGGGCGAGGCCAGCTCACCGGCGTCGAAACGGTCGTAGCGCCACTGGTCGGTGTGCAGATACCAGTACGGCGTGCCGGGCGTCTGCCGCGGCGGCCTGGCCCAGTCGAGGGCGCCGGCCAGCAGCGCCCAGCCGGTCTGGGGCCGGCACTTCTCCTGGCCGACGTAGTGGGCCCAGCCGCCGCCGTTGCGGCCCTGGCAGCCGGTCAGCAGGAGGAGCGTGAGGAAGGCGCGGTAGATCGTGTCGCCGTGGAACCACTGCGTGGTGCCCGCGCCGAGGATGAGCATGCAGCGGCCCTGGGTGGCCTCCGCCGTCCTGGCGAACTCTCTGACGATCTTGACGGCCCGCTGCGCGGGCACGCCGGTGATCGGCTCCTGCCAGGCCGGTGTGTACGGCTCCGCCGCGTCGTCGTAGTCCGCGGGCCAGTCGCCGGGCAGTCCGGGCCTGGGCACCCCGTACTGGGCCAGGAGCAGGTCGAACACCGTGGTGACCAGGTGACCGGCGACACGTCTGACCGGGACGCCGCGGCGGGCCGAGTGGCCGCCGTCGAAGCGGGGCAGCAGGACCTCCGCCGGCTCGCCCCCGTACAGCGTGAGCTCGGGGTCGGTGTCGAGGCTCAGGTTCCAGCGGCCCTTGCCGGACTCGCTCCACCGGAAGCCGACCGAGCCGTTCGGCACCACCGGCTCGCCCGCCGCGAGGAAGACCGTCTTCCACTCGGCGGCCTCCTCATCCGAGCCCAGGTCCTGGGCCGTGAGGAACCGGCCGGGCACGTAGGCGCCCTCGCGCTCCTCAAGCCGGACGAGGAAGGGCAGGTCGGTGAAGCGTTTGACGTAGTCGGTGAAGAAGGGGGTGTCGCGCTCGACGAAGAACTCCTTCAGCAGCACGTGCCCCATGGCCATGGCCAGCGCGCCGTCCGTGCCCGGCCGCACGCTCAGGAACTCGTCGGCGAACTTGGCCGCGTCGTTGTAGTCGGGGGAGATCACGACGACCTTCTGGCCCCGGTAGCGGGCCTCGGCCATCCAGTGGGCGTCCGGGGTGCGGGTGACGGGGACGTTCGAGCCCCACATCATCAGGTACGCGGCGTCCCACCAGTCCGCCGACTCCGGCACGTCCGTCTGGTCGCCGAACACCTGAGGCGAGGCCACCGGCAGGTCGGCGTACCAGTCGTAGAAGGAGAGCATGGTGCCGCCGATCAGCGACACGAACCGGGCGCCGACGGCCTGGGAGACCATCGACATGGCGGGGATGGGGGAGAATCCGGCGATCCGGTCGGGGCCGTAGGTCTTGATGGTGTGGACGTGGGCGGCGGCGATCATCTCGGTGGCCAGGTCCCAGGGGACGCGGACGAGGCCGCCGCGGCCACGGGCGCTCTGGTACCTCTCCCGCTTGTCCGGATTTGTCGTGATTTCGGCCCAGGCGGCGACCGGGTCGCCCAGCCGCTGCTTCGCTTCGGCGTACATGTCGACCAGGAGGCCCCGGACGTACGGGTAGCGGATCCGGGTCGGCGAGTAGGTGTACCAGGAGAAGGCGGCGCCGCGCGGGCAGCCGCGCGGCTCGTACTCGGGGCGGTCGGGGCCGACGCTCGGATAGTCGGTCTCCTGCGCCTCCCACGTGATGATGCCGTCCTTGACGAACACCTTCCATGAGCACGAACCCGTGCAGTTCACGCCATGCGTGGAGCGGACCACCTTGTCGTGACTCCACCGGTCACGGTAGAAGGCGTCGCCCTCGGTGCCACCCTTCAGGAAGATGGAGTGCAGGTCAGGACTGGTGGCCGACCTGCGAAGGAAGCGGCCGGTCTGCAGTAGGACGTCCTCGGCGCTCATACCCCCACTCCATCACAGAAAGTGACTCTCTGTTACACAGGGTGTATGTCTGAGCTTCGTAAAGGTCAGGTGCAGAACCTGGTTCTTGCCACGGCGGCGTTCGCGGTGACGTTCTGGGCATGGAACCTGATCGGGCCGCTTTCGGCCGGTTACAGCAGGCAGCTCGGCCTGTCGCCGACGCAGACCTCGTTGCTGGTGGCCATTCCGGTGGTGGTCGGCTCGCTGGGACGGATCCCGGTCGGGATCCTGGCCGACAGGCTCGGCGGCCGGCGGATGTTCGCGATCATCTGCTTCGTGTCGATCGTGCCGGTGATCTTCGTGGGCCTGTCCGCTTCCTACGGGTGGTTGCTGGTCTGGGGGTTCCTGCTCGGCATCCCCGGCACCTCGTTCGCCATCGGCATCCCCTTCGTGAACGCCTGGTACGAGCCCGCGCGCAGGGGATTCGCCACCGGCGTGTTCGGGGCGGGCATGGGGGGCACGGCGCTGTCGGCGTTCTGCACGCCCCGGCTGGTGGAGGAGTTCGGGCGGTTCTCCACCCACCTGCTGATGGCCGCGGTGCTGGCGCTGATGGGCCTGATCATGCTGGGCGCGAGCCGGAACTCGCCCGCCTGGACACCGGCGACCGCCCCCGCGCTGCCCCGGATGCGGGAGGCCATGAAGATCAAGGCCACCTGGCAGTGCGCGTTCCTGTACGCGGTGACGTTCGGGGGGTTCGTGGCGTTCTCCACGTACCTGCCGACCCTGCTGCAGTACGTCTACCACTTCGCGCAGACCGAGGCCGGGCTGCGCACGGCCGGGTTCTCGATCGCGGCCGTGGTGTCCAGGCCGCTCGGCGGCACGCTCTCCGACCGGGTCGGGCCGGTCAAGGTGCTGCTCGTCTCGCTCGGGGGCACCGCGCTGCTGGCTCTGGTGCTGATGCTGAACCCGCCGCTGGAGGTGCCCGCCGGGGTGAGCTACGTGCTCATGGCGTTCTTCCTCGGGCTCGGGACGGGCGGCGTGTTCGCGCTGGTCGCCAAGCTGGTCGACGCGTCGAGGGTGGGGACGGTGACGGGGCTCGTCGGCGCGGCCGGCGGGCTCGGCGGATACTTCCCGCCGCTCGTGATGGGCGCGGTCTACACCGTCACCGGGGCCTACACGATCGGCTACGTCCTGCTCGCCGTCACCGCCCTGCTCGCCCTGGCGTACACTTTGCGGGCATTTCGGACAATGTAAGGGGCGAAAATGGTTTGCGGGCCAGGCCGGAGCTTGTCAACCTTGTCAGGCTATGCGCTCCCTACCTGAGGCCGATCCCGGCGTGCCCGACCTCCGCAGCCCGCTCCGCTTCCTGTGGTGGACCGCGCGGCGGCAGGCGCCATCCCTGCTCGCGGGCATCACCTTCGCCACCCTGTGGTGGCTGATGCAGGCGCTGATGCCCGCCGTGCTCGGCAAGGGCATCGACGCCGTCACCGCCAAGGACTCCGGCGGGCTGGTGCTCTGGGCGTCGGTGCTCTTCGGGCTCGGGCTGCTGCAGGCGTTCACCGGGATCATGCGGCACCGGATGGCCGTCTACAACTGGCTGGCCGCCGCGTACCGCACCGTGCAGCTCACCACCCGCCAGGCCGCCAGACTCGGCGCCACCCTCCCCAAACACCTCTCGACCGGCGAGGTCGTCAGCGTGGGCAACTCCGACATCGCCCACATCGGCAGCTCCATGGACATCCTGCTGCGCGGCAGCGGCTCCATCGTGGCGATCGGCACCGTCACCGTGATCCTCATCTCGACCTCGCTGCCGCTGGGGCTGCTCGTGCTGTTCGGCGTGCCGCTCATGGCCCTCGCCGTCGGGCCCCTGCTCAAGCCCCTGCACAAACGCCAGGCGGCGCATCGCGAGCTGAGCGGTCACCTGGCGACCCGGGCCGCCGACATCGTCACCGGGCTCCGGGTGTTGCGGGGCATCGGCGGCGAGCAGGTGTTCGCCCAGCGCTACCGGGAGGAGTCGCAGGGAGTGCGGCACGCCGGCGTCCGGGTGGCCGGGATCGAGTCGGTGCTCGAAGGCGCCCAGATCGTGCTGCCCGGCCTGCTGATCGCCATCGTCACCGGCGTCGGCGCCTCCTACGCCGTCGCCGGCGAGATCCCCACCGGCCAGCTCGTCTCCTTCTACCTGTACGCGGTGTTCCTGATCGGGCCCATGCGCACCCTCACCGAGGCGGCCGACAAACTCACCAAGGGACACGTGGCCGCCGGTCGCGTCATCCGCATCCTGTCGATCGAGCCCGAGGTCACCGGCGGCACCGGCACCAGCGAGGGCGGCGTGCTGCGCGACTCCTACAGCGGCGTCACCGTCCAGCCCGGCACCCTCACCGCCGTCGCCGCCGGCGCGCCCGAGGACGCCATCGCCATCGCCGACCGGCTCGGCCGCTACACCGGCGGCGACGTCACCTTCGGCCCCGCCGAGCTGGCCACGCTGCCCATCGCCGAGGTCCGCTCCCGCATCCTGGTCGCCGACAACGGCGCCCGGCTGTTCACCGGCCGCCTGCGCGACGAGCTCGACGTCCGAGGGGACGCCTCCGACGAGCAGATCCGCCAGGCCCTGCACGCGGCCTGCGCCACCGACATCGTCGAAGCCCTGCCCGACGGGCTCTCCGCCCAGGTGGCCGAGGCGGGACGGGAGTTCTCCGGCGGGCAGCAACAACGGCTGCGCCTGGTCCGGGCGCTGCTGGCCGATCCCGAGGTGCTCATCCTCGTCGAGCCCACCAGCGCGGTCGACGCGCACAGCGAGGCCCGCATCGCCGAGCGGCTGGCCAAGGCGCGGGCCGGCAGGACCACGCTCATCTGCACGACCAGCCCGCTGGTGCTCGACCGCACCGATCACGTGATCTACGTGGCGGACGGCCGGGTGCTGGCCGAGGGCGCGCACCGGCAACTTCTGGACAGCTCACCGGAATACGCCGCGACCGTCACGCGCGGAGAGGACTGACCCATGCCGCCGACCGACGGCACCGGCCACACCCCTGTGCCGGGCCATGCGAACGGCACCGGCCACACCCTTGTGCCGGGCGATCCGAACGGCACCGGCCACATCCCTGTGCCGGGCGATCCGAACCGCATCGGCCACATCCCTGTGCCGGGCGATGCGATCCGTGGGAGGACCGACTGATGGCCAGAGAGATCCTCCCGGTCGCCGACCGGAGACAGGTGCGCGCCTACGCCAGGCGGCTCACCCTCAAATACCCGCGCCAGCTCACCGTCGCCCTCCTCCTGCACGGCCTGGCCGCCGTCGCGGGGCTCGTCGTGCCGTGGCAGCTCGGCGGCCTGGTGCAGGACCTCCAGTACGGCGTCCCCGTCAACGTCGCCGTCGTGGCCACCGCCATCGGCGCCTTCCTGCTGCTCCAGGGCCTCCTCATGCGGTACGCGGTGCTCGCCTCCGCCAGGCTCGGCGAGAAGGTGCTGGCCGAGCTGCGCGAGGAGTTCGTGGACCGGGTGCTCGGCCTGCCCCTGTCCACCGTCGAGCGGGCCGGCGCCGGTGACCTGATCACCCGCACGTCCCGTGACGTGGACTCGTTGTCGCGCACCGTGCGCCACGCCGTGCCGGAGACGCTGATCGCCCTGGTCACGTTCGTGATCACCATAGGGGCGTTGCTGCTGGTCAGCCCGCTGCTCATGCTGCCGATGCTGATCGCCGGCCCGGTGATCTGGGTCTCCACCCAGTGGTACCTGAAGCGGGCGCGCGACGGCTACCTCCGCGAGAACGCCGCCTATGCCGACATGACCGAAGGGCTGGCCGAAACCGTCGAAGGCGCCCGGGCCGTGGAGGCGCTCGGGCTGCAGGAGCGCCGGCGGGCGCGGGTCGACACGGACATCACGCGCTCGTACGCGGCCGAGCGATACACGCTGCGCCTCCGTACGTTGTGGTTCCCCGCGGTCGAGCTCGGCTACGTGATCCCGGTGGTGGCCACCCTCCTGGTCGGCGGCCTGTTCTACACCAACGGCTGGGTGACACTCGCCCAGGTCGCCACCGCCACCCTCTACGCGCAGCAGCTCATCGACCCGCTCGACAGGTTCCTCATGTGGATCGACGAGCTCCAGGTGGGCGGGGCGGCCATGGCCCGGCTGCTCGGCGTGGCGAACGTGCCCGACGACCGCACGCCCTCCTCCGCCCGTCCGTCCGGCGAGCTGATCCAAGCCTCGGACGTCCGGTACGCCTACCGCGAAGGGCGCGACGTGCTGCACGGCGTGTCGCTGACCGTCCAGCCCGGCGAGCGGCTGGCCATGGTGGGGCCCTCCGGGGCGGGGAAGTCCACGCTGGGGCGGCTGCTGGCCGGCATCCACGGGCCGCGTACCGGCTCGGTGTCCGTGGGCGGGGTGCCGCTCGTGGACCTGCCCCTGGAGGACCTGCGAGGGCACGTCGCGCTGGTCACGCAGGAGCACCACGTGTTCAAGGGCACCCTGCGCGACAACCTGCTGATCGCCCGTCCCGACGCCGACGACGCCGCCGTGCGCAAGGCGCTGGAGGCCGTGGACGCGCTGGACTGGGTGCTGGAGCTGCCGTCCGGCCTGGACACCCCGGTGGGCTCCGGCGAGTCGGCGGTGTCGCCCGCGCACGCCCAGCAACTGGCGCTGGCCCGGCTGGTGCTCGCCGACCCGCACACCCTGGTGCTCGACGAGGCCACCTCCCTCATCGACCCCCGCGCCGCCAGACACCTGGAGCGGTCGCTCGCGGCCGTGCTCGACGGACGCACGGTGATCGCCATCGCCCACCGGCTCTACACGGCCCACGACGCCGACCGGGTGGCCGTGGTGGAGGACGGGCGGATCAGCGAGCTGGGCCCGCATGAGGAACTGGTGGCCGAGGGCGGCTCGTACGCGGCGCTCTGGGCGAGCTGGCACGGCACCCCGACCGCCACCCGCACCTGATTTCGGGCTCCAGGCTTCATCGAATCGCTAACGAACATCAATCCTCGAACGCGACAGTAAGCGGAGTCCGGCACCCATTCACCATGGACGGCCGCTCATGCTAAGGATCTATTTCTCAGCTGACGACATTGCGCGAACCAGGATCGCCCCTGGACCAGATCCGCTCTGGGAGCTCGTGCTCAGCCTGCAGATGCTCCGGCCCCAGCGCGGCGACCTGCTGTTCACCGGCTGGCGCCGGGAGGCACGCGAAGCGGTGCGAGGGGCCTGCCCGAGCGCGGTCCTGCGCCTGCTGCTGACCCTGACTCCGAACGTGGGCTACTTCCCCGACTTCCTCAACCCGGCGACGCCGACCCTGGAGGACGGCCTTGAGGCGATCCGCACCACCCCGGCCACCATCCTCGATCGGGACCTGTCCCGCCTGGCAGCGCGGCGCCGCCTGCCGAGCAGCGCACGACGCCTGGCCGCCGGCGAGCCCGCCGTGCTGGCGGACCTGACCGACGTCATGAGCATCTGCTACGACGTGATCGTCGCGCCGTACCGGCGCAGCATCGACACCGCGCTGGAGCGAGACCGCCGGATCCGCACCGCCGCCCTGGCGCGGGGCGGCGTGGAAGGGTTGCTGACCAGCTTGAGCCCGATGGTGACCTGGTCAGCCGGCGAACTCCGCGTCCCCGGCCACCGTCGCCAGGAACTGCATCTGCACGGGCGGGGACTGATGCTCATCCCGACGTACTTCTGCGTCAGCGGACCGCTGACCATGCTCGACCCTGACCTGCCGCCCGTGCTGGTCTATCCCGTCGAGCGCGGCTCGGACGCCCTGCCGGTCAGCACGTCGGGGGCGCTCACCGCCCTGGGAGCGCTGATCGGCCCGACGCGAGCCGCAGTCCTGAACGCGATCCGCACCCAAGACGCCACGAACACCACGGCCCTGGCCCGCCATCTGGGCATCTCCCCGGCGTCGGCCAGCGAGCACACCACCGTCCTGCGGCAGGCAGGTCTGGTCACGAGCCACCGTGACCGCAACCGGATGCTGCACCAGCCCACCGACCTCGGCCTCGCCCTGCTGAACGGCCTCCTGCCCGAGCCTGCCCCGCGCCCCGGCAACACCCGGACACCCGCGAACAGCGGGACCGCGTGACCAGACAAGCAGAACGAACGCGAGAGTGCCGGGTCAGCCGGCGACGCTGCCGAGCGCTGGGTAGGGTCGCGCTCATGTATCCGGTGACGATCACAGGCCGGCGCGTCACTCTGCGCGAGTTCCGCGCGGTCACCTGCGCCTGGCTGACGGCCAGTGGCGGGACTCCGTGGTGCACTTCATCCTCAGCCCCGAGTGGGCGGTGCGGGCCGAAGCGTGACCGTCTGCCCTGGTGCCGGCGGCCTTACTCGTCGTCGCCGTACCTCCTGCCGTACTGTTCGGCGGCCTCCGCGTGCAACCTCACGCGGCCATCGTCCTGAGACGCATGCTGGACCGCCTGCCCCAGACCATGGGGATCTCACGTCTGTGAGCCGGGCACGCAGTTGTCGGCGTTCTCCCTGTTGGGGAAGGAAGGGGGCGCGCGAGGACCTCAGGTTCAACTTGGCGCGTGGCAGCTGGAAAGCACGGGTTCTAGAACCCTGAGCGGGTCTGCCTGCCGTTCGTTGTGGCGTCATCGCGGGCAGAGGTCTGCGGTTACCCGCAACAGTGAGGTGCGCTCGCTCACACGGAACGTCGATCTTCTTCCCGAAGGTGCTGCCCGGACGGCAGGAGTCATGGGCTCGTACCGTCGCGCAGTTCTTCTGAGGAGATCAGCTCTTCTGAGGCGGTCAGCGTGTCTTGGGGAAGGCGGCACGCAGGAGGGAGCCGTTGATGATGAATGCGGCGGCGGCGATGGCGAGGGCGCACGTGGCCTGCATCATGACGAACCATGCCGTGGTGACACCGGGGATCAGGTCGACGGCGATGATCGCGAACGGCATGACGATCGAGATGATCCGCACGCGGGTGTAAGCCCATCGTGCTCCTCGTGCGGCCAGGATGGTCAGCCAGTAGGTCACCGCGGCGCTCGCGAGCACTCCGGCTGATCGGCCCCACATGAACGAGGTCACTGTGTGCGCGGTGACCGCGAGGATGACGACCGTGATGAAGACCGCGGCGCTGAGGGCGCCGTAAGCCGCAATGAGGACCTTCGTCCTGCCGAAGGCTCGTCGGGTGCGTGGCTGGTTGAGGCGGGCGGCGGCGGGCGTGGTGTGGTCGGTGGTTTCCATGTCTCTCTCCTCATGTCATCTGGGGTGTTGACGACAGTAGGGAGCGCGTGGATGGGTGCGGTATGCGCCTGGACGCACGGGTGGGTGGGTCCAGGCCCACTTCACCGCCGATCTGGCGACAACAGGGCTATGGGAGGTGCACAGTGGATACGCCACCCCAAACCGGCTATAACGGCACATCACGGCAAGGGTTATGACATGAGAGAGAAGGATCATGCGACAACCGGTGTCCTGGCCGGCACGTTCCTGCGTGGGGTTCGTGCGAGCGTGCGTCGTGGTGGGCGTCAGCATGCTGGTCCCGGCCGTGTGGGCGGGCGCCGTGGCGCTGTGGCTGTGGTGGGGCGGGAACCCATGGTCGTGGATGGCACCGTTCTTCTGGGCGGGTTTTGCAACTTTCGCCCTCTCTCGTCCGGTCTGCGGGATGGTGCGCTCCCTGGTTGCGAAGTGGACGAACACCGTCATTCCCGCCGGATATCGGCAGGCCGAACCGGTGACACAGATGTCGACCGGCTACTGGTGGAACGGGCACTCCTACGAGCGCACCAGCCGGGACGCCCGCATGGACCAGCACTGGCGAACCAGATGGCGCGACCCCGCCACCTGGCGTGACCTGCGGTTCATGGTGATCGCACCGATCACCATGGGCGTGATCGCGGCCATTCCGCCGGCCGGAGTCGTGGCGGCGGTCCTCGGGTTGTCCCAGCCGACGCTCTCCGCGCGCCTTGCGGGCGTGCTCGGCCTGGTCGCGGCCATCGCCGGAGCGCCGTACGCGTGGCGGGCCGTCGAGCCGGTAGCCGTCCGCTTCCTGCGCGCGTCGCCTGCGATGACCATGGTCGACCGGGTCGACGAACTGACGGCCCAGCGCGCGGACACCACCGTCGCGCAGGCCGCCGAGATCCGCCGGATCGAGCGGGACCTGCACGACGGAGCGCAGGCTCGCCTGGTCGCGCTCGGGCTGTCTCTGGCGACCGCGGAGAAGCTGATGGAAACCGACCCTGACCAGGCCAAGGCCCTGATGCGGGAAGCACGGGCCGGCGCCACCACGTCGCTGACCGAGCTGCGCGAACTGGTCAAGGGAATCAGCCCGCCGGTGCTGAGCGAGCGGGGGCTCGTGGACGCCGTTCGCGCTCTCGCGCTGGACAGCCCGCTCGAAGTGGTTGTCAGCGCCGACGTACGGCTAAGCCTGGACCCGCCGATCGAGTCCGCCGTGTACTTCGGAATCGCCGAACTGCTGACCAACGCGGCCAAGCACGCCCAGGCAACCCACGCACGAATCACCATCGCCATGGCCACGAACGACACCGCCAGGAACGCTCGGAACGCCCTGGCTGGGGACGTCGCCGCCAGGGACGTCATGGCCGGAGACAGCACCGCCAGGAGCGTTGTGGCCAGGGACGCCAAGGCCAGAGACTTCATGGCCAGGGACACCAAAGCGGGGTACGCCACCGTCGTCGATGTCGAAGACAACGGCCGGGGTGGGGTTGCCATGCGTGCTGACGGTGGCCTTGCGGGGCTGGTCCGACGCCTCGCGGTCTTCGACGGCACCCTGGAGATCGACAGTCCGTCAGGCGGTCCCACCCATGTGAGGATGGTGGTGCCATGCGAATCGTTGTAGCCGAAGACCTCTACCTCCTCCGCGACGGGATGGTCCGCCTCATCGAGGCATATGGACACCAGGTGGTGGCGACGGCTACCACGGGGCCCGAGACACTCGATGCGCTGCTGAGGTGGCGGCCGGATGTTTCCGTCGTCGACGTCCGCATGCCGCCGACCCAGTCGGATGAGGGCCTGCGAGCGGCTCTCGCCGCCCGCAAGGAACTGCCCGGACTGCCGATCCTGATCCTTTCTCAGCACGTCGAACAGCTCTATGCCCGCGAACTCCTGGCCGACGGTGCCGGTGGTGTCGGCTATCTCCTCAAGGAGAGCGTGTTCGACGCCGATCAGTTCATCGACGCTCTGGAACGTGTCGCCGGTGGCGGGACCGCCATGGATTCAGCGGTCATCGCCAAACTGCTGTCCAGCGGATCCTCCAGCCGACGGCTCGGACAGCTCACCGAACGTGAGCACTCGGTGCTCAGTCTCATGGCCGAGGGGTTGTCCAATCAGGCCATCGGCCAACGGCTCTTCCTCAGCGAGAGCGCCATCAGTAAGTACACCACCTCCCTGTTCGGCAAGCTCGGCATCACCGATGACGACAGCAACAACCGCCGCGTCCTCGCCGTCCTCACCTATCTGAACGCGCCCTGACCTGCCAGGCATGGTGTCCTTCAGAGGAGCTTGTCACTTCAAGGGGTTATAGATCGTTCCTGTGGTTGGAGAGCGAGGTTTTCACTTCAGGTGAGTAAAGATCGTTTCTGATAACCAGTGAGCCGCCTTCACCTGATTCGTCCTGGGTAGGTGATGTCGAGTGCGCGCCACCTGGTGACATTTCTTGCTGGAGTGCGACGGTTTCGGCTCACGCGTGGGTGGTCAGCACTGGGTCTTCTTGGGTGGCAGGGTGCGGTCCGTCAGGTAGCGGTTGATGTGGTCGCGGGCGCAGGGGTTGGTGGCGTACAGAGTGTGGCCTGGGCCGTCGTGGCTGACGACGGCGCTGCCGGGCACCTGGGACAGGACGCGGGCCACCGCGTCCGACTCGCCCCATGTGCCTGCCCCGAGCATCGGCGGCAGGCCCTTGGGCAGCGGCGCCGGTGGGTTGGTCACCGTCACGGGCCAGCCGATGCAGCCGAGCGTGGCCGAGGCCATGGTGTTGGCGGTGCCGGCGTTGGGGGCCGTCTTGCGCAGGTGGGCGGTGACGGCGGTCATCTCCTTGACGCTGGAGAAGCGGGGCCAGTCGGTGCACTCGGTGACCCCGGTGGCCTGGTCGGGATAGC
Source organism: Nonomuraea sp. NPDC002799 (assembly GCF_053592075.1). Classification (NCBI taxonomy): domain Bacteria; kingdom Bacillati; phylum Actinomycetota; class Actinomycetes; order Streptosporangiales; family Streptosporangiaceae; genus Nonomuraea; species Nonomuraea sp. NPDC002799. The sequence continues at coordinate 298,335 of NZ_JBSFVA010000006.1, forward strand.
GGCCACCGCGTGACGGCACGAAGTCGGAGGCGTCGCCCTTGGCCGCCTTGCGGATCGCCTGGGCCAGCGCGGGCCAGGCCGTGGCGCCCTGGCGGGCCCGGCTCACGGCGAAGGACTGCAGGTCGAGGGCTTTGTAGGCGACATTGGGCGTCTTGGTGGCGATGGGGGTGCGGTCGGCTCGGACGATCAGGGTGCGCCAGAGCGCGGGGACGTCTGCGCAGTCGTTCGTGGCGCACCAGGTGAAGAAGCGCCGCAGGAACTGCTCGTTGGCCTTGGCCATCTCCCGCAGCTCGGCTTGCCAGTCGGCGGGGCTGTGGCTCCAGGTGCCGTCGAGGACCATCGTGCGGATCCGGTCGGGGAAGAGGCGGGCGTAGTCCTGGCCGTAGAAGCCCGCGTAGGAGGCGCCGTAGTAGTTGAGCTTGTCGTCGCCCAGAGCCTTTCTGATCGCCTCCATGTCCCTGGCGTGGTCTGCCGAGCTCATGTTGGCGAACAACTCGGGGTCCTTGAGGCGGCAGGCTTCGGCGTAGCCACGGTTGGTGTCGGACAGCCGGCCGAAGTCGGCGTCGTTGCGGGGCGGGTCGGGGATGGGGACGCGGGTCCAGGCGCAGGGCAGGCCCGTGCTGAGGCCCTGGAACTGGTCGCCGTAGCCGCGGGTGTCCCACGTGACGAAGTCCAGGCGTTCGCGCAGCGTGGCCCATATGCCGGGGTTGGCCTGGGTGATGGCGATGCCGGGGCCGCCGGGACCGCCGTAGGCCACCAGGGCCGAGCCCTCCGACCTGGTGGTGGCTTTGAGGCGGCCGAGCTTGAGAGTGATCTGGCGGCCGTCGGGTTTGTCCCAGGCGACGGGGACTGGGAGATCGGCGCACTCCATGCCGATCTTGTCGTTGGGGCAGGGGGACCACTGCACGGTGGGGGTGGCGGCGGGGAGCTGGAGGGTGGTGCTCAACAGCGTCAGGGTGAGGGTGAGGGAGGTGAACATGGTGATCAGGATTGCGGAGGGGAGGGGGGAAGGGCGTCGGACCAGGGGTTGATCTTGGGGGAGGGGAAGTCGTACCAGGGGTTGTCAGACTGTGGCCTGATGCGGGGACTGCGCCGTTGATGATCTTGGGGGGTGTGGTGTTGATCTGCGGCACGGCGGTGGCGCGGTCGCTTGGAGCCGCGCCGGGCGGTGGTCAGCCCAGGGACTTCTTCAGGAAGTCGACCTGGAGCAGCATGAGGTTCTCGGCCACGACCTCCTGTGGCGTCATGTGGGTCACGCCGGAGAGCGGGAGCACGCTGTGCTGGCGGCCGGCGGCGAGCAGGGCCGAGGACAGCCTGAGCGTGTGGGCGGCCACCACGTTGTCGTCGGCCAGGCCGTGGATCAGCAGCAGCGGGCGTTCGAGCTTGGAGGCGTCGCCGAACAGTGAGGAGCGCGCGTAGGCGTCGGGCCGCTCGTCCGGATGGCCCAGGTAACGTTCGGTGTAGCACGTGTCGTACAGCCGCCAGTCCGTCACCGGCGCGCCCGCGACCGCCGCGTGGAAGACGTCCGGCCTGCGCAGCACCGCGAGCGCGGCCAGGAAGCCGCCGAACGACCAGCCGCGGATGGCCACCCTCGTCAGGTCGAGGTCGTCGGGATATTGCTCGGCGACGCCTTGCAGGGCGTCGATCTGGTCTTCGAGCGCCGGGGTCGCCAGGTCGTTGAGCACGGTTCGTTCCCAGTCGGTGCCTCTGCCGGGCGTGCCACGGCCGTCGGCCACGATGACGGCGAAGCCCTGCTCGGCGAACCACTGGCTCTCCAGGTAGGCGCCGCGCCGGTTGAGCACGCGCTGGGCGTGCGGACCGCCGTACGGGTCCATGAGGACGGGCAGCCGGCGGGAGCCCGGCTCGTGCCAGGACGGCAGCACCACGGCGGTGGCGAGCTCCCGGCGGCCGGAACGGCCGATCGAGACCCGCAGTTCCAGGCCGGGACGCTCGGCGAACGACGGGATCGGCACCGCCATGCCGTCGCGCTTCACGACGGTGGTGGAGACGCCCTCGGCGTCGATGCTCTGCTCGCTCAGCACGCCGACCCCGCCCGACATCCGCCCCGAGAATACCCCGGACCGGGTCGAGACGGGCAGCAGTGAATGCCCGTCCCAGGTCCAGAGCTGGATCTCGGTCGGATCGCCGCTCGCGCTGAACAGCACGCTGTCGTGATCGACGTCGAGCACCGCCCGCACCTGCAGCGTGGGCGGCGTGACCGCGCGGTCGCCCACGAACAGCCGGTGCCCGCCCTCGGAGCCGGCCACCCAGACCAGCGAACCGTCGTCGAGGTGCGCGGGCACGCCGGTCACGATGTCGACCCAGGCCGGGTCGGTGTCCTCGCGGACGAGCGTGGAGCCGCCGGTGGCCGGATCGACCTCGAACAGCCGCATCGTCCGCTGGTCGCGCGTCATGGTCACGATCGACAGCGCGTGGGAGTCCCAGGAGGCGGTCGTGAGGTATTCCTCGTCGTACGGCACCGCGACCCGCGACCCGTCGAGCCCCAGCACGTAGAGCTGGGTGACGGCGTTGGGCGTCCCGGCGGCCGGATAGCGCTGGGCCGTCGCGTGCCGGTCGGGGTTGGCCGGGTCGGCGATGTGCCAGACCTGGACGGGAGCCTCGTCGGCGCGCTCGACCAGCAGGGCGTCGCTCGACGGCGCCCACCAGTGGCCGCGCAGCCGGTCCATCTCCTCCGCCGCGATGAACTCGGCCAGCCCGTAGGTCACCGTCTCCGACTCGGGCGCGGCCAGTGCGCGGTCCTCGCCGGACACGAGATCCTGGACGCGAAGCGCCCCACCGGTGACATAGGCGACATGTCGCCCGTCGGGGGAAATGCGGGGATCGATGACCGCGCCCGGGGTGTCCAGCCGCTGCGCCCGCCCGCTCGGCAGGTCCACGGCATAGAGCCCGCCGGACAGCGCGAACACCGCCCTCGTCACCGTCGTGTCGGTGGCGTAGGCCACCACGCCGCCCGCCCCCTCACGGCTGCGCTCGCGCCTGGCCCGCTCCTCGGGCGGAAGGTTCTCCTCCTCTTCGCCGTGGAGCGTGCGCGGGTCGACGACCAGGCGCTCGACGTGGGTCTCCGTGTCGAGCTCCCACAGGCAGGTCACCGGATCGGTCCCCGACCGCGTCCGCAGGAAGACGACCCGCCCGCCGTCGGGAGAGATCGTGAACCCCCTCGGCACCCCGAGGGTGAATCGGCGGGTCCTGGCAGACAGGCGCGGGAAGCTCTCACTCATGGGGCCAATCCTGCCAGGAACGAGCCGTTGTTACGCTCTTGGATATGACTGATCGACGCCTCCTGCTCGTGCACGCCCATCCGGACGACGAGTCGATCGGCACCGGCGCGACCATGGCCAAATATGTCGCCGAGGGTGCCCATGTCACGCTGGTGACCTGCACGCTGGGTGAGGAGGGGGAGGTCATCCCCAAGGACCTCGCCCACCTGGCCGCCGACCAGGACGACGCGCTCGGGCCGTATCGGATCGGCGAGCTCGCCGCCGCCTGCGAGGCGCTCGGCGTCGAGGACCACCGCTTCCTGGGCGGCCCTGGGCGCTGGCGGGACTCCGGGATGATGGGCGTGGCCTCCAACGACCACCCGAAGGCGTTCTGGCGCGCCGACCTCGACGAGGCCGCCGCCGAGCTGGTCAAGGTCATCCGCGAGGTGCGCCCCCAGGTCCTGGTGACGTACGACGACAACGGCTTCTATGGTCACCCGGACCACATCCAGGCGCATCGCGTTTCGCGCAGAGCGTTCGAGCTGGCCGCGCAGGCGGACACCGGCGAGGGCGAGCCGTGGCAGATCGCGAAGTTCTACCACACGGCGGTCGCCAGGTCCGTCATGCGCCGCACGGAGGAGGCGCTGCGCGCGGCCGAGATCGACTTCATCACCGAGAGCGTCGACGACATGGAGTTCGGCAGCGCGGACGGGGACATCACCACCGAGATCGACGCGCGGCCGTGGTTCGGCAACAAGATCGAGGCCATGCGCGCGCACGTCACGCAGATCAGCGTGGACGACCCGTGGTTCGCCCTGTCCAACAACATCGGGCAGGAGGTCCTGGGCGTCGAGCACTACATCCTCGCCGCCGGTGTGCCGGGCCCGCCGGTGCCAGGGCCGCCTGCCGAGACCGGCGGCCTCGGTGCGCCGCAGCACCGCGAGAACGATCTTTTCGCGGGCATCCACTAATCTCGATGGTCATGGAGCATCGCAGCCAGGCCGAGTCGGCGCTGGGCGGGGCGGCGTACGGCATGCTGTTCGTCCTGGGCGTCGTCATGGGGATCGTGGGCGGGTTCACCCATGCGGTGCTGCGGGTCGGCCCGATGCCGGTCTCGGCGGCCGTCTGGGTGCTGGCGCTGTTCGGGGTGTGCCTGGCGGCGGGCAAGCTCATGCGCGCGCGGCTCGGGGCGCTCGCGACGGCGTTCGGGTGGCTGCTGGTGACCATGCCGTTCACGCTGGAGCTGGGGGCGGGCGACCTCGTCATCGCGGAGGGCCCGTCCGGCTACGTCTACCTGTACGGCGGGATGGCGGCCCTCCTGGTGGCTTTCCTGCTTTCCCCCTCGTCGGGTGGGGGTTCGTGGCTTATGCATGGGTACCCTCCGAAGAACCCGACGTAGAGGCATAAAGTAACTTCGTGCATTCCATCGAGCGGCCCGTGGACCCCGGTACATACCGCAAGGTCGTCGGCCGCTTCGCCACCGGAGTCGCGATCGTGACGACCCGGCTCGGCGATACCGACCATGCGATGACGGTCAACTCCTTCACCTCCGTCTCCCTCGAACCGCTGCTCGTGCTCTTCTGCGCGGAGAAGGTGGCGCGCTTCCACGACGCGGTGCTGGAGGCCGGGGTGTGGGGAGTGTCGGTGCTGCCTGCTTCGATGGAGGACACGTCGCGCTTCTTCGCCCACCGGGGGCGGGCGTTGAACGGGCAGCTCGCCCGGTGGCCGCATCATCGGGGGGAGTCGGGGGCGGCGCTGTTCGACGGGGCGATCGCCACCGTGGAGTGCGCCACGACGGCCGTGCACGATGCCGGGGACCATTCGATCGTGGTGGGCGAGGTCACGGGGCTGGGCCTGCCGTCCGACGGGCCGCCGCTGCTGTACTACGAGGGCCGGTACAAGACCCTTTGAGGTGACCTCCGCACGCCCCCGGCCTGTCTCCGGGCAGGGGCGCATGAGTCTTCGGGCATGAAGCGGGCCAGGCGCGTGGCCTGGCCCGATCAAACGGCGGCCTATTGGGCCGGAGCGCTGGGCGTTTCCGACGGTGTGGTGGTCGCGGTGTCCGTCGGGACGCTGGTGTCGGTCGGCGTCACCGTGTCGGTGGGCGCCGCCGTGGCCGTCGAGGTCTCCGTGGGGATCTCAGCCGGCGGCTCCGACGGCGGTGGGCACGTGGGGATCTCCGTGGGATCCTCCGTCGGCGTCACGGTGCTCGTCGGGATGGTCGGAAGGTCGGTCGGGGGTTCGACCGGCGTTTCCGTCGGGGTATCGGTCGGAGTGTCAGTGGGGGTTTCGGTGGGGGATTCGGTCGGGGTGGCGGTCGGGGTTTCCGTCGGGGTGGTCGTCGGCGTGCCCGTGGGTGTCGGGTCCGTCGTGGGCGTCGACTCCGAGGGGACCTCGCTGGGCTCGACGCCCGGCTGACAGGTGAACGTCACCGTCGGCCCGGGCTCCGTCACCGTGACCGTGACCTGCTCGGTCACCGTCACCGTCGGGAGGGGCGTCACCGCGACGGACGCCTCGCCCCGTTTCTTGTACGTGCCCCGGCCAAGCCGCTGCGTGACCACCAGCGAGCCCGTGGTCACCGGAAGATCGAAGCCGGCCGTCTTGCAGGATCTCCGTTTGCAGACCCGCTGTTTGAACGAGAAGAAGGCCGGTTCGGCGTTCGTGAGCGAGACGTCCAAATAAGAGACGCCTTTTCGCTTGACTACCTCTGCTGTCGCGGTGTATTCCCCGACCGAGGGGCTTTCCGTTGGACTGGTGGTCGGGTCGGTGGTCAACGCCACTCGCGCGCCCGCGGCATTCAGGGAGGTGGATCGTTGGGGACCGGTCGCTGACGTCTGGGTGATCGCGAATCCGCCGGCTCCTGCGAGTACAACGGTGCCTAGCAGCGCGCCCAGAATGGAGAATCTCATAATCCTGCTCTTGTAGGAGATTTCAGGACCCTGATCATTTTTCCGACTTGTCAAGATTGGTCAAGACTGAGACGCATGGACAGGCGCTTCCGGTTCCGGCGTACGGCGAATTACATCAATCTCGCCACTCCGCTCGGTTTACTGATCTCGCTCATCGGCGGCACGACCCGGCAAAACGGCCCCAACGGGCTCATCCTTGCCTTCGGCTACCGCTACCGTTTCCCCATCGCGGGAGCCTTCACGGTCGGGAACGTCGTCCTGACGAAGCGTGACTCACTGGACGATCGGCTCATCCTGCATGAGGGGCGCCACGCCACGCAGTGGGCCTGGTGCGTGGGGTTGCCCATGTTGCCGCTCTACGTCCTCGCCATGCTCGTCTCGGTGGTCGTCTGCGGTCATCAGGCTTCGTACAACGTCTTCGAGCGCCTGGCCGACCTGGACGACGGCGGCTATCCCCGCGCGCCGCTGCGGTGGCGACGGCGCGCAGCCGGGTGACCTCAGGGATCGGGGGTCAGCCTGAGCGTGTGCACGGCGGCCTTCTTGACCGACTCCGGCTTGGCGTACATCGGCAGCAACCCACCCTTCGCCCACGTCTCGGCCTGGTCCCAGTAGTTGTCGTGGAAGGCGTGCCCGGAGGCGCCCGTCAGGTTGATCCATTGGGACTTGTCCAGGTCCGACAGGTCGACGATCATCCGCATCGACGGCACGGCGCTGACCGCGTACCCCTTCGGAGCGCTCCAGCCCGTGGCGTTGACCGCGTCCTTGCTCCCGGGCACGGCGAACGGCCCGCGGTTGAACAGCGCCTCGATCGGTGCGATGCCCGACGTCCCCAGCGAGCCGTTGACCAGCTCCAGCTGGTGCAGGTCTCCCCACCGCCATGACGTGGGGTCGTTCCCGAGCCGTTCCGTCAGCTCCTGGTGGGCCGACGCCATGGCCTGCCGGAGGATGTCGTCGCGGGTCTCCTTGCGGCCCTTCGTGGTCACGTCATCCCAGAAGGGGTCGTCCGGAAGGCCGAGAAGGCCCCTGACGACCTCGTACCAGCGGTCGCCGCCGCTGGGCCAGGCCGCCTCGGGGAGGTCGTCGTGGAACGTCAGCGCGAGCACCTGCCGCCACACCGCGTTGAAGTAGGCGGCCGGGGCGGAGCCGAGCCCCTGCGTACCGTCCCACGTCTTGAGCAGCTCCCTGGCCCGGCCGCTCGGCCCCGCCAGATCCACCTGCAGCAGCGCCGGGACCAGCGTGTCCGCGAATCCGTTGTGCGTGTCCTGCTGGATCTTCGCCATGGCCGCCGCGTCGATCGGGCCCTTCTTGATCGCCTCCTTGACGAGGTCGCGGATGCGCTCGGAGCGGTAGCCGTGCGCCCAGTCCTCGGTCAGCAGCGGCCGGTAGCGCTTGGGGTCGATGACGGCGTTGTTCGCCGTGACGATGAACCCGTCGGCCGGGTTCTCGATCGAGGGCAACTGGTCGTACGGGATGGGCGCCGTCTTCCACTCGTACTCGCCCGTCCAGCCCGGGACCGGCAGGGTGCCGTCGCCGCTCGTGCGGACGGGGATGCGCCCGGGCGCCTGGTAGCCGATCTTGCCGGATGTGTCGGCATAAATCAGGTTCTGGGATGGTACGTCGAACAGCGCCGCCGCCGCCTTGAACTCCTCCCAGTCGCCCGCCTTGTTCAGCGCGAAGACGGCGTCGGCGGTCTTGCCCGGCGTGAGCGCCGTCCACTGCAGCGCCACCGCGTTGGCCTCGCCGCCGGGCTTGGCGTCCGGCATCACGTCGTTGATCAGCGGGCCGTGCCGCGTGCCGCGCACGGTGATCGTGACCGGAGCGCCGCCGGCCACCTTGATCTGCTCCTGCCTGCTCTCCAGCTTCACCTGCTCGCCCTGATACAGGTACGTGTCCCCCGTCACCTTCTCCAGGAAGAGGTCGGACACGTCGGGCCCCAGGTTCGTGAACCCCCACGAGATCTTGTCCGTGTGCCCGATGACCACGCCGGGAAAGCCGGAGAAGGTGAACCCGGTCACGTCGTAGGGGCACTCCTCCGTGATCTTCCGGCAGTGCAGCCCCGCCTGGTACCAGACGGACGGCATCTGCGGCCCCAGGTGCGGATCGTTGGCCAGCAGCGGCTTGCCGCCCGCGGTGTGCTCGCCGGAGATCACCCACGAGTTCGACCCGAGGCCGTCGCGGTCGCCGGTGCTCATGGTGCCGGGCACGTTCTCCAGCGTCTGGGCGGCCTGGGTGAGCACCCGGCCGGCGCCCGGCTTCGGCACGGCCCGCTGGTCGAAGCGGTTCTGGTCGATCGTGCCCTCGGTGACGATCGGGGAGTGGCGGTCGTAGGGGTAGCCGGGATAGAGCTGTTCGACCCGCTCCTTGGGCAGCTTGGTGAGCGCGAGGGCGCGGTCGATCTCGTCCTCCATGTTGGAGCGGAGGTCCCACGCCATCGCCTTCAGCCACGCCAGGGAGTCGACCGCGGTCCACGGCTCGACCGGCTGGTCGCCGTTCTGCAGCTTGAGCACGGAGTATTCGAGGCTGCGGCCGGAGGCGTTCGGGTGGGCGCCGAGCCAGGCGTTCACGCCCTTCGCGTACGCGTTCAGGTAGTCCTGGGTCTGCTGGGCCAGCTCAGGGAGCTCCTGCTCGGCGACCTTGCGCCAGCCCATGGTCCGCAGCGCCTTGTCGTTGTCCAGCGTGGCCTTGCCGAACAGCTCCGAGAGGCGGCCCGCGGTCGTGTGACGGCGGAAGTCCATCTCGTAGAAGCGGTCCTGGGCGTGGACGAAGCCCTGCGCCATGAAGAGGTCCGCGGCGGTGTCAGCATAGATGTGCGGAATTCCTGATTTATCGCGATAAATCTCCACACTTCCGGTTAAACCCGGCAGCCGCAACGATCCATCCACCTGCGGGAACGACTGCCGCACCGTGTAGACGAGCACCCCCGCCAGCACGAGGGCCAACAACAGGAGAACGGTCAGCACCCGAGCGAACCACCGCAACGGCCACGGCATCCACGCATAGGGCCTCACCGAACCTCCATCTCGCCGAACTGGCATCAAGTCTGACAGCCCGCGATCACTGCTACGGCCGCCCGCACAAGCTTGTCAGCGGACTCGGAGGATGGCGGTCGCCCGCGAGAACGACGAGCTCACCTGCCGCGCCCGGGCCGAGGCGCCACACGGGCGGCCGGTCCTCAGTCCCAGACCTGGCCCTCAGCCGTGTCCGACACCCGGACCCCCATCTCACCCAGCTCATCCCGGAGCTGATCCGCCATCACCCACTCCCTGGCGTCCCGAGCCCGCGCCCGGGCCTCCAGCAACTCGCCGGCCCCCGGCGGCAACACCCGCGCCTTCCCGATCTCCGTGGAAAGGTCCAGCCCCAGCACCTGATCCACATGCAGGAACGCCTCGAACTTCGCCCCCGGCGCCACCCCGTCGTCCCGTTCGAGCTCCCGCAGGACGCGCAGCGCGGCAGGCGTGTCGAGGTCGTCGTCGAAGGCCGACTCCACCCGCTCCACATACGCCACGGCCATGGGCGCGCTGGGCGACTCCGACCACTCGGCCACCCGGGCCCGCCAGCGCCGCAGGGTGCGGTCGGCGGCCCGCAGGGTGTCCCACGTCAGGTTGACCTGCTGCCGATAACGGTGCTCAAGGAAGGCCATCCGCACGGCGAGCGGATCGAGCCCCGCCGACACCACGTCGGACAGCAACACCACGTTGCCCGTGGACTTGGCCATCTTGCGCCCGTCGAACAGCAGATGCTCGCCATGCACCCAGTGCCGCACCACCTCGTGCCCGGCGGCCGAGTCGGACTGGGCCCGCTCGTCCTCGTGGTGCGGGAAACGCAGGTCGATCCCGCCGACGTGGATGTCGAAGCGCTCTCCGAGGTAGCGCAGCGACATGGCCGAGCACTCCACGTGCCAGCCGGGGAAGCCGGTGCCCCAGGGCGTGTCCCAGCTCAGCTCGCCCGTGGCGGGCTTCCACAGGGCCCAGTCGGCGTGGAAGCGCTTGCGCGGGTCGACGGCGTCGATGCGGTGCGCGGGTTTGAGCGAGTCCAGGCGATTTCCGGAAATTTCGCCGTACGTCGGGAAGGTGCGTACGTCGAAGAACACCGACCCGTCCGGCACCGTGTACGCGTGCCCCTGCTCCACCAGCTTGGCGATGAGCTCGATCATCGGCTCGATGTTCTCGCTCGCCCGCGGCAGATGCTCCGGCGGACGCAGGTTGAGGGTGTTGGTGTCGGCCTTGAAGGCGTCCTCGTAGAAGCGGGCCAGCTCCCGCGCCGACCGCCCCTCCGCCCGCGCCTGCGCGAGGACCTTGTCCTCCCCGCCGCCGTCCCCACTGCCGTCCCCACTGCCGTCCTCGGCGCCGTCGTCGGCGAGGTGGCCGACGTCGGTGATGTTCTGGCAGGCCAGCACGCGCACCCGCCGCCGCTCCAGGACACGCCTGATCAGGTCGGACAGCAGGTAGGTGCGCAGATTGCCCACGTGCGCGTGGCGATAGACCGTCGGCCCGCACGTGTACATCCGCACGGCCCGCCCGGCGGCGATCTCCTCGACCTGCCGGGCGCGCGTGTCGTAGATCCGCAACATCTCCTGAGCTTAGCCCGGGGTCACGCGCCCGGGGAACCGAGGCTGTCCCGGGTCACGCGCCCAGAAGACCGAGGGACGTCCCGAGGTCACGCGCCCGGGAAACCGAGGTCGTCCCGGGTCACGCACCCAGGAAACCGAGGATGTCCCGGTCGCCGCGCTCGCGCAGCCGGGCCACGACCTCCTCGCGCGTGGACATGTCGGACAGTCCGATCCTGGCTCCGATCAGCCGCAGGCCCTCCAGCTCCGAGCTGACGGGCGCGGTGTAGCCGAGCAGGTAGAGCGCCCGGTTCACGGGGGGCATCCCGACGGGAGCGGCGGGCAGGTAGCGGGTCAGCAACTCGCCCCCGTCCGACACGGTCAGGAACACGTGGTCGCCCTCGCTCGCCTTGAAGTCGGCCAGCACGTTCCTGATCGACCCCATGGTGGGCTGGTTGTGCCAGCTGATCACCACGTCACCCGACGGCGTGGAGGCCGTGAGCTGCCCGCCCGGAGCCATCCCCAGATGCGCCGCGAACCCCGTCGGCAGCGGCGACCCGGAGCCGCGCAGGTGCTCGGCGTTGACGTCGACCCGGTGCCACCAGCGCCCGTCGCGGGAGCGGAAGCTGCGCCGGGTCTCCGACACGTCCTTACGCGGCTGGTACGGCTCCACCTCCCCGCTCGGCGAGGTGCCCGCCACCCGGATCCACCCCCGCTGGGTCCGCTCGAACCCGGGACCGCCGGAGTAGGCCCGCACCGAGCTCTCGCTCACGTCGTAGCGGGCGGTCAGGTTCGTCACGATCGTGCTCACCGAGGCCTCGCCGCCGGACCGCTCGATCTCCCTGGCGATCATCTCCCTGATCCCGAGGTATTCGTCGCCGCCCCACCTGGTCAGGCCGTACTTGTTCCGGTCGATCCGGCGGAAGCGGTCGTCGGCCGTGAGCTGGTTGCGGATCCCGACCAGGCTGTAGTCCTCGCCGATGCGCTCCTGGATCTCCTCGGGCGTCAGCGGCGAACCCGCCACCGCCAGCACCGCCTCGGCCTTGTCGTTGATGTTGCGCGGCCACGGCACCACGTGCCGGCCCAGCACGCGCAGTTGCGGCACGGCCAGGATCCACCGCTCGGCCACGTCCTCGCGCACGCCGAGCTGGGCCACCATGGCCACCGCCTCGCCGAGCGGGCGCGGCCCGTCGGTGAAGAGCTGGCGCGTCTTCTCCCTCAGCTCGTCGGCCCCGCCGGACACGAGCCACCCGTCGGCCTGCTCGTAGCCGGTCAGCAGCGTGCGGACGAACCGCCACACCGGGATCCCCAGCGAGCGCAGCTCGGCGCCGTGCCACGGCACGGCGGCCTGCAGGTCGTCGGCCGGCACCGCGGAGCCCAGCCGGCCGCGCAACCAGGAGACGTGCGCGACCAGGGCGGCGGCCTCCCGCTTGCCGAGCCAGGCCTCGACGTGGTCGCGCAGGTCGCGCTCGATCTGCCTGATCCGCTCGCGGGTCACGGAGAAACGTTGCGCCAGCTCGTCCAGCGTGGCCCGCTGCGCCGCGTACAGCCGGTCGCGCGCGATGGCCCGCTGCCGGTCGTCCATCGCCCCGAACAGCTCGTCGATCAGCTCGGGCAGCGGCCGGTCCGGCCGGGACGGCACGGGCACGGCCTCCGGCGCGGGTTCGAGCAGCCGCTCGAACACACCGATGAACAGCTTCTGCACCACGTCCCTGCCGAGCGTCTCCGGCGTCCGCTCCGCTTCGGCGGGGTCGGAGAATCGCAGCAGCGGCAGCACGTCGCCCAGTGTCAGATGGCCCCAGCAGGCCACGGCGAGGTCGGCGAGGAGGCCCGCCACCGTCTGCGTGCCCACGATGGCACACGCGCGGTCGAGGGGGATCGCCTGCCACCAGGCCTCGGGCAGCAGGGGCTCCTCCACGATCGGCGCGATCTGACCAGGGGAGGTCCAGCGCAGAGGTGGCGTGAGGTCGCTCAGGCTGAGGTTCATTGAGGTCCAACCGGCAAAGGGAAGATATCCGCAGTTCAGACTATGTGATCAGAGTGGTAAAAACGGGCTGCCTCTTCCGGAATGGGAGATATAGAGCATCGCACGCGCGCGGGTGCAGGCGACGAACAGTATGCTCCGTTCGCGTTGCAGCGCACGAGCTCGAATGTCGAGATCTTCCGAGGGCTCGTCCGGCGAAAGCTCGGGCACCACGCCCTCCGCCACGCCGATGAGCGCCACCCGCTCGAACTCATGGCCCTTCAGATGCTGGAACGTCGAGGTCCGCACGTCCAGGCCGATCAAGGTCTGGCGGGCCGCGCGGACGAGCCGCGGATGGCGGGCGCCGACGGCGATCTCGGCGGCCGGCACGCCGTCCGCCAGCCACGACTCGATCGTGCCGCGCAGCCCGGCCAGCTCCGCCTCCGGGCTGTCGTACGCCCGGATCATCGGCCGCTCACCGTTGCGTGTGGCGTGGAAGCCGGACATCTCGGTCGAGCCCCTGACGAGGCCGGGCGCCGGGCCGCCGCCGCGCAGCCGTACCGTGAAGGACAGCAACTCCTGGGGCAGGCGGTAGGAGAGCTTGAGCGTGTGCTGGGAGGCGGGGATGCCGACGGCGCCCAGCGCCACCCGCGTGTCCGTGACCCGCTGGTGCGGATCGCCGACGACGAACAGATCGTCGTGCGCGCGCGGCGCCGCCGCCCGCAACAACCGCCACTGCGCGGAACTCACGTCCTGCGCCTCGTCCACCACGATATGACGGTACGGCTTGTGCCCCGGCTCCACGTCGTCGAGCAGACCACCTGTCGCGATGGAGAGCAACCTGAGCGCGTCGTCGGTCACCTGGGCCAGCGACCGCGCCCCCTCGCCCACCAGCGCGGGCCGGCCGCCCTCGGCGTCGGTCACGATCCGCATGGCCAGGCGCTCGGGGTTGTCCACCTCGATCCGCTTGCGGACCACCTCGTCCTCGATCAGGACGTCCAGCCGCGCCCCCAGCTCCTCGGCCAGGCTCTGCGAGAACGTCACGAGCAGCACGGGGCCGGCGCCGTGCGCGGCCAGGTGGGCGGCGCGGTGCAGGGCCGTGACCGTCTTGCCGGTGCCGGCCCCGCCCACGACCAGCACCGGCTGCTCGTAGCGGGCGGCCCTGGCCAGCCGGTGTTGCGGCGGGTACGGGAACGTGCACCAGGCCGGCGCCCCCAGCACCCGGTCGAGCTCGATCTTGTCGGCCACGAAGGCCGCGCGGTCGGGGCTGCGCCGCAGCGCCGCGTGCAGATCGTCCGGGTCGATCGGCCCGGTCTCCTCGCCGGAGGCGCGCCAGGCGTCCAGCTCGCGCCACGCCTCCGCCAGCGATCCGCCCCTGGCCAGCACGGCGAGCGGGACGTGCTGGGTGGGCGGCAGCAGGGGTTCGAGCGCGGCCACGTCGGCCTCGGTCGTGATCAGCCGGAACAGCGGCAGCGCGTGCCCGTCCAGGCCGAGCGCCAGCAGGTCGCCGTCGCAGATCGCGTCGAACAGGCCCGCCGACCTGACCGACCTGCGCAGCGCGGGCTCGACGCGCTCCAGGGACTCGGCGTCCCACTCCTCGACGACGCCGATCACGGAGTTGACGCCGAACCTGTGCCGCCGGGCGTACGACCAGGCGTCGGGGTCGGGCAGCACCGTACGCAGCCAGTAGAGGTCGCGCTGCCGCACCACCACCCCCCGGTGCCCGTCGGCCAGGCGCAGCGTCCCGACCCGGGGGTCCCGGCCGCCCCGGACCCGTTCCGGGTGCGGGGCGCCGGACACGTGCAGCAGGAACCGGCGCAGCGCGACCACGGCGTCCCTGCGCACCGGCTGAGCCAGTGCGCTGAGCTCCCTGGGGAACTCGGGGCCGATCGCGAGCCGGGGCACTTGCTCAGTCCAGAAGTTCGAGGAGGTCGCGGTCCCCGCGTTCGCGGAGCCTGGCGAGCAGATCGGGCAGCCGGACCGGTCCAGTCAGGCCGATCCTGGTGGCGATCACCCTGGCGGCCTGATCTCGGGTGCCTCCCGGCGCCGTGTAGCCCACCAGGCGCAGCGCCTTGGTGATCTGCTCGGCTCCCTGGGCGGCGACCGGGAGGTGCCTGGCGCGCAGCACGCCCTCATCCGACAGCGTCAGGAACAGATGCCCGCCCTCGCGGGCGCCGACGTCCATGAGCAGGCGCTCGACGGACTCCAGCACCGGCCTGCCGTGCCAGGTCATGGTCAGCTCCCCGGCCGCGCTCCTGACCGTGCGGCTCTCACCGGGGGACAGGCCCAGGTACGAGGCGAACCCCGTCGGCAGCGCGCACTCCCCGCCGGCCAGTTGCTCGGCGGTCACGTCGATGCGCAGCCACCACCTGCCGTCCGGCTGCCGGAAGCAGCGCCTGGTCTGGGAGACGTCCTTGAGCGGCTGGTAGCCCTTCGGCTGCTCGCCCGAACCCCCGTTCCCCTCGTGCGCCGGTGCGGCGACGGGGGTGAACGCCTGGAACTGCGGGGGACCCGGGGGAGGGGCTTGCCGCACCTCACCGAAGGCCGAATGCGGCTCGGGGTGCGCCTGGGGCGGCAGGGTCGCGAGCACGAACTGCCAGGCGGGCACCTCCAGCGCGCGGATCTCCACGTTGTGCCAGGCGGCCGCGCCGATGAGCTGCTCCCTGGGGGCCGTGGGGCCCAGCGTCCTGCGCAGCTCGTCCAGGTGGGCGCGGTACGGGGCCGCCTCCTCGCTGGCCAGCCAGTGGTCCAGGCGGGCACGCAGCTCGTCCTCGGTGGCGGCGATCTCGGCCGGGGGGACGGCGAAGAGCTTGGCGAGCTGGTCGACGGCGGAGGGCTGGTCGGTGAAGATCCGGTTCTGGGCCACGGCCCAGCTCTTGTCGTCCAGCCCGGCGAACGCGGCCTCGATGAGCTCGGGAAGCCGCTGCGCCTCCCCGGCGACCTCGACCGGCTCGTCGTCGACCGGCTCGTCGTCATCGGTGTCGAACTCGGCCTCGGCGGCCTCTTCGATGTACTCGCCGACGGGCTCCTCGCCGGGCTCCTCTTCGTGTTCCTCTTCTGGGGAGGTGACCTCGAAGGGCTCCGGTTCGGCGGGCTCGCCTACGCCCTCGGCCTTCAGAGCGGCTGCTTCCAGCGCGGCCGCCTCCTCGGCGGCCGGCTCGGGAGCGGCGTCCTCGGCGGCGTCCAGCACGGGCACGGGCACGGGCTCGGGGGCCTCCTCCGAGACGGGCTCGGCGTCGGCGTCCAGGACCGGCTCGGCGCTCTCGGCCTCGAACTCCTCATCGACCTCAGATGCGTGCGCCTCGGACGCCTCCTCGGCGACCTCAGGAGCATGGGCCTCAGGCGCCTCCTCGGCGACCACAGGAGCATGCGCCTCGGACGCGTGCTCGCCGGCCTCAGACGCGTGCGCCTCAGGCGCCTTCTCGGCGGCTTCGGGAGCGTGCGCCTCGGGAGCGTCCACGTACAACGCCGCGGCCTCCTGAGGCGCGATTGCGGCGCTCTCGCCGGGCGTCTCGGCACGCGGCAGCGCGAGCCGCACCAGGACCGCCGAGAACAGCGTGTTGAGCACCGGCCGAGCCTGGATGAAGGGCTGGTCGACCAGCTCCCTGCTGGTCAGCGCCAGCAGCCCGGCCCACGATCCGGCCCGGTCGAGCGCGATCGCGACGGCGGGCTCGTCGGCCTCGTCGGGATCGAGCACGTGCAGCGCCGGCAGGATGTCGCCGACGGCCGCGGCGGACCAGTGTTCCAGGGCGATCTCCGTCAGCAGCTCACCCAGCGACTCGGGGCCGATGGCGGTCAGGACCCGCGGCATGGGCAGGCTGCGCCACCATGCCTCCGGCAGGTCCGGCTGCCCGGTGAGTAGCGTGATCGTCGACGCGTCGCTCCACCTCAACGGTGGTACGAGGTCGCTCAGGCAGAAGTTCATCCCGTTCCGTTCACCAGCCCCTCACGCCGCCGCAGCGGTGCAGCCATAATCTCGCCGCCCACGGAACAGACCATAGTCCGGCAAAACAGCCCTACGCATCCCGCACGACCCATCAACGTCGAACAGCGGCAAAGCGTAGACGCACGTAGTCGGCCATCCAGCCAGTCTCCCTGCGAAGTGCGGGCGCGGCCAACTCGTTTACCCGACGGAGCAGGGGCTCCACGATCTCCGGTGGCAACCCGTCGAGGGCCGGGGCGGCGAACATGCGCACCCAGTCGGCGGCCCCGCCGGGGCACTCGTCGAGCGAGGTCGGCCGGTCGAAGTATTCGAGCAGCCTGACCACGAAGCCCTCCCGCTCCAGGCGGCTCGCGTACTCGGCGGGCGTGGGAAAATACCAGGGCAGGTCGGGCTCACGCAGGCCATACTCCCGCCAGGCGGTCAGCATCGCGGCGGTCAGCTCGGCGCAGTTGCCCGCCCCGCCCATCTCGGCGACGAAGCGCCCGCCGGGCTTGAGCGCCTCCCGCACGCTGGCGATCACGGCGGCCGGATCGCGGATCATCCAGTGCAGCGCGGCGTTGGAGAAGACCGCGTCGTACGGGTCCACCACGGTGAAGTCGTGCCCGTCGCCGACGATGAAGTCGATCCCGGGATACTGCGCCAGCGCCTTCTCGATCATCGCGGCCGAGCCGTCGATGCCGAGGACGTCCGCGCCTCGGAAGGCGAGCTGGGCGGTCAGCACCCCGGTGCCGCACCCCAGGTCCAGCACGCGGTCTCCGGGGTGCGGATCCAGCAGGTCGACCAGTGGCGCGCCCTGCGTGGAGACGTAGCCGAAGCTGCTGTCGTAGGCGCGACTGTTCCACCGATCCAAACTCGGTGCGTCATATCGCAAGACGATCAGCTCTCATTCGTCAGACATCGGGCCCCCGTGGCCGTGCTGTCCGATTACTTTAGAGCCTCAACGTCCCTGCGACATATCAAGTCACAAGGGACTCATCCCACGCTCTTGGTCCACTCCTTCCTCAGGTACGCCTTCGCCGCGTCTGCCTGCGGAATCGTCATGAGGACCGGCGGACCGGGCGCCTTGGGCAGTTTGGCGGCCTGCTCGGTGTCGAGCGTGCCCTTCATGAGCATCGCCTCGCCGCGGGCCGGCCGGGCGTACCCCTTCTGGAGCAGGTTCTGGCCCTCGTCGGAGAGCAGGAACTCCTGCCACAGCCGGGCCGCGGCCGGATGCGGCGCGTCCTTGTTGATCGCCTGCGCGTGGTAGCCGCCGAGCGCGGCCTCCCGCGGGATCGTCACCTTCCAGGCGTCGGACTGCCGGGCGCCGCGGGCCGCGTTCAGGTGGTCCCAGGCGACGATCACGTTGGCCTTGGCCGGCTCCGTGAGCCGCCCCGCCTGCTTGAGCTTGGCGAACAGGTCGACGCCCTGCTCCGGCCTGGGCACGCCGCCGCGCATGGAGGCGGCCATCACGCCGTCGAACGCCGCCGCCGAGCGCAGCGGGTCGCCGTCGAGCGCGACGCGGAATTCGGGCTTGAGCAGGTCGGCGAAGGAGGCGGGCGGCTTGACCTCGCGCGGGTCGTACCCGATGGACATGTAGCCGCCGTAGGCGGCGTACCAGGCTCCTGAGGGGTCCTTGACGTCGTCGGGCAGGTCCTGCCAGCCCTGCACCTTGTACGGCGCGAACCGGTCGGCCCCGTAGACCGCCATGTCCATGGTCAGGTCGAACACGTCGGGCTTGAGCCGGGCGGCGACGTCGAGCTCCCGTTTGCTGCTGGCGCCGGGCTCCAGCTCGTTGACCTTGAGCCCGTACTTGTCGGCGAAGGCGTCGATGACCTCGCCGTAGTTGACCCATTCGCGGGGCAGGGCGATGACGTTGAGCTCGCCCTCCTGCTTGGCGGTCTCGGCGAGCCGGTCCATCGTGCCGAACCCCGCCTTCATCGACGTGGCCTTGGCGTTGATCGGCGGCAGGTTCTTGGCCCCCGGGGTGGTGGACTCCGTGGATGACGCGCCGCATCCGGCGCTGGCGAGGATGGCTGCTGCGGCGGCGCAGGTGCGTACAGTCACAGAACGAATACTTACTGCTACGTCCGCCCAGGTCGAGGAGGCGCGGCCGGAACGACCTTGGCGGCCACGAGTGTCTCTTCCGGGATCTCCACCAGCACGCCGTCCCTTTTGCGGACTTTGAGCAGTCCGTCCTGCCACGACACGAGAACCCCGACGGCGTCGCGGAACCCTTCCGGCACGCGTCTCCTGGTGGTGACACGGGAGCCGATATCGTGAACAGTGATGCTGACGACGAGGCGTGCGGACACGAGTTTGCCACCCTCCGTTTCGGCCAGCAGGCAAGCACGGCAATACTAGGGCGTAGCAAACCGCGGTCAGAGTCATGCCATGGTGCGGAGAAGAAGGAGCTCGAGGTGACCTACGTCATCGCGCAGCCTTGCGTGGACGTCCTGGACAAGGCGTGCATCGAGGAGTGCCCCGTCGATTGCATCTACGAGGGCGAGCGCATGCTTTACATCCACCCCGACGAGTGTGTGGACTGCGGCGCGTGTGAGCCTGTATGCCCCGTCGAGGCCATTTTCTATGAGGACGACCTTCCCGAGCAGTGGAAGGACTTCTACAAGGCGAACGTCGACTTCTTCGAGGACCTCGGCTCGCCCGGTGGCGCCTCGAAGGTCGGAAAGATAGCGAAGGACCACCCGGTGGTCTCCGCGCTGCCACCGCAGGCCGAGGAGCAGTAGCGCGTCCTGCCACGCCGGACACGGGAGCATCAAGCCGGATGCGCCCGGTCCGCCGGCGTGCCCACCGCGCCTTCAGTACGGCCCCGCGACATCCTGGAGCACCGTGAACAACCTGCCCGACTTTCCCTGGGATCGGCTGGAGCCGTACAAAGAGCGTGCGCTGGCACACCCCGGCGGCATCGTCGACCTCTCGGTCGGCACGCCCGTCGACCCGGTGCCGCAGATCGTCCAGGACGCGCTCGCGGGGGCGGCCAACAGCCCCGGCTACCCCCAGACCCACGGCACCCAGGCGCTGCGCGAGGCGGCGGCGGGGTGGCTGCGGCGCAGGCACGGCGTCACCGTCGATCAGCGGGACGTGCTCCCGCTGATCGGTTCCAAGGAGTTCGTCGCCTGGCTGCCCACCTACCTGGGCGCGGGGCGGGTGGTCTTCCCCGAGCTGGCCTACCCCACCTACGACGTGGGCGCCAGGCTGGCGGGCGCGGTGGCCACGGCCTCGGACAGCACGCTGTCCGCCGGTCCCGAGCACGTGGATCTCATCTGGGTCAACTCGCCCGGCAACCCGACGGGCCGGGTGCTGCCCGCCGAGCACCTGCGCAAGGTGGTCTCCTGGGCTCGTGAGCGCGGCACCGTGGTCGCATCCGACGAGTGCTACATCGAGCTCGGCTGGGAAGAGCAGCCGATCTCGATCCTGCATCCCGACGTCTGCGGCGGCTCCCACGAGGGGCTGCTCGCGGTCCACTCCCTCTCCAAGCGGTCCAACCTGGCGGGCTACCGCGCCGGGTTCGTGACGGGCGACCCCGCCCTGGTCAAGCGGCTGCTGGAGACGCGCAAGCACGCGGGCATGATCATGCCCAAGCCCACGCAGGACGCGATGGCGGCCGCGCTCGGCGACGACGAGCACGCCGACGTGCAGCGCGAGCGCTACGCCGGCCGCCGCGCCCTGCTGCGTCCCGCGCTGGAGCGGGCGGGGTGGAGCATCGACCACTCGACGGCGGGTCTCTACTTCTGGGCGTCGAACGGGCAGAACGCCTGGGACCAGGTGGCGAAGCTTTCCGAAATCGGGATTTTGGTCGCGCCGGGTGAGTTTTATGGAGCGGCAGGTGAGCGGCACATCCGCATCGCCGTCACCGCCACTGATGAGCGGATCGGTGCGGCGGTGGCGCGCCTCCAGTAGGATCGCCCGTCATAGCCAGCCGAACAGGCTTGAAACGCATAAATAGATAAGGGCTTTTGCCGAGGCAGACCGCGAGTGGAGCGAGCTGATCGATGAGCATGACCTCCATGGTCGTACTCGGGCTGAGCATCGCCACCGTCCTGTTACTGCTGGGTGCCTTCCTGGCCACCTTGCGGTCGGACAGGAAGGGCCGCACGATCGCGCCGCCGGTTGAGGTAGCTCCCGTCGAGATGCCGTTGCCCGCGCCGGTGAGCAGCCCGCCGGGACATCCGGGCACCGACTACACCGACCCCCGCACGATCCGGGTCGGTGACCGGATCGAGGTGCACGGATCGCCCGCCCGTGTGCTCGGCGCCATGTACGTCTCCTGGCAGGGCCAGCAGTGGACCGAGTTCCTGCTCCGTGACGCCGTCCGCCGGCTCCAGTGGCTCTCCGTCGAGGTGCACGCGGGCGAGCCGCCGCACCTGGAGGTCCAGCTCTGGACCGACGTGCCGACCCAGGGCATGGTGCCGGCCAAGAGCATGCTGATCATGGAGGGCGTGGAGTTCTTCCCCGTCGAGCGGGGGACGGCCGCGTTCAGGAGCGAGGGCGACACCGGCACTCCGGACCGGGGGCTGCTCGACTACGCCGACTACCGCGCCGCCGACGGCCGGCTGCTGTCCTTCGAACGCATCCAGGGCAACGCCTGGACGGCCAGTTACGCCCAGCCGCTCCCGCCCGGCTCGATCGCCATCGTCCGCCGCGCCTCGTGACCCGTCAGGAGAGCTCGACGCGGGTGGTGCCCGACGTGCCGCCCGCCTGCCAGCCGTCGAGCTTGACGTCGTTGGACCAGGTGGCTCCGGCGTAGCCGACGCGGCGCAGGGCGTACTTCTCGGCGTGGGCGACCGACCACGCGGCGACCAGCCATCCGCGCTTCTTGGTGGTGATGGCCGAGCTCCCGAGCGCCCTGGCGAGCTGCTTGCGCGCCTCGGTCGCCCTGGGTTGCGGCGCCGGGGTCGCCTCGCCCGGCGGATACCAGCAGTGGACGGCCTGGGGCTCGCGGCCGGTGAAGGCGGCGGCCAGGATCTTGGCCTCCTCCTCGTGCGGGGCGTAGGCGTAGCCGCCCGCCGAGCGCTGCACGGCCTGGGCCGCCTCCGCCAGCGGGATCTTGCGGTAGTTCTTCACCTTGACCAGGGCGGCGAAGAACTTGTTGGTGGCGTAGACGGGATCCATGAGCTGTTTCTTCTTGCCCCAGCCCTGCGACTCGCGCTGCTGGAACACGCCGACCGAGTCGCGGTCGCCGTAGTCGAGGTTGGAGAGCTTGGACTCCTGGATCGCGGTGGCGTAGGCGATCACCACGGCCCGTTCGGGCAGCCCGCGCCGCGCCGCCACGGCGGCGATGGTGGCCGAGATCTGCGCCTGCTCGGGATCGAGGTCGCGGACGCCGCCGGTGGTGCGCACGGTGCAGTGCGCCTCCGGGACGACCAGCGGGGTGGCCCGCGTCAGCAGGTGGTAGAGGCCCACGGAGATGCCCACGGCGAGCACGATGACGATGATCGCGATGGTGATGACTCCACGGGAGAAGCGCAGGCGCACCCTGAAAAACCTACCCGGCCGGATAGGCTCCGTGGCCATGAGTCACGTGAGCACCTCCTCACCGATATCCCCGGTGGTGGACGAGCTGTGGGAGCGCCGCGCCGAATTGTCGCCGGCCGACGTCGATGCGCGGCATCTGGTCGTGACCGCGGTCGACCTGATCGACACGGGCGAGGCGAGGGCCGCACGCCTGGTCGGCGGCGAGGTGGTCGTGGACGAGCGCGCCAAACGGGCGATCCTGCTCAGCTTCAAGGTGCTCGGCATGGCGCGCTCGCAGGTGGGCGATTTCCACCAGCACGACCGGATTCCGCTGAAGAGCTCCCTGGACGGGGTGCGGGTGGTGCCGGGGGCGATCGCCCGCTGGGGCTCCTACCTCGCGCCGGGCGTGGTGCTGATGCCGTCGTTCACCAACATCGGCGCGTACGTCGACTCCGGCACGATGGTGGACACCTGGGCCACCGTCGGTTCCTGCGCCCAGATCGGGAAGAACGTGCACCTGTCCGGCGGGGTGGGCATCGGTGGCGTCCTGGAGCCGCCCAACGCCGTGCCGGTCGTCGTGGAGGACGAGGCGCTGATCGGCAGCCGGGCGATGATCGTCGAAGGCGCCAGGGTCGGCCGTGGCGCGGTCGTCGGCGCTGGAACGATCCTTTCCGCGTCGATCCCGGTGATCGACGTGCGGACGGGCGAGGAGCTGGCGCGCGGCCGGATCCCCGACTGGTGCGTGGCCGTCGGGGGCACCCGGCAGAAGGAGTTCCCCGGAGGCACGTTCGGCCTGCCGTGCGTGCTGGTGCTCAAATATCTTGAGCCGGGGCAGCGGCACGACAAGGCGGCGCTCAACGAGGTGCTGCGCGAACATGGAGTGAATGCCTGATGGTTGACCTGACACAGGACGTACGCGCGCTGACCGCCGCGATCGTGGACATCGAGTCGGTGAGCGGCGCCGAGCGGGCGCTGGCCGACGAGGTCGAACGGGCGCTGTCCGCGCTGCCGCACCTGAAGGTGGACAGATCCGGCGAGACGATCGTCGCCCGCACCGATCTGGGCCGGCCCGAGCGCGTGCTGATCGCCGGGCACCTCGACACCGTTCCCCTCGCGGGCAACCTGCCCAGCAGGGTCGAGGGCGACCTGCTGTACGGCTGCGGCACCTCCGACATGAAGGCCGGCGTGGCGGTGGCGCTCAAGCTGGCGGCCACCGTGCCCGCGCCCACCAAGGACGTGACGTACGTCTTCTACGACTGCGAGGAGATCGAGGCCGAGCGCAACGGCCTCACCCGCGTCGCCCGGGATCACCCCGGCCGGCTGGCCGCCGACTTCGCGGTGCTGATGGAGCCCACCGACGGCGTGATCGAGGGCGGCTGCCAGGGCACGCTGCGCGCCGAGGTGACCGTGCTGGGCAAGCGGGCCCACAGCGCGCGCTCGTGGTTCGGGGCCAACGCCATCCACGGGATCGAGCCGGTGCTGGCCAGGCTCAACGCCTATGAGGCGCGGCGGCCGGTGGTCGACGGGCTCGAATACCACGAAGGGCTCAACGCGGTCGGCGTGCGCGGCGGGGTGGCCGGCAACGTCATCCCCGACCTGTGCGTGGTGACCGTCAACTACCGGTTCGCGCCCGACCTGACGATCGAGGGGGCGCAGGAGCACGTACGCGAGGTGTTCGACGGCTTCAAGGTGGCCTTCGTCGACGCGGCCCCCGGGGCCAGGCCGGGACTGACGCATCCGGTGGCGGCGGCGTTCACCGAGGCCGTCGGCGGCACCCCGCGTGCCAAGCTGGGCTGGACGGACGTCGCCCGCTTCGCCGCGCTGGGAGTGCCGGCCGTGAACTACGGCCCGGGAGATCCGAATCTGGCGCACCAGCAGGGGGAGTACGTGTCGCTGACGAAGATCGTCGAGAGCGAGCGGGCGATGCTGGACTGGCTCACCACATGAAAGTGGCTTTCCGCGCCGGCCATTTGGCGGGGAAAGCCACTTTCAGTCCCGAGCAGCACCCTCGGCAGTTAGACGTAGGGGGGTCGAAATTCGGTTCCCTGCTTCTTTCAAGATTTTTGAGAACCTCGATCTGCCCGGCTGACCAGGGATTTCGCGCCCCGGGACCAGCGATCTCCGCCTGCGGCGGAAAGCACGCGACCGCCGGAGAAGAGGACTAGCGTGATCCCCATGGAACAGTCACGTCGAGAACGCCGCCAGGGACAGGCCGTCGTGCGCGGGCGCTTCGTGCCCACCTCCACCCACGATCAGCGCCTGCTGGAGCGTCAGGGGTCGGCCGACTGGGTCCACACGGACCCGTGGCGGGTGCTGCGCATCCAGTCCGAGTTCGTGGAGGGCTTCGGCCAGCTCGCCGAGCTGCCCCCGGCGGTGACGGTCTTCGGCTCGGCCCGCACCACGCAGGACTCACCCGACTACGCGCTGGGCCGCGCGCTGGGCCGGTCACTGGCCGAGGCGGGCTACGCCGTGATCACGGGTGGCGGGCCGGGCGTCATGGAGGCCGCCAACCGGGGCGCGCGCGACGTGGAGGGCGCGGTGTCGGTCGGGCTCGGCATCGAGCTGCCGTTCGAGCAGCGCATGAACGACTACGTCGACCTCGGCATCGAGTTCCGCTACTTCTTCGTCCGCAAGACGATGTTCGTCAAATACTCGTGCGGCTTCATCGCGCTGCCCGGCGGCTTCGGCACGCTCGACGAGCTCTTCGAGGCGCTCACGCTGGTCCAGACCCGCAAGGTCACCTCCTTCCCCGTCGTGCTGGTGGGCTCGGACTTCTGGGGCGGCCTGCTCGACTGGATCAAGAGCCGGCTGCTCGACCAGGGCAAGATCGCGCCCCAGGACCTCGGACTCATCACCGTCACCGACGACGTCGACGAGGCCGTGCGCATCATCGTCGACGCCGACTGGGCCCGTTCGCAGCAGGAGCAGGAAGAGGAGGCGGCCGTCGCCGCCCAGCCCGCGGAGCCCCAATAGGCTTGTCCACCGTGAACATCTGCGTCTTCTGCTCCTCAAGCCAGAACATCGACCAGAAATACCTCGACCTGGCCACGGAGGTGGGGTCCGAGCTCGCCAAGCGTGGTCACACCCTGGTGAGCGGCGGCGCCACCGTCTCCTGCATGGGAGCCGTGACCGCGGCCACCCGCGCGGCCGGTGGGCGCACGATCGGGGTGATCCCGCAGGTCCTGGTGGACATCGAGATCGCGGACGAGGAGTCGGACGAGCTGGTCGTCACCGACGGCATGCGCGAGCGCAAGGCCGTCATGGACGCCCGTTCCGACGCGTTCCTGGTGCTGCCCGGCGGCATCGGCACCCTGGAGGAGCTCTTCGAGATCTGGACGGCCCGGGTGCTCGGCATCCACGACCGCCCGTTGGTGATCCTCGACCCCTGGGGGCTGTACGAGCCGCTGAAGACGCTCGTCACCTCCATGTACGACCAGGGCTTCACCCGGGCCGGCGTCTTCGACGCGATCTCGTGGAGCACGGGCGTGGCGGAGGCGTTCACCTATCTCGAAGCGCGCGCCCAGCCGGTCAAGCCCAGCGTCGCCGAACTCGGCGAGGCCGTCGGCTGAGGTCGCCCGCGTGCCCTGTGACCAGCACGATCGTCCCCTCCGCGAAGCCCGGTGGCGCACTGGCCGGGGCAAGTGCGGCACCTCGTGCCTCGATGGTATGAGTACGATGCCAATGTGCTGGTCATACTCGCCATCGCCGCCATCGCCATCTTGGCCTGCGTGGTGTTGGTCTCTCTCGGTAGGGGCGGTGAGCTGACCGAGTTCCCGCCCGATGTGCCGCCTCTCGACCTTCCGGAGGCCGGGCAGCTCTCGGCGGTCGACTTCATGGCGCTGCAGCTGCCGGTCAATCTCGTGGGTTATCACACGCAGAGCGTGGACGAGACCCTGCGCAGGGCCGCCAACGCGATCAGTGCGCGTGACACCCGGATCGCGGTGCTGGAGCAGCGGCTCTCCGAGCTGCTGTCGAGCCGGCTGCACGCGCGCCAGGAGGTCTACGCCGCCCCGGGCGCCGGGCTGCGCACCGACCACGAGCCCGAGGCGCCGGCCGCGCCCCGGGAGCTGCCGGAGTCGGGCGACCCCATGACGTCGAGCGGGGCCTCGGTGGCCTGGGACGGCGACGTGGCCCCGCTGCGGCATCGGCCGGAGGAGCCGGACTGGCGCGTGCCGTCGGAGGACGGCCTGGCAGCCGCCGCGCAGGACGGCCACGAAGCGCCCGAGCTCGACGCCGACCCGGAAGTCGCGTCTGGAGACGGGCCTGGGGTTGAGCTCCGCGACGGCGAGCACGCCGAGGAGCCCAAGCCGGACGACGAGCCTCAGGCGGAGCTCAGGGACGACGGGCTCAAGGACGACGGGCTCAAGGACGACGGGCTCAAGGACGACGGGGCCGAGCCGGGCGAGCCGCAGGACACGAACATCGCCGAGGAGCCCGTGCGGGCCTCGCTCGGCAAGGACGGAAAAGAACGCACGTGACCGAACCGCCGATCCGCTGCACCTGGGCCGGCATGACAGACCCGACATACGTGGCTTATCACGACGACGAATGGGGCCGCCCGCTCAAAGGCGACGACGAGGTCTTCGAACGCGTGGCGCTGGAGGCGTTCCAGTCGGGCCTGTCCTGGCTGACGATCCTGCGCAAGCGGGAGAACTTCCGCGCCGCCTTCGACGGCTTCTCGATCCCCAAGGTGGCCGCCTACACCGAGCACGACGTGGAGCGCCTGCTCGGCGACGCGGGCATCGTCCGCAACCGGGCCAAGATCGAGGCGGCCATCGGCAACGCCAAGGCCGCCCAGGAGCTCCCGGACGGCCTGTCAGAGCTGGTGTGGCGCTACGCCGAGCCGGACGCGCCCGTGCCGGGCACGATGGCCGACGTGCCCGCGATCACCCCGGGCTCCAAGGCGCTGGCCAAGGAGCTGAAGAAGCGCGGCTTCAAGTTCGTCGGCCCGACCACGGCCTACGCGCTGATGCAGGCGATCGGGCTGGTCAACGACCATATTGAGGGCTGCGTGGCTCGTACACGCTGAGCTCGGCCGCATGGGTGCGCCCGAGTGAGCCGCCGAGCCGGACGGTGACGGCGGGCTGCCGGCCCGGCCGCAGGGTCACGGTGTCGTCGGCCCTGATGATCCCGCGGGCCTGCCGGTCCAGCGTGAGCGTCACGGTCTCCACCGTCCTGCTGGGGTCGGCGACGGCGAGCAGGATCCCCTGGCGGGCCCGGCGGAGCAGCACCACGCACGGCGCGTCCGCGCGCACGCCCCCGGCCTCGCCCGCCGCCCAGAACGTGGCCGCGAACAGGCTGCGCGCCTGCACGGCGTGCACCCTCGGCGTGTTGGCCAGCACCCGCACGGGACGCGACCCGCGAAAGGCCCGCGCGCGCTCGCGGGTGGCGCCCGGCAACACCACGTAGGCGTAGGAGGAGTCCACGGGATTGACGCCGTGGTCGATCCAGAGCGTCACGTAGCGGCGCGTGACGGGCTCGGTCGCGCCGGCGGTGTCGTCGCCCGCGTTGACGTCCCGCCAGCGGCCCGTACGCGTCTCCACGGCGCAGCGCAGCCCCTCCACCACGTAGGCGCCGACCCCCGGCAGATGCGCCCAGCCGTCCCCCAGGTACGGCTCCGCCTCCGTGGCACGGCTCTCCACCACGGTCCTGACCCCGTAGCCGTCGAAGGCGCCCACGCCGCTGCCCAGCGCCACCACGGCCGAGTCCAGGCAGAACCACGACTTGCGGGCCCGCAGGCTGCCGCCGTCGCCGATCAGCTCCATGGCGGCGGCGCCGTAGCGCCCCTCCAGCACCGCGCCGCCGGCCAGCGCGTTCGCGGGACGGTAGGCGCGGAAGGACAGGTCGTCGCGCCTCCTGGTGTCGGCGGTGATCCCGGGCAGCCGGTAGGGGTCCACCGTGGGCCAGAAGTCCTCGCCGAACTGGCCCAGGTCGTCCGTGTAGAGATAGGTCATTCCGTCACCGGTGTACCAGCCGTGCAGGTTCTCCCCGTTGATGGCCTCGTAGGCGGCGACCCGCCGTGACGAGAGGCTGATGGCGAAGGACCAGGAGGGCCGCCGGTGCACCGTCCGGTCCATCGAGGGGAACACGAAGTGCCCGACGGGCCCGGCCGCGGCCTCGACCGTCTTGTCGTCGAGGACGGCGATCGCCCGCCGCGTCTCGGGCACGTCCGCGTGATCGAGGTAGGGGCGGGCCGTGCCACGCTCGATCCACCCCTTGGCCAGCTCCTCGAACCGGCTCGCGTACGGCTCGGGCGCCCCCCGCGCGAGCAGCAGCACCGCGCCGATCAGTCCGTGCCCGGCCACGCTGTCGGAGAACGTCTGCCGGGTGGCCGCCCGCCCCCGGACCGTGTCCATCAGCAGCCCGTCGTGGACGAACGGGGCGAAGGAGCCCTCGACCGCGTCGAGGATCACCCGCCCGGAGTCGCGCACCGCCCAGGGTGACCCGCTGAGCAGGGCGATCGTGCCGGCGACCGCGGTGATCAGCGACAACCCGTACGAGCCCGTGTAGGCCACGTCGCCGTGCTGGATGAACGACCCGTCGCGGTAGAAGCCGTCGCCCGAGTCGGCGTAGCCGAACACGCTGTGCCGTCCGCCGTCGCGCACGTCCGACAACCCGTCGCGGGCCAGCGCCAGCTTCTCCGCGCTGCGTCCCGCCACGCCGCGGTAGGCCACGATGGCGGCCTTGTCGGCCCGGTTCGCCCCGCTCTCTGATGCCTCGGGATGGCCCGTCCGCCGGTCGGCGTCCGGGCAGAACCGGTCGATCGCCGCGAGATGGGCCGCCAGTCGCCCGTCGTCGAGCCGGTCGCCGAGCAGCACGCAGGTGCGCGACAACTCGGCGGGCGTGCCGATCTCCCAGAACCACCAGTTGCCCGTCTCCGCGAGCCGTTCGTTGTAGTGCCGCTCGTGGAGCAGGTCGAGCGCCGACACCACCGTCGCCGCCACGGCGTCGTCGCCGTGCTGCGCGGCGCCCGGCGTGGCCCAGGCCGTGGCGATCAGCCGCAGGCGGCCGTAACTGCCCGTGACGTTGCCCGGCCGCCCCGGCAGCGGCAGATCGGGCCAGAGCGCGGCCGGCGAGAGCTCGGCCCCGGCCAGCCAGGCGGCGGCCGTGTCGCTCAGCCGGGCCAGCGGCCTGGCGTAGACGGGGTCGGAGACGTCGATCGCGCCCCCGGTGAGCAGGTCGGCGGCGGTGGCGCGCAGGGCGTCGAAGTCGTGCGCGGCGCTCGCGGGAGGGGCGTCGCAGCCGGGCGCGGCCGGCCCGCGGGAGGCGTCGGAGTGGTGCATGACGCTAGGAGTACCCCGCCGCCGTCATTACTCTGCGTTGAACGTCGGTCGTTCTTTGGCCAGGAAGGCGGCGGTGGCGCCGAGGTGGTCGCGGGTGGCGACGCATTCGTCCTGAAGGTCGGCCTCCATGGCCAGCGAGTCGGGCAGCGAATGCGTCGCGGCGTAGGCCAGCGCCCGCTTGGTGGCGGCGTAGGCGAGGGTCGGGCCGTGCGCCAGACGTACGGCGAGCTCCTGGGCGGTCTTGAGCACGTCGTCGGCGGGGACCACCCGCGTGACCAGGCCCAGCTCCAGCGCGCGGGCCGCGTCGAGCGGCTCGCCGAGCAGCATCAGCTCGGTGGCCCGGCCACGCCCGACGAGGCGCTGCAGCGTCCACGACGCGCCCGAGTCGGGCGCCAGCCCGATGCCCGCGAACGCCAGCGCGAACTTCGCCTTCTCCGAGGCGATCCGCAGGTCGCAGGCGAACGCCAGGGACGCGCCCGCGCCCGCCGCGACGCCGTTGACCGCGGCCACCACCGGCTTGGGCATGGTCGTGATCAGCTCCACGATGGGGTTGTAGTGCGTGCGCACGGTGTCGGCCAGGCCGCGGCCCGCCTCCAGGTTGTCGGCGTGCTGGCGCAGGTCCTGGCCCGCGCAGAAGGCCCGCCCCGAGCCGGTGAGCAGGACGGCCCTGATCCCCGGGTCGCCGGCCGCCCGGCGCAGCGCGTCGAGGAGGGCCGGCTTGAGCTCGGCGGTCAATGAGTTCATCGCGTCGGGGCGGTCGAGCGTGATGGTGGCGACGGCGTCGGCCACGTCATAGCGGATCAAGGCAACTCCCTGTCGACGAACGCGGCGGCTGCGGGCAGCAGCCGGGTGGCCTCCTGCTCGAAGTAGGCCCTGGCCTTCTCGCCCGGCCAGCCCGCGGGCAGCAGCTCAGGCGGCAGGCCCGGGTCGCGGAACAGGAAGTTGCGCCAGCCGTGCACGAGCCGGCTCCTGGTGGCGAAGACCTGGTCGGCCGGCGCCGCCTCGGGCAGCGTGCTGATCAGCGTGACAGCCTCGGCGTGCCAGTGCTCGTACGCCTCGCCGATGGCCGACAGATCCCACGCCCGCGCGACGAGCTCCCTCGGGTCGCCCTCCAGCGCGGAGTCGAACCTGTCCGCCCGCACCCCTTCGCCCTCGAGCAGGTTGTCCAGCTCGATCGAGGAGCGGGGGCCGAGCCAGGTGGTCTCGGAGAGCGACGCGTAGCCGAGAAAGGTCAGATCGGCGCGCAGCCGCTCCCTGCGCGGACGCTCCTTGACCGGCTCGAAGACGATCAGGTGCCATCGGCCGTGCCAGGTCAGCGTTCCGGCTCGGTAAATTCTCAGCGCGGCCTCGTCCAGTCGCCTGACGCACTTCGGGGTGACCCCGTAGCCGGCGCCCTGAGGCAGCCTGAGCGGCCGCAGCCACCCTTGCCGCACCATTCTGGAGACCGCGGTCCGCACGGCGGGAGCGGCTATTTCCAGGGGTTTCATGAGGCGTACGAGCGCGGCGACGGACGCCTGCCCACTGCGCGAGCGCAGGTGGTCCCCATAGAGGTCGAACAGAGCGGCGCGAGCGTGCACACAGCCAGTTTGGCCGCCATCGCCTGCATGGACAACGCATTCTGGGAGGAGATCGTTACCCATGAGGGCTCTCGATGCGGGAGAATGGGACATCACAGAAGACGTGAATGCGCCGACCACCCCGACGGAGGTCGGAAATCGCGGGCCGCGGGAGCCCAAGGCAGGAAGGGATGCACGCATGGCGGCGATGAAGCCGCGGACCGGCGATGGTCCGCTCGAGGTCACCAAGGAAGGGCGCGGCATTGTCATGCGGGTCCCCCTGGAGGGTGGCGGCCGGCTCGTCGTGGAGATCTCCGCCGACGAGGCAAAGGCGCTCGGCGAGGCGTTGAAGAACGTCGTCGGCTGAGGCCCCCGAGACAACTTGATCTACGACCCTGGCGTAGTCCGGCGCCAGGGTCGCTGACGTTTCTGAGGAGAGATTCGCCGTGCCGATAGAGACCACTGCTTCGGTGGTCGCCGAGGTTCCCGACGACACCGAGTTGCTGGCCGTCCCCTACACCTCCGGCCTCAGCCCCGCACACGCGGTCGAGCTGCACCTGCCGGTCTCCGATCTGCTGGCCCACTACGAGGCCAAGGGAGCGGCGGGGGAGATCGTCGAGGTTCCCGTGGCACGGGCCGGTGGCGTGGGGCGGGTGTTGCTGTACGGCGTGGGCGACGGTTCGCCGCGGGCCCTGCGCAAGGCAGCCGCCGCGCTGACCCGCAAGGTCAAGGGCCGCGACACGCTGACCGTGGTGATGCCGGAGGGCGACCAGGCGGCGTTCGCCGAGGCGGCGCTGCTGGCGGCCTACTCGTTCAGGATCGGCGACGCGGGGCGCAAGCCCGTACGGGCGCTGGTGTTCGCCGGCGGCGACGAGGAGCGGGTGCGTTACGCGCAGACCCTGGCGCAGGCGGTGGCGCTGGCCCGCGACCTGGCCAACACGCCCTCCTCGGTCAAGAACCCCGCCTGGCTGGCCGAGCGGGCCGCCGAACGCGGCCTGCCCGTGCGCGTGTGGGACGAGGAGCAGCTCCAGGCAGGCGGGTTCGGCGGCATCCTCGCGGTCGGGCGCGGCTCGGCCAGCCCGCCCAGGCTCATCCAGCTCTCCTACACGCCCGCCGAGCCCACCGACCGGCACGTCGTGCTGGTGGGCAAGGGCATCACGTTCGACTCGGGCGGCCTGTCGCTCAAGCCGACCGAGAACATGAAGACGCAGAAGACCGACATGGCGGGCGGCGCCGTCGTGATCGCCGTCCTCGGCGCGCTGGCCGAGCTGGGCGCGCCCGTACGCGTCACCGGCCTCATCGCCGCGGCCGAGAACATGCCGTCCGGCACCGCGCAGCGGCCCAGCGACGTCATCGTGCACTACGGCGGGCGCACGGTCGAGGTGCTCAACACCGACGCCGAGGGGCGGCTCGTGCTGGCCGACGCCCTCGCCTACGCCGACGCCGAGCTCGACCCCGACGCGGTGGTGGACATCGCCACCCTGACCGGGGCGATCAGCGTGGCCCTCGGCCGCAACGTGGGCGCCGTCTACGCCTCCGACGACGCGCTGGCCAAGCAGCTCGTGGACGCCGGGCGGGACAGTGACGACCGGCTGTGGCGGATGCCGCTGATCGAGGACTACACGCCCGCCCTGGAGTCGTCGATCGCCGACCTGGCCAACGTCGAGTCCGGGTCCCGCTTCGGGGCGGGCTCGATCACGGCGGCGCTGTTCCTGCGGGAGTTCACGGGCGGGCGGCCATGGGCGCACCTCGACATCGCCGGGGTCGGGCGCAGCACGGTCGACGAGGGCACCCTCAGCAAGGGTGCCACCGGGTTCGGCGTGCGGGTGCTGCTGGAGTGGCTCACCCGCGCGTAGCCGTGGGAATGCCGCCGGAGTGGGTCACCCGCGCGTAGTTGTGCGGGTGCCGCCGGAGTGAGCCACCCGCGCGTAGCCGTGCGGGTGCCGCCGGACGTAGGTCAGCCGCGCGCAGGAGCCGCTAGTCGGCGGTCTTGACGGCGGCGAGCATCCCGTCGCCCAGCGGCATGAGCACCGAGCGCAGCCGATCGTCCGACTGCACCAGCTTGCCCACCTCGCGCAGCGTCACCGTGTCGGTGTCGCGCTGCGCGGGGTCGGCGACGCGGTTGTGCCACAACATGTTGTCGAAGGCCACGATGCCGCCGACCCGCAGCAGGCGTACGGCCTCGGCCAGATAGTCGGCGTACTCGTGCTTCGCGCCGTCGGCGAAGACCATGTCGTAGCCGCCGTCGGACAGCCGCGGCAGCACGTCGAGCGCGCGGCCCGAGATGAGCCGCACCCGCCCGCCGGAGAAGCCGGCCTCCGCGAACGCCTGCCTGGCCAGCCGCTGATGCTCCGGCTCGACGTCGACGCTGGTCAGTGTGCCGTCGGCGCGCATGCCGCGCAGCAGCCACAGCCCGGAGACGCCGCACCCCGTGCCGACCTCCACCACGGACTTGGCGTTGATCGCGGTGGCGAGGAAGCACAAGGCCGCCCCGCCGCCGGGAAGGATGGGCGTGGCCCCCATCTCCAGCCCGCGCTGACGCGCCGCGTGCAGAGTCTCATCCTCGTGATGGAACTGCTCCGCATAGGCCAGAGTGGCCTCCACCGGACTGGTCATCGGCCTCCTCCCCCCACTTCCGTGCGATTGTCGCAGAAGGTCATACACGTGATTGGCACCGATCGCAGCCTAGGGGAGACACGCCGGGACGGGAACTCAGGCGGGCCCCAAGGCGTTGCAGGTTTAAACGGGCTTTGCCGGTCCGGAAGGCAGGCAGTGCGCACGAAGGGACAAAACCAGGCACTATGACGGTAGCTGTGGTCCCAGAGAGAGGAGTTCTGGTGGACGAAAGTGACCACCAGGCAGATACTCCCGTGTCGTCTGACTGGACGCCTCCCACATGGGAGGAAGTGGTGCGGACTCACTCCGCACGCGTGTATCGGCTGGCGTACCGGCTGACCGGCAATGTCCACGATGCCGAGGACCTCACGCAGGAGGTCTTCGTCCGGGTTTTCAGGTCACTGTCCAGCTACACCCCGGGCACGTTCGAGGGGTGGCTGCACCGGATCACCACCAACCTGTTCCTCGACATGGCGCGGCGCAAGCAGCGCATCAGGTTCGAGGGGCTGGCCGACGACGCCGCGGAGCGCCTGCGCGGTCGTGAGCCGTCGCCGGCGCAGGCGTTCGACGACGCTCATCTGGAGCCCGACATCCAGGCCGCCCTCGACGCGCTCGCCCCCGAGTTCCGGGCCGCGATCGTGCTGTGCGACATCGAGGGCCTGTCTTACGAGGAGATCGCGGCCACGCTCGGCGTCAAGCTGGGGACGGTCCGAAGCCGTATTCACCGTGGCCGGGCGCAGTTGCGAGAGGCGCTCGACCATCGGGCCCCCCGTAATCTTCAATCCCCCCCGACCGTAATTCGTGGGGAGGAAGTCTGATATGGCCCATCTTGGAGAACGCGTTTCCGCGCTCGTCGACGGTGAGCTCAACCACACCGAACGTGAGCGCGCGCTGGCTCATCTGACCTTTTGCGCTGACTGCAGGCGCGAAGTCGAGTCGATGCGGGCGCTGAAGTCGCGCCTGCGCTCGCTCGAAGGTCCCGTGATGCCCGCCGACCTGACCATGTCCCTGCTCCGGATGGCGGAGCCGGGCGGGCCGCTGCCGCCGAGGGAGCGCCCTTTCCCGTCGCGCACGTTCGGGGGAGTGCCCATACCTGGGCCCCACAGCATCGCGCCTCTGGACAACCGCCCGCGCCGGGACGCCACCGGAGTCTCGGGCCCTGGCCGCGGGGGTAGGCGGCGCTCCGCCTACGTCGCCGTCGGCATGGTGTCCGCGGCCGTCGCGCTCGGCACCTTCTTCGCGGCCACCGGCGCCGGGCAGAACAACCCGGCGCCTCCTGTGGAGTTGTTCCAGCAGGCTCGGACCTCGCCCACACCTGCTCCTTCCACGGCCACACCCTGACATCCCGATATGCCGGGCTTGGCCGGGTTGGCGTAGTCGTCGGCGCGTGGGGCATACGATCTGGGTTCGGGCTTTGTCACGGGGATTTCGTGACCAAGGCTTTATAGCCCTCGTATACCGCACGAGCCAAGATTGCGGTGGCCGAGCCAAGGAGTGGTGAGAATTAGATGACCGACGAGCGCCCCACCGAAGGACGCACGCCGTCGGACTACCCCGAGCCACAGGGGCGGCCGGACTTCCTGCCCGCTGATGACTCGCCTGATCAGCCAGGCCGGCGACCGGAGCCGCCGGCCGCGTTCGGCTCCTCGTGGGGCGACCCGTCAGGGCGTTCCGCGGGTCCGGGCGCGTCGCCGTACGAGAGCGGCCCTTCGTACGGCGTGCCGGGCGGCCCGGTACAGACGGGTCCCCAGTACGGCCTCCCCTCCTTCGGCGCTCCCGACC
Source organism: Nonomuraea sp. NPDC002799 (assembly GCF_053592075.1). NCBI lineage: Bacteria > Bacillati > Actinomycetota > Actinomycetes > Streptosporangiales > Streptosporangiaceae > Nonomuraea > Nonomuraea sp. NPDC002799. The sequence goes on from NZ_JBSFVA010000006.1 coordinate 333,602, forward strand.
CGGGCGCTCGCGCGTACGAGACCGGGTCCGGCCCCCGGCCCTACGAGATCGGGTCCGGCCCCCGGCCCTACGAGACCGCCTCAGGCGCGCGTCCCTACGATGCGCTCGGTGCCCCCGAGAGCGGCGCGCGGCCTTATGACGGCCCGTCGTTCGGTGCCCCCGAGTCCGGCGCGCGGTCCTATGACGGCCCGTCGTTCGGTGCCCCCGAGTCCGGCGCGCGGTCCTATGACGGCCCGTCGTTCGGTGCCCCCGAGTCCGGCGCGCGGTCCTATGAC